>NZ_JBTRXV010000001.1:0-317594 GCF_054608695.1 Thiomonas sp.
CGCCGGCTCAGGGCGCCCAGCACTTCTGTCAGCGCCGAGCTGGCTGCGATGGGCTTCGAATCGGCAGGAACGGCGGTCATGACACCGCTGCCGGTTCGGCACTGTCCGCCGCCAACCGGGTCGCCCGCGAAGCGATCTCCTGCCGTTCGGCTGCCCGCTTGACGGCCGTCGCCCAACGCGCCTGGATCTCCGGATCAGGGCTCTCCATCTGGTAGCCGTTTCCTGCCGCGGTAACCAGGTCCGAGTGGAAGTTCCCGTGCTCCCCCATCAGTTCGACCCTGGTTCCCCCATCCAGGAACGACACGATCGGATACCGTTTCACTTCTCGGCCGTTGGCCTGCCGTACGATGTGGCCTACCAGTACGATGTCGTTTTTCGCCACGAAATTTACTCCTGGGTGGGTCGGCTGCGAGCCGGGTAGATGCTGCCAGGCTGGCCCGGTTCGTTGCTGCCCGTGCATTCCAGCCGGTGGTCCGATGCGTGGGGGCAGCGCTTGTTACCGCACTTTGGGCACAGGATCATCCGCACCATGGAGAGCGGGATATCCCCCAGGGCGGTGGAAACCGTGGCCTGGCGTTCTTCCAGACAGCGGCGACATTCGCATTCGGGACCGCCGTCGATACGCGCGTAGATGATCATGGCAAACCAGCCTCACGGCGGACCAGGATCATGGCCGCCAGGTTGAGCACGTCCGCCATGTCGCCCTTGTCTATATGCTCGCGCAACATGGCCTCCAGGCCGGCTGTCCGGCAACGGTCGGTATGCCAGCCGCCACGGCCTTTCTGCCGCGAGGCCAGCAGCTTGGAATCCATTCGCGCGGTGGCGGTCTCCACGAGAATCTGGTCGGCACGGGTATCGTCGGCTTGGGCTAATTGCGCGGCCAGCTCACGGCGCGCCGTCTCGACGGCCTCCAGTATCCTGGCGGGAATCTCCGTAGGCAGGGCGGCATCCAGATTCAGCTGTTGGGCCGGGCGCACCATTTCCGGCGGGGAAACCGGCTGGCCCGCGAGTTGTAACCCGGCATTGGCCAGTTCGTCGGCGCGTTCGTTCTCGGGATGGCCGTTGTGGCCTCTCACCCACTGGAACCGCACTGGCCGGCGCTGGACTTCCGCCATCAGCCGGATCCAGAGGTCCTTGTTCTTGACCGGCTTGCCGTCGGCGGTCTTCCAGCCTTTTCGGATCCAGCCCGGCGCCCATTCGGTGACGCCATTGACGACATACTGGCTGTCGGTGATGACCAGAACCTCGTGGCAGCCCGCCATCGGAAGGCTTCGCAGGGATTCGATGGCCGCCGTCAACTCGGCGATATTGTTGGTGCCGTCGACCTGGATAAAACCGTTGTGCTCGGTCACGATGCCCGCAGGGTCCACGATCACCGCTCCCCAAGCGCATGGCCCCGGATTCGTGGGACCGCAGGACCCGTCGCAATAAATCGTCCATGCCATGTTCGAACACCCCTATCGCTTCGTAAGCGTTACATTATAGCAAAAGTGCAGTTCTATCGCCAGCCCGAAGCGGCGCCAAGCCTAGAGCAGCTGCAATTGCTGCAGGCGCAGGACCATGGCCCCGGAAGAGACGCCGAAGAGCTCCGCCAGCGTTTCGGTACCGGGTAATCCTTCTTCCGATGGCTCGTTTTGGGACGACCGTCGCTTTTCCCGGGCGGAATCCGAACGGAAAAGGGAGACCGGCCTGGCGGCCTGCCGCAAGGAGCAGCCCCTGAGGCTGCTCCCTGATCGCGGCTGCTCGCCTGGATGGCATCGGCCCTGGCCTATGGAAATATCCGGGCCGGAAATCCAGCAGTACTCGCTGGTAGGCCAAGGCCGATTCCAGCTCGAGCTCGAGTCCGGGAGCTCTCTCCAACGATGGCAATGACAATCGCCGGCCTTGCTCGTTGGTCCACAGGCCGGGCTCCCGCCCAAGGGACGTATCCGGCTCGGCCTTGGTGAACATGGGGCGCATGTTGAGATAGCCAGGAACCCATGGCCGAAATAGTCGGTCACCCGAGCGCGGGTGGGCATAGGCTGTCCAGGCTTTGCGCGACAACCAGCCATTGGCTTCCTGCTGGCTCACCCAGGTTGCCTGAAACTCCAGGGGGTGCTTCGAATCAGCCGTCTGGGCCGCTCCGGGATACTGCTTGACCAGCACCGCCGACTGTGTCGGCTCGCCCAAAGGCGGAATCCGGCGGAGAAATGCCTTGCCGGTGGCTTCCGGTTCGAAAATGTCGTACCAGTGGAGTTCTATACGAACCGTATACCGGAAGTGGCGTGTTTCGGCAATTACCACATGTCCGGTGTTCGCGTTGGGCAGGGCTGCTGGTTGGCCTGGATCAAAAGAAAACCGCAGACCGAACGTCTGCGGTAATCGTAACGGTTTTATCTACGGCAGAAATTAGAACGGGATAGAGCCGTCGTCAATCGGGGGAGCGATCTCCCTGGAGAAGAAAATACCGTTAGTCTCCATCTGACGATTGGCTCGCAGCAATGTGAACATGTCCACGTTCAGGTTGGCCATGGCCCCATACGGGCTGTTGGGATCAGACGTTATCGGCTCAAACCGGAAATCTGCTTGGCCCAGCTTTTCAAGCGCGGGTCGCATCTCGGTTTTTTCTTTTTCCGGCATTTGATCATAGATGGCAAAAACCTTGGCCAGCTCATAAATCGGAGCGGTATACCCCTTTTTCTGATACTTGTTGATCCGCAGCAGGGCAGCCAGCGGATTCCTGGCCAGATGCCGCAGCCGGATAGTCTTGTTCTGCCGGTCTTCCGGCAGATCCGGATCGAATTGCAAGACGGTGCCGTCCAGCTCCGCCCGGCAAATCGTGAAATCAAACCGGCTGAACACGGGCATGTTCAGGGCGCAGGCCTTCGCATCCTTGGGCTGAAAGTCATTCTCCCCATACCGGAGCATCCCGGTCTCTTTTACCGTGACGATCTGCAGGGAGATCGTCACGGGTTGGGGTTTCTCGAAGACTTCTTCCGGAGTCTCCGGCATGCGGTCGAAGCTCCAGACGGACGGGCTTCTCCTGGGCACAAGCGCCGGGGGCCTGGCCGGAACAAAGGTCTTTCGGAAGGTGACCGCAAACGCGTTGGTCTCGGGCTGTTCTTCGAATCCGTCGTACCACAGCCGTTGGGCGATGGAGCCCATTCGGTTGAGGCCGGGAAGCCCGGCAACCGGTTCGCCGTGACTCAGGGTCCAGCCCTTATAGAAAAAATCCACGTCGCCGGGGTCCGATGCCGGAGGACGGCCTTGGGCCACGTCCACCAAGGCGGCCGCCGCGCCTCCGGCCAGGACCAGGCCGAGCTTGTTCAAGTCCTGTAGCAGACCCCGGGAGATGCCTAGCCGATTCTGCAGGTACTCATAGACCGACAGGCTGATCCGGAGTTGGTCACACTCCATGGATAGCCCTTGGTAGCGGGGGAACTCCGGACTTTCGGGATTAAGCTGTTTTGCCAACATGGTGCCTCCTACATTTCTGAGCCTGCCTAGTATAGGTTCCCGTCCTGGGGCCTGACATTCAGATGATGGCGATGGTCCGTTCGTGCTCAGGCCAGCGGCGCGTTGACCGAAAAACAAACTAAAAGTATACTATACTCACATATTCCATGGTAGCCGCCATATGACGCAGAGGAGCCTCCGCTTGACATATGTCCTGCTAGGGCTAATAGGCCTCCCTGTTCGGCCTCAACTACGCGGGCTATGCGAATTTCGCCTTCTTCGCGCCCAAGTACGCCGCCGTCCAGAACCAGATCTTCCACCACTCGCCCGAATACACCCATGGCATGATCCAGCAACTGGAACAGGCCCGCGCCCAGTACATCCTGGCGCGCACTCCGGCCCAGAAGGCCGCCCTGCGGTCTGACATCGTGGACGAATTCGAGGCATACCGGGGACCCCTGCCGCCGGATCTGGAACGCTTCTACCGGAAGATCCGTGCCGAGCAGGATCAGGCCGAAGCCAATGCCGCAGCCAACAGCGCCGGAGGTGCGCAATGAAGAAGTCGAAGACCCTGCTTGCCGGCGGCCTGTTCCTGGCCGCCCTGTCCTTGGCCGGTTGCAAGGGGCCGACCAGGCCCCGGCCTCTATGGGGATCAGCTGTCATCAACCAGCAGCAAAAGGTGGTGGACAAGCAATCCGCGTTGTCGGTCGGATCCCCCAACATCGTCAATTTCCAGGAGAAACGCGGCCTCAAGCTAATTTACGAGCTCCGCGGCCAGACGTTCACCACCATCACCTACCTGAAGGGCATGCACGGGCATCTGCACAAGATGTGCGACAGCATCGGCTATGGCATCCCCTACAGCACGCAGTACAGCAATCCGGAACGGGCGCGTTGGTACCACACTCGAATCGGGTGGCGTGCTGCCCCAGGCCGACCCCAAGGGCTCTTTTCTCCGCCGGAATCCAATGCGACCTGGATCCTCTGCCTGGACCCGCAAACCGACCAGGTGGAACCCGTGTACTCCGAGCCGAACATCGTCGTCAGCCAGTTTCCGTTGACCGACGACACGGTCAAGGACAGCAGCGCCGGGCGGACGATTCACCTGACCCGGAAACAGATCGACGAGGCGGTAGCCCGGATGGGACGGCCCAAAGCATGAGCCCCATCGCTTTCGTCCTTCGCGCCCATGCCTGGGCATCTGAATCCGCGGGGGACCGGCCGGAGAACCTTCTGGTGGAAAATCAGCGGCTGGTGGGCTATCGGCCAGGAGAATCGTCATGACCGACGCCGAAATGCAGGAGGAAGTCGCCGCCCTGCCTCGAGCGGAAATCCAGGCGGAAATCGGCTTGCTGGACAGGGAGATCAAGGAACACACCCAAGCGCGGGATCAGCTGGATTTCGCCCTGTGCCAATGCAAGCTTCGGCGAGATCGCTTGGCGGAGAGAATGTCGCCAGGCTGCTTGCCGGACGGCGTGGCGGAGATCGAGGTGACGCATTGGGAGGCGGAGGACCGCGCATGACCGCTCCCGTCGTCGCCCTGGACGTGGACGGCGTGCTCGCGGATTTCGGCGCGCACTGGCGGCAATGCGCCGGGCGTGTTCTGGGGCGGGAGATCTCGTCGGCCAATGATCACCATTCCTTGCGGGACCGCCATGCCTTGACCGCAAAGGAAATCGACGCGGTGTGGGAGCTGCTGAGAAGGACGGGACGGCTGGCGGCCTGAACCGCGTGCCTCGCGGGCCTGGCGCTTCCGGTCAGGCCCCTTACCGGCCGATGCCTGGTCGCGGCCTCAGTCCGGCATCCCAGCGGTGTTCGCCACGTCTCCGGACGTGGCGATCCAGCGCGCAAACGACGGATCCTCATAATAATAGATGGCAATGGAAGGCATGGCGGGCCTATTGGCGAATCATCTGGCGAAATTATCGCCGTTACAGTTAGTAACTCCAGGTTGCCAGAAACTGAACTACGGTGCGCCGAAAAACCAGAACCCGCCCGTCAACGGCTCCGCTACGGTCAGGCCCCGGTTCTGGTCGCGGCCGGCCTGGTAGGCTCCGGTATCCAGCAGTACATGGGACTGCAGGACCAGCGGCCAGGACGTGCCTCCACCGGGACCGGGCAGGATGGTGTGCCCGCAGTAGATGGGGGACAGTCCCGGGCGCATCCCGAGGAGCTCGTCTTCCGGCACGGCTCCGTAGTTCAGCGAAAGGACCTGGCTACGGCCCCACAGCAGGCGATTGCGAAAGGTGGTCACGTCGCCATAGCCGGAAACGAACGCGGTCCGCTCCATCTCGCCGGGCAATTCGGAGAGCGTATCGTCCGTCCAGAAGGCCAGATGGCCTTCCCCCATATCGTACCCGGCCGTTACGATCTCAGCATGCACGACATGGAATTGGCGGCCGTCCGGTAGCGGCACCGTCAGAAACAGGGGTTGCCGCCGAAGAATCGGGACCAAGGTCTCTTCGAGGTAGGCGCGTTCATGCCACAACTCGAAATACCATCCACTGCCGTTGGCCTGATCAAGCCACGCATGGCGGGAACCGGAGCCATACTGGTGCCCGTCGTCCAGGAAATCCAGCATCAGGTCTTCGTGATTTCCCCGAACACAATGAAACCAGGGCTCCTGCAAGAGTTGCAGGCACCCCAGGGAATTCTGGCCGCGATCCACCAGATCACCCACGGAAAAGAGGCGGTCCCGGCCCCGATCGAAGTGGACCCCTTCCAGGGCTATTTCCAGCAGGCGCAGGCTTCCGTGGAGATCGCCCACCACAAAGTCGCGGCCGGTCATATTGACAGGCACAGTGCGGCAAACAGAGGCGGTGTGCGTTTGGTAGTTTCTTGGCATTCTCTGGTACCTTATCGATAAGGCTTTTCAGCTTTAGGGCGCCGTGCGCTCTCTGGACGAGCGCCAGCTTAAATCTTCAGCACCTGCCTAACCAGCCGTAGCTTCTGGCGGATTCGTTCCGGATAAGGCGCCCCGGGCTGGATCGAGCCATAACGGTACAAGCTGTAGGCGCCGGTCCAATGCTCATGCGCCCGGTGGTAACAGTGGATCAGGTAGTAGGCCGAAACCCAGAGCGAAACGGACGGACTTCGCTTCAGCTCCCGGGCCCAGTTTCGGCCCTGGAAATAGGCCTGCAGCCAGGGGTGGGCCTTCAGGACGACCTGCAACGCGCGTTGCCCCACCGACCCCGCGCCGTAATGACCAGGACTATTGGGAAACAGGCCCAGAGAGCTTTCCTGGTAGGCCACCGCGGCCAACCGGTCGCCGATGCCGACCTGTTTCCCAATTTGATGGGCCATGTGCAGGACACGTTGCTGTATGGGGGCAAGCGCCCCTGGGCTCCCCAGGGGGGCCAACCGGGCTTCCGCCGCGGAAATCCGGGCTACCGTCCGGGGCGCGGTTGGTTGTGGCGCGATTGGTTGGGTCACCAAGGATCGCGGCGGCGAAGGGGCGGCCAGTCTTTCGGGAGGACTCGTGGAGTCCGTCGCCTGGTATAGGCCCAGGGCCATGACGGTAACCAGCGCCAAGCCAGGGAGCGAACGGGCCGTCCGGGGGATCTTCGATGGGGAACAGAGTGCGGCAACAGCGGTTACGGATCCTGGGTTGCGGGCCAGCAAAACTTACCTCCGGCGCGATGGCGGCCATAAATAAAAACAGTATAGCATAAGTCGCCTAATATCGGAACCGGTTGCGGGACTGGCCCCGGATAGGAAGCCTGGGCGTTGTCCGAAATCCGCCAAGTCGGTTGCTATGCCAGGGGCGTCTGCGGTGTCAACCGGACAACACGGCGATGGAGAACCAGGGGATTTTTCCGGTTTCTAACCTGGGCCAACGAATCGGCAGGCGAGCTCTTGTACGGTGATTCAGACGCCCCCTTCCTAGCAACCGGCTCCGCTTCCTCGTTCAGGGATCGGTTCGCGGCTCACCCATCCCGGCCGGTCCTGCTGATTTTCCTTGCCGGAGCTTGGCCGATCTCTCTAACACTTGGATCGCATGGATATTTATCACATTCACCCAAAAACGCAGCGAGTCGTGATAAATCCCAGGATATCTGTAGGTTGGCCCCTTCGATGGGGCCATCGCGCCGCCGTGCGGTTGCTGGAGGCCGTCGACGCGCGTTTCAGCCTGTCATTCGCAAAGAAGGTGAACGGCAACTGAATCGCTTCATGCGGTTGCTCGCCACGCCTGAGGAGCCGTACACCGGTTGGCGCTGCCCGCCTGGCCCCTTCGGTTAGGGGCCTGACTCACAGCCCGCTGCTAGCGCCTGGCACGAACGAAGGCCCGGAACGAGTCCGGGCCCTAAATAGCCGCTACAACACCACCTTAGCGAGTATCTGGCCGATGACAGTGGCGCTACCAATGCCTGCGGTTACACCGATCCAGGCCGGGTTCAGTATTCCGGTCAGGTACATCTCGGCCAGGGTCGCCAAGAGGATGGCCAATGCCAGGATCAGGCCGGTGGTCCAGCTCTGGTTCCATTTGGACTCCTCCTTGATCTCCATCGCCAGGCGTAGTCCGATGATCGGAACGACCAGGCCTATTACCACGTAGGCGGCCCAGAGATCTGGTTGCTGAACGCTCCAGACGATCATCCCGAGGCTGGTTACCAGCAGCAGGGCCAGCAGGGAAAACGCCCCTTGCGAGTGGCCTTTTGTGGGGGTGGCGTCATTCTGGACAGGATGAAACGCGCGATAATATTTCATGATTCTCTCCTTATTCCGTTGGCCTGAACACTTGGTACGGGAATATAGGAATCCTGGAACCGGAACACTGGCCGGGCGCTTCCCCGGCGCGCCTATACTAGGAACTTAGTCCTCATAGGCACTCCTGGCATGGTTTCATGGTCATCTCGTATCCGGATCCCGACGCTCCTCGCCACGCTGGGTCTGTTCATCCTGGGCGCGCCCGCCATCGCCGCCGCGACTACCTATATCTACCGGACCGAAATCCCCGGTGGGCACCCGGCACCCGTCTGTACACCCGGCAGCCTCTCCGAAACTACGCCGGGGACGATTTCGGTTACGATCCCCGCCGCCGGCTGCTCGACCCTGCAGGTGACCTTACGGGGGGCCGGCGGGTCGGGAGCTGCCTATGCCGTAGGTGGCAACGGCGGGGAGATCACCTTCGACGTACCTAACCCGGGCAACGAGACTTGGGCTGTCACCGTGGGCCAGGGCGGGTCTGGGGCTTCCGGCTCCGATGGGGGTTTCGGCGGCGGCTATAGCGAGGTGGCTTCCGGAAGCGGAACGCGCTATGGGGTCGCCGGAGGTGGCGGCGGAGCCGGCCAGCATGACTCCTATCAGGACGGGGCGGACGGCGGGGATGGGGGCTTGATCGCAGGCTCCGGCGCGAACGGTACTGCGGGTTCGTATCCCGCTCAAGGCGGAGCGGGGGCGACCCAAGCTGGTCCCGGATCCGGGGGCGGCGGGTATCCCAGCGTCAATCTGGATCCAGGTAATTCCGGGTCCGGGATGCAGGGCGGAGCTCCTGTCCTTCCGCAGGGCTCCACCAACGGGGGGAGTGGCGGGGGTGGCGACGGGTATTTCGGAGGAGGTTCCGGTGGCGACGGAGGCGGCGGCTATACGGGCGGTGGCGGTGGCGGCGGTTCCGACTATGCGGCGTCTATCATGCTGGCGCCGACGGACACGCCCGGAGGCGGGGCTCCGGGAGGTGGTATCGGGGATCTGCCAGGCGCGAATGGCTCCGTCGCCATCGCCTGGCACTGAGCGGGAACGGGCCGTGCGTCTGCTCCCGGGGCGTCGCTATATTCGGATATCCCCTGATCAGTCGGTTCTCCCCTGATGCGCTTCCTCCGCAAAGCAATTCCGCTCTTAGGCCTGCTCGGCTGCCTGGGCCTGGCCTCCACGGCCGATGCCTTTTACCAATACCGGGTCATGATCGTTGGTGCCCAGGCTTCGGTTCCGCCTGGATGGACTTCCTTTGGCCCTGGAACCTATCAAGTCACCGTGCCTGCCGGTGTAACCACGGCCACCGCCAACCTGACGGGTGCCGGCGGGGGCGGAGGTACCTACGCCGGAGCGCCGGGCGGTGGTTTCGCCGGAAGCTTTCCGGTCTCCCCCGGAGAAACCCTGACAGTGATCGTTGGCGCGAGAGGCCCCAGCGATGGCTACGACGGCGCCGGCGGTGGCGCGACGATGGTCTGCGCCGGCTTGTCTTGCGACGCGTCGGACGTCCTGCTGGAGGCGGGTGGCGGTGGCGGCGCGATCTGGGACCTAAACGGAGACTGCGGCCTGGAATATCCGCCAACCGCCGGTGGCCCCGCCAATCAATCCGCGGCGCCCTTCGCGGCTCCCGGCCCGGGAGGCTCCGGGTTCGGCGGAGCGGGCTGCTACGATACGGATTACGACGGACAAGTCGATGTGTATTGCGGTGCCAATGGGACCGCCTTCAGCCCGGACAGTGGGGCAACTCCTCTCTCAGGAGGCCCCCAGACTCCAGGGGGAGGCGGCGGTCTCCCCGGCGGAGGCGGCGGGGGCTTCAACGGGACGGATGCCGGTTGCTACAGCGGTTCTGGTGGCGAGAATTTCAGTGCCCCCGGCACGACGGTAACCGCCAATACTTCCGGAACTGGAGGCGCGGGCGGCGCGGCCATTAGCGGCGGCGGGGGTACCGCCACCAGCGCGAATTCCGGGACAGGGGGATCCGCCAGCCTGGCTTGGTAATTTTTTATGAATTCAGGAACTCTAAACCAATATGGGGATAGAAGCATAAACAAGATATCATCCTATAGGCATGATATCTCTTCACAAAGGCTGGATGATCTGGACAGGTTGGCTTTAGGACATCTTATTAAAAGCAAAAATAACAGATTTATTGATATAGGTTGTGGGTATGCTAAGGTTGGGCTGATAGCCCCGGGATCCACCAAAACGGTCACCAACCGATGGGACGCGGCCTTGGGTAGGCCACGCCCGCGCAGGCATCGGCCGCTCCTTCTGGATTTGCCAAGGCCAGCTTCCGAAGGCTACCAGCGGGATACCGTCTGATCCCGCAATCGACCCGGTTCTCCCGGATCCTTCCCGGGGGCTGTTTCCACGGCGGAGGACCGATACGTCCGCCCAGATCCCGCACGGAATAATCGCTTGTGCGGCGGGTTTGGTCAGGAGGTTTCGGTCGATCTGCCCAGATACCACTCCGCCATGCTCTCGTCCTCCAAGGCGTAGTCGCCCCAGTCGGCGCGCCACACCAGATTCTTCTCCCGCAGGGCGTCCAAGGCCCCCTGAACCGTGCCGGCTGGCAGTTTGGCCGTCCTTCCCAGTTTCTGGGCACAGGTCTTCAGGAAGGTATCGCTGAATGGCGCACAGCCCGCCCCGGTTTCGATCAATGTTTCCAGCACCGCCCGCTGAATCGGGGTCAACCCGGAAAATTCCGCCTCCATCTGCCCCCAAATCTGGCTTCTCAGGTTGTGGGCACCGGTGCGCAAATCCACTCTCAGGCGCTCAGCACCGCCATCCAGAGCGAGGTTCGCCACGAGACGGCGCAGCATTTCCGGACGGTATCCCACCAGGCGGAAGGCTTCCCACAGATCCGCCGCCTCGAACTGGTTGTCCGCCGCCAGAAACCGATTGATGTGGGCCGCGAAAGCCTCAAGGAACTCCTTCCCCAGCAGCGGAAAATGAGTGATGGTACCACCAAAGAAAGGCTGATCCTTGTCCCGGACCAAATAGGCCAGCTTGTCCCGGTTGGAACCGGTCATGACGAGCTTCAGCCGGGGTCCGGTTACTCCATGGCTCAGCCGGTCGCGCGCGGCTTTCAGCGCGAACATGGCATTGCGGCCTTCGGGGGTGAGCAAGGCATGCTGCGCTTCGTCGATTACCAGGGCCACCGGCGTTTGCGCCGCGACGGACAGCGCCTCCAGCGCGTCGGCCAGAGTGATCGCTGCCGGCAATTCTGGCTGGGCCAGGCCCAGTTGAACGGTGCCGAACAAATTGATCTGCGCCGAGCCCACCACCTGGGCAAGCTTTCGGATCGTACTGGCGAATTCCTGGAGCTTGGACTGGATGGCGCTCGAGATCAGCAGCGCAGGGTCCCGAGACCGATCCGCCCAAAGATCGACATAGACTGGGGTCGCTCCGCGTGCCACCAGGGTCGGCAGCAGATCCTGCCGTACGAAGGTGGTCTTTCCGGTCCGCCGGGGCGCTGCCAGAAACAGTCCGGAACTGGCATCCACTAGACTGCGGCCTTCCAGGCTGTCCGCATATCTATGAGCCAAATCTGGGCGATGAAAGAGAAAGTCTTGGTGGGTCATGAGGTCCTCCGAAAATTATGATCAATTATTCTACTGATCTTAAATTAAGTATACAAACTTAATTCAGCTTAAAACGGCGTGTGACTTCCGGTCGCAGCCATCCGGTCCCTGCCTGCCGGAAGCCGACACCTGGTCCCGCGCCGTCCTTCCCGGGGAGTTGGCGGGGTACCTATACTCCTGCGCCGAATATCCGGTACCGCCCCATGGCGGACTTTCTTTGGAGAAAAACCCATGACCAAACGTGTAACCATCGAAGCCTTCCTGCATGCCGCCGAACCGGACAGCCTGGATGCCGTCACCTTCCTGAAGGACCAGGGCGGCGAGATGGCCTTTGACGCCGACACCGGCAACGCGTCCGTCGTGTTCAAGAAATTTCTGGACGAGGCCGATGCCGAGAAGGTGCTGGCCTGGGCGGAGGACGCGCATCAGCATGCCGGTTCCGGCAAGGTCGTGATCCTGGTGGATTATCAGGAGCCAGACGTGTTTGAATGGCACGATCCGGAACATGCCGAGCGGCCCTGGCGGGAAGAACTGGCGAAAGACATGGAAGGTCTGAAGATCTTCATCGGCCGGTTCGAGCACCTGCTGCACATGGGCTGAACCCCACCCGCATCGCGGGCTCCCGTGCCAGAACGCAGCCTCCGGGCTGCGTTTCTGTTCCAGACCCACAACTCCGCTGGATTAAAAGCAGGCGACGCCCGGTGGCTGACCGAAGGGGCAACTTGTAAGGAACTCTTACAAGTTCGCCAGGAGAGTGGCCGGGCAGGGCGATTTAGGGGCTGGGTCCAAGGGCGGGAGCGCAGGTGTTCGCCAGCAGAGGAGCACACCACGAGTGTGCTCCCTGAACGCTTCGGCGTAGGCGGTACTTCCGACCAGGTCCACGGGCGGCGTACTGGGGGCCTCTGAACAGGCGGTTCCTCCTGGGTTATACGTTAGGCCAGACGACAACGCATAACTTGCGGATCCTCGAAACCCCGTCCTGGGGACGGATTCCGGCCGTTCCCATGGTCCGGCTTTCCGCCCGGAAAACCGGCGAGGCTCCGGGGTCCGTCTCAGCGTTGTTCTTCCAGGATCATCCGGGCGGGAGGCGGGCCTGACCCAAGTGGTCCCCGGTGCTATACTAGGGCTTTCCCGAAGCCGATAGACTTTGCCATGTCCCGATTACCCACCCTGCAACTCCTGAGCGATACCCATTTCGAGCGCTACCGGAACCTAAAGCGGGATTTTCCGTGGACGAAAGCCGATTTCGTCGGCGACATCCTGCTCCTGACGGGGGATATCTCGAGCCGGCCCGCGGATATCGGGGCTTGGCTGCGCGCGGTTAACCGGCAGGGCCGTCCGGTGGTCATGGTGATTGGCAATCACGAGGCCTATGGCCGCGATCTGGGGCAGGTCCGTGACGAGATCCGTGCCGCCGTGGACCGGCGCTGGTTCCATCTGTTGGAGCGGAAGGCGTTGATCCTGGATGGGATCCGTTTTCTGGGAACGACCTTATGGACGGATTTCGCGCAGGGCCTACAGCTGGACGCGTGCCGAAACGGGATGAACGATTTCCGGGTCATTCGGGAAGGGGACGCCCTGTTCCATCCGGAGGATGCCTGGGCAGAATATCGCCGAGATGTCCGGTGGTTGGCGCAACAGTTCACTTCCGGCTCGGATCAGGCCGGTCTGCCGACGGTGGTGCTCACCCATCATGCCCCGAGCTTTCGAAGCCAGCATCCGCAGTACGCAGCGTCCTCTATCCGCAGCGGTTTCTGCTCTGCACTGGATGACCAGGTCGAAAGCTGGGCGCCGGCACTCTGGGCCCACGGCCATGTGCATGACTCCGTCGATTACCGGATCGGGCCAGCACGGATCGTTGCCAATCCGTGCGGCTATCCGCGGGAAGGCCGGTATGGCCTGGTATTGGAGAATCCCCGCTGGAATCCGCAGTGCCTGCTGGATCTGGACCAGGAGGCCACTCCGTCCGGAAGACCGGCCCGTGGTCGATACGGCCTGACCGAATTGCTGGCCGGGGTGTCGGTCGAAGGCGCACAGGCAACTGCCGAAGAAACCCGCTGAGTCAGGGAAGGCGGCCCCGGTCGGGAGAGAGCGGGCCTAGCTCCAGACCCGGCCTGCGTCCCACCGTTCGGATGAAATGAGGCAGGGGCTTTCAGCCGTCTGGGATCAGGGCGTACCCATAAAAATCCAGCTTCGCTTGGAAGCTGGACCTAAATCATCATAAAGGTTGAGACCGGATGTACAAAGTTTCCGGAGCGATGTCCAGATCGTCCGGCCAACACACGGTGCCCCGCGCCACAAAGGCTTGCCTGAACTTGGACAGCTCTTTCAACTGGGCAAACACCCCTTTTTCCAAGTACGGCCGTGCATCGAAAATACGGGTTTCTCCCGTATTGAACCTGATTTCCAGACGGAAATCGTCGTGCGGATGAACAGACAGCACTGACTCCATGTCGGGCTCCTTAACGCAAGGGATCGACAGCGAACGGTTTTTGCCCACTAACCGCCAGTTCCCAATCAGCCATCAATTCCTCTCTGTGAATTTCAATCCAGGCTTCCACCATTTTGGTTTTTCCTGGAGGAAGCTCACCTGCAAGAAGCGCTCCATTCGATATTGCGAAACTTGCTTCCTGCCCTTGATACTTGGCATGGATATGCGGTTGATGGTGCTTCTCGTCATCGAAGAAGAAAAGATAGATGACGATACCATAGAACATGCTAATCGCTGGCTATCTTCGCTCCTACGTCATTAAGCTGCTACTCTATGATAACTTCCAATGTCCCAGCGTCCGTCAATGCTGCTGTCGCCATCGCGGATTCCTTCTCATCAAAGCCGTAGAATTCACAAGCCACCACATTTTTTTCTGAGAAAATGGCAGGTTTCAGCCGTAAACCTTGCTGAAGCATTTTTTTGCAGCACGGCATAAAACTCTGCGGGGCCTTCCCGCGATTCGGATAAAGTTTCCTGAAATTCAGCGAACACAGTTCTGGCCGATACTTCATCCGTAAACAACGCTTTAATGGCAAACATAGGTTTCCTTTTCTCAATCAGGATTTAGGGGGTTGAATTACGGTATTGCGCACCATGATGAGGACGATTCCGTCGATGATAAGGTTCACGCCGACAAAGATGCCCACCAACACCAGTGATCCCTGCGGCCAGGTGACAATGAACAGTAAGGCGATGAGGATATCGATGATGCCACTGAAAATGAACCAGCCGCGACCTATTCCCCCTAACGCCTTGGGCCGAGTGAAGTTACGGTAGGCATCAACGGCAAAATAGAAAACGAACATTGCTAACTTCGATCCCGTTGACTTCCAGGGAGCCGTTCTCTTCCTGGTCCTGGACTTGTCCGTGTTTAGGTCAGGAGGCCGCTCCTCCGCTTGCGGCGTAGCGCCTGCGTGGCCCGAAATACGGGATCCCGTCGTTGCCGAACACGGCGCATTTCCGGCCTGCCGCCCAGGCCGCCAGGTCAAACGCGGTTCGGGCCCGATAGCCTATCCCCACGGCGTACGCCAGCGCGCCATGGAACACGTCCCCGGCACCGCAGGTGTCCACTGCGGTCACCGGCAGTGCGGCGTAGGTCTGCGGCAGGGGGCCTTCCGTCCGCGCCAAATAGCGGCCGCCCCGGCGTCCCTGGGTCATCCCCCACCAGACCGGCTGGAAGCCGGCACAGGCACGGCCCAGAGCGGTTTCCGGAGCCAGGCCGGGGTGCCGCCCGGTAAAGAATTTCTCCGGGGAAACCGGATGAGTGATTTTGGGCAGGAGCGTCTCGACCCACGGCTTGTAGGATCCGGTGTCCACCAGGGTCGGAATGCCCCGGCGACGGGCTTCATCAGCCACCGCGTGGGACAAGACCGGATCCGTGCAGTCCATCAGGATGGCATCGCAGTCCTGGAGGACTTCCGGAATCCGGGAGAGCAGGGCGGCGTCCGCCGGCGGCTGGGCTGACCATACCGTGGTGCGCTTGTCGCCGGACAGAAGCACAAAGGACCGCTGGGAGGCGACCGGCCGGAACTGCAGGTGGAGTTCGATGGCCTCCTGTTCCAGCAGCTCGGTCATGCGCCGGGCATGCAGATCGTTCCCGCAGGTGGCCAGCAAGCGGACGTTCGCGCCCAGGCGCGCCGCGGCGATGGCGCCCCGGCCGATCGGCCCGCCGATCACTTCCAGGCTGGCACGCACGGGATTCTCGCTGTCTTCCACGGGATGAGCGTCGACCACCATGAGATGGTCCAGGGTGACCATGCCGACACAGACGATTCGGGGTTTCAGAGACGGGCTCCGGGACTCGGGGGATCACCAATGAACTGCTCTGACTAAAGCGCATACGCGCATATAGCTAGAGTTTCGTGCTGTATTGCGGCTGCATTGGGACTTCCGTCCCAATGTCTGACGCCGCTGAGCACCTCGGCCAGTTCCTGGCCGGTGAATTTCAGGCTCAGCTTCAACCAATGTAGCAACACTAAAGCCGCATTGTCGTCGCGCCCTGCCTGGGCGCCACAATGCGGACACGCATGCCGCGAGTCCGAAAGAAGCTTCTTTTCTTTCGGCAGTACGCCGCAAGCGTGACAACGCTGCGTTGGTTTCAGCTTGCGCGTCGGCGCTTCCTCCAGTCCGGTACCAGCTTCTTCCGCTTTGTACCGGACTTGTTGGAGGAACGCCGACGGCGAAGTCGACAAAATCTCTCGGTGCAATCCCCTTCGACGTTTACCACCCGGGGCGGGAGATTGCACCATGCTGGCGACATTCAACTGTTCGGTGCCCAAGGCACCGAACGTCTTGACCAGCCAACTGCTGGTCTGATGCAGAAAATCCGCCCGTTGGCGCGCCACCTTTCCATAAAGCCGCGCCAACTGGGCATACGCCCGGCGCAGACTGGCCGAAACCGGGAAGCCGGTCGTCTTGCCTGATGCCGCCTGGGCCGCGCGACGCTTTCGGGTGATGGTGCGGCCCAACTGCCGGACGGCTTCCAGCTGGCGGCGCAAATGCCGAGGATTGTCTACCGGGGTCAACGTCCCATCCTCGGCGGCGATGGTCAGGAAGGTTTTGACGCCCCAATCGAAGGCCGCCAGGCCGGTGCCGGCCTCTCGATGGATGCCGGACGCCTCGACGTTCAGGGTAACGGAAGCGTACCAGCGTCCGGAGCGATGCAGGATTTCACAGGTCTTAGGAATGCCGGGCAGCCGTGATCTGCCACGGATAGGAATGCGGCCGCCGGCCTCCTGCATGGTGATCCAGCCGTGGGCGCCGTCGTTCGGTCCTGGAATTAGTTTCCATCCGTTTCCGTGGTCCTTGTAGCCCCAGCCACGGAAACGCTCGATCGATTTATAGCGGGGGAACCCAGGGGTTTCCCCGCTTTTGCACCGTCTGAAGAAAGCCTGGAAGGCAAGATCAATGCGCTTGAGCGTCACTTGTTCGGCTTGCGCATTGATGGCGCCCAAGGCTGGAACCGACTTGCGCCAGCGGGTTAGGTCACGGCACTGTTCGGCGAAGGAGATGGAGCGCTTTTCAGTTTGATAGATGCGGATGCGCTCCTCCAGTGCCGTGTTGTAGAGACGCTGGTGCAGGCCCAACGCCGATTCCAGCCGAAGGGTTTGTTCGGCGTTGGGATACAGGCGGTAAGTGATCTTTCGCTGGAGCGAGTTCATGATAAAAGTATAGCATCGGATAGGCTCTGGCGGCTATACCTTCATCATGGCTCCCGCCAAATCGGAGATTATGGTGGGAGCCATCACGTAAAAGTGGTATAGGCTGGCCGGTCCTATACTGGCGAGGTCCACGCGATAAGGAGTCCTATCATGAATAACGCCCCATCGGCCATTCCCAGTCTGACGGAACACAACGAGTGCCACTTTTGCAGCCAGGCCGGGGCCGTCCCCGGCAATACCCATTTGCGGTGCCTGAATCCGGATCCGGCGATGACCGGAGATCCACACGGCATCCGGAACGGCTGGTTTTTCTATCCCATCTTGTTCGATCCCGTCTGGAAGACCCGACGTTGCGCGAATTTCGAGGCGCCTGCCAATCTTCGGGCAGGCCCAGCCTGAACCGAAGTATCGCCCGGCCTTGTAGCCGGACGTGGATTGAAACAAACAAACAAACAGCGGCAACCAGTTTCAGCGGCAGGTCTTCGGACCGGTCGCTTTTTGTTGGCCGTCCGGAATCACCGGCCAGGCGCGATGCCCCCAGTCGTCATTCCGGATGCCGGGGAGCTCCCCAGCCGGAAAACCCAGGAATCGCGCGAGAAGCTGGTCGTCGCCCGCCGGTTAAAGCGCTGAAAACCCCATGACGTTAGAGCCGCTGCGCGCCACCGCCAGCGGTGTTGTCGGCGTCACCTTGAAAGGGCAGGGCGGCGGGTTTTTCATGGAGATCGCTACCCGGAGCGGGCAGGACGCCATTTTGTCCAAGGCACACAGTTCCGAACCGCGCCGCTTTGGCAGTCCCCGTTCCGCGCTGATCTTATTGCGCGACATGGGCATTGCCGTTGTCCAGATCGACGCGACCAACTGGAACCTCGACCAGCAGGAAATCACGCAGAGCCGGGAAAACCGCGCCCAGGCAATGCGCGGAGCGCACGAAGCCGCGGCCTATAGCCGGTGGCTTGCCCGCGAGGATTTGCGCGCAATTGTTCGGTACATCGGCAAAGACAACCCGGGGCGAGCCAAGGGTTTCGGCAAGGAGCTACGCGACAAATCAAGCCGCTCGCACAGCATCCCGAACTAGGCCGCACCGGGCGGCCGGGCCTACCCGACTGGTTGCGCGAATTGGTCGTGCATCCGAACTACGTCGTTTTTTATCGGGCGCTGGCCGGGGCCCGCACCGAGCAGATTTTGAGAGCGAAGCACACGGCGCAACAGGTGCCGTCGACCTCGGCGCGTTAACGCCGGTTTTCCAGGAGTGGCCCACTTCCGGCCGCCTGGCGCCGTTGTTCCTATACTCCGTCAACCTGGATCGCCGGAGACGGTCATGCACATTCCCCTGAAAATGAGACCCCTGTGGATGGCCGGTCTGGCGCTGGCCCTGGGGCTGGTATCCACCGCAGGGGCGACGACCTTTGTGTACCGAACGAGGATCCCGGGCGGCCAGGCCGGGCCTGCGGGCTACTGGCTGATCCAGGCGCAGGACTCCGCGACGCAAACCGGAACTACGCCGGGCAGCCTGTCCTCCCTGTTCGCGACGATGACCAGTCTGGGGTACTCGACCAGTTGCCCGGCGGGAGCTGCCTCCCTGACCGGCGGCAGCGCTTCAGCCGGGACCGCCAGTCCGGACACCGCAACGGTCAACGGGACCTTCGGGGTGACGACATCGGGTACGTACGGCCAGACGGTGACCTTCTGCATTCCGGCCAATCCGTCCGACGTGCAGTCACTGTCGGTGACGGGGAATCTCAACAACGCCGCCTTCGCGACGCCGATCCCGTATGTGTACAGCGGAACCGCTCCCGAGGTGGATTACGGCAGCCAGACGATCACCGCGGGCGGCCAGACCTACACCGTATATACCGGAGCCGGGTACCTGGTGGATGACGGCTCTCCCTGCGGGGCCTATCCCCAACTGGGTACGGCCGCCGTGTTCGCCGGAGTGCAAGCTGGCTCTTCGGCGCCCAACCTGAACATGCCTTACGTGCTGGGCGCCAATTCCCTGTCCAGTTTCTGTGATGTCGACACGTTGGGCATCCTGCCGAACTGATACTGGTTTTCCCGCACCAACCCATCGCTGTGGCTGCCGGTTGGCGCCTGACCGGACTCCGCCCTTATAATTTGGGGCGGGTTTCTATTGCGGAGCTTACGCTCCGCATCATGGGGCGCGTCCTCCCTTCCGGTTTCCGTAAATCCCGGTGTTCTCCCCAGGTTCACCTCCCGTTGGGAGGACCAGCGCCGGCCACAAAAAAAAACCGGCGCAAGTAGCGCCGGCAAAACGTGGCTAGGCTAATCCGCGCAACGGGAGATGGCTTCCAGTGGAACTCCGAAATGCTTTGCGGCAATGGCGTAAATGTCCTCCATCTCGATGGCCACCCAACGCCCGCTTGAATCCACGGCCCATGCTCCGCTGGTGAACTCGCCAGTGGACGCCTTCCAGCCGATCTGCTGTACGACCAAAATCTCTCCGTCCTCCAGAAACGGGGAGATATGCCGATCTACATACAGCAGGGAGGCCGGCACGCTGTCAGCTTCGGACTTAAAGCCGAATAAGGCATGGCGACCGTTCTTTTCCTTTATTACCACCGAAAATGGCGCCAACGCCTGTCGAAGCCCGGGCAAGTTCTTGAATCTGACATAGTTGGTCCGAGCCTGATAGTTCTGCGGCGACTGGCTATGCATGATAACCTCCTAAGGACTGCAACTGGTTCACACGGTCCTCCAGACAGGGGTGTAGGCTGTTCGGGGTTCTGGGCGCATTGGGCCGGGTCATCCGGCGCAATGCGGAAGCCATGGCCGGTGCCGAGCTGAGGCGCGCGCCAAATATATCGGCCTCGAATTCCTGCCGATGCTGGTAAATGGGTGCTACCCATGCGGCCATCCCCAGCAACACGCCGGTGGCGGCCGCCAACCCCAGGATCAGCGCGTCCTGGGTACCCAGTTGCGCCTGAAACTGGGCGAACACTCCGTAGCCAAGGCTCAAGGCGGCCATGTTGGCCAATCCCTGGAGCACCGAACGCCGGAATACGTCTCCATGCGCGATATGGCCCAGCTCATGCCCCAGAATGGCTTCCAGCTCAAGGTCGGGCAATACCGTGGGCAGATCCTTCTGCACCAGGATGACACCGCTTCCCGGCAGGAAACCCAATGTGGCCGCCTGCAGGCGCCTGGCGGAAAAACACAGCACCTGGGGCGCCGGGACTCCTGCCAGTTGCGCCAGGCGATCTGTCCGGGCCTGCACCCCATGGGTGTCGGGAACGGCCTGACGGCGGATTCGGCGAATCTGCCGTAGGCCTGTCAACCACCGGGACAGAAAGGCATAGCCAAAAGCGAAAGCCACCAGATAAACCAAAGACGTGTACCCCGGCAGGGCGCTGGCACCCGCCAACAGACCCCACACATAGACCGCATCCGAAGCGACGCGCCGGAACAAGTGTCCTAACATGATTCTCTCCTGGAAAATGATCCTGCCTAATATAGGACGATCTCCAATATGCGGAGGTAGGACACAAAAGACCGGAGCGCAAGCTCCGGTCTGAAAGCCGCATATCCCGCTGGTCGGCCACAGCACCTTCAGGCATCCTCTTCTTTCATCCGCTCCGGATGGCCAAATCCCACCGTTTTTTGGTTATGCCTCGACTGGTCGGATTACCCTTATTTGTAGCCCCGCCATCAGCGGTTCGCAGCTTTTAAGCTCCAAATAGGCTTCCGGACCGGCATCCAGGCAGACCAAGTGCCCATCGGAAGCCATAAGACCCATCTCTTTCCATTGGGACGGATCGTTGCGATAGGAATCTCGGGCGCTCCAGTCCCCTTCGCGCCCCACGATGCGGCGCTGGCCGGCGATCTTCGGCAATGTGGTGGGGACAATGTACAGTGTAAGGAGATTGCCGCTTGGTTTTGCTGTCATTAGATTGGTTCCTTTCGGTTGTTTGCCCGTTTGTTTGTTTGTTTCAATCCACGCCCGGCCTTATAGCTGGGCGATACGCGCGCCTCCGCAAATCCCGCCCAGTATAACGCGATGAGCCGCGGATCGGCATGCCGGCCCTGTGCCAGGATGGAGCCCTGCCCGTGGGCGAAAAAGACCGGATCAGTCCAAGGCGAGGATGGCTTTGGTTACCCGGGCCGGATCGTTGGCGTATAACCCGAAGTTGTACGGCGGGTTCACCTCGACGACGCACGGCGACCCGCCCACGAACGCGAGGTCCAGCGTGTAATGCCGCAGGCCGTGGCGCTTGGCCATGGCCTGCGCGGTTTCTTCGGCAAAGCGCTGTAACTGCGACCATTCCGTGTCCAGTAACATCAAGACGGGTTCGTTGTCTTCCTGGCGGCCGAGCACCTGCCGATCCCAGACGTCGTCAGTCCGGCGATCCAGCGGGGTAAAGGCCGGTATCAGCCCGGCGCCGGAGACGATTCGGCCATCGATCACGATGCACCGATATTCCTTGCGCAAGTCCACCCATTCCTGCACCAGCACGACATTACCGAAACCTTCCAGATGCGCGATCGTGAATCCCAGGGTGTCGAATACCAGCCGTTCGGCGCCCGCCCGATCCAGCGTGTCCGGCAGGGCCAGCGCCTTTGTCTGGTACTTGGCCAGGTTGATCTTCAGGAACACCTTCCGCAGGCCTTGCCGATGGGCTTCCAGCAGGGTTTCCGCCACGGAAATCGCGTCCGGATCCGCTTTCCCGCCGATCCATCGGTCGAAACGCGGCGAACCCGAATCTGCCGCCGGTATCCCCGCCAGCCAAAGCTTGCGCCCGGCCCTTTGCTGGAATTCCGGAAGCAAGGCGTAGGCGATGGCCTGTTCGATCTGCCCGGAATCCGGCCAAACCGGTTCCCGGTCCAGATAGGAACTCCACCAGGGGGCCAGGGGCGTGGGCGAGCGGGGTTGCCGCAAGGCGGGAAATTGTCCCATCACGACGGTAGGTTGTCTGCCATCGGGTTCCACCGGGGTGGTTCCCACGGGATGGCGGCGCGCCTCTTTATCCAGCAACCAGACGTGGACCTTTTGGTCCAGCAGGGCCAGGACTTCGCTGGCGGGCTCCCAGAAGTCCTCGAAGTCGATGGTTTCCGATTCCAGGTATTCCGGGAACAGATCGGCCCATCGCGCGAGATGCGCTTTTTGCCGCGCGGCGTTCACCGCCGAGCGGGTTTTGTCCAGGGGAGGTTTTGCCGTAAATGGCCACCAATACAGTACTTGGCTGATCATGCGATGCCTCCCGGGTATCGGGCCTCGTAATCCGTCTCGATCCGCGCGCGGAATTCGGCGCGGTCTGCGTCCGTGTTCTGTATGTCGCGTATGAACATAAGGTCTCCTGATTACATGTTTCGCCCTTCCGGCCGTTGTCCGGAGATCCCACGCCGGCTTAAAATCTCCAGCAACCAGATGGGGCCACGCCCTTTACCAAGGGCGGATATCCGGGATCGCGTGAGCTTAAACAGCCTTCCAGATCGTTAGGGTGCTCTAGCGTCCGGAGTAGGTAGTCACCGTCCAGCGTCCAGCCTGACCACCGGAAATGGCGAATCCAATCGAACATCCGTTCTCCCGCCTGAAACGCCCGCCAGACATCGGGGTCATCGGAGATCCAGCCAAGTACTGGGTAGCGTGCGTCGAGATTGACTGCGGAGATGTACACCAAAGATCCGCCCCGGGTCTTCCAAAACTGCTCGGCTTCAAACCGCATGTGATTTCCTCCTTGGAAATGGCCCTATCCAGTATAGTCTCGGAACCTACCGCCTGGCGTTCGCCATCGTCCTACGGTCGGCAACGGATCCGGCCATCGGGCGCCGGCCTCGGCGTTGTTCGGCCAGTCCCGGGCGGCCCGGCGCGTCCGGGGAAACGGAGGCCGCGCCGTACCGATACTTCAGCACTCTCCCGATGGGTGAATACGGTCACCCAGCCGCTTCCATGCCTTGTGTAAATACACCACTTTTGGTATAATAATGCTGTTGCGACAGGAAGGACACAAAGGAACTTCAGATGGAACAGGAACTGCAAGAAATCCTCCGGGACTACGGGTTGGACCCCAGAGAATCAGTTTGGGTGCTTCGAACGAAGCTCC
Source organism: Thiomonas sp. (assembly GCF_054608695.1). NCBI lineage: Bacteria > Pseudomonadati > Pseudomonadota > Betaproteobacteria > Burkholderiales > Thiomonas > Thiomonas sp. The sequence continues at coordinate 23,417 of NZ_JBTRXV010000001.1, forward strand.
AGGAAAAGCTGGAGGCCGAACGGGACCCGATGGACCGCCTCCTCCTGGAGTCGATCCTCCGGGATCTCCCCCTGGTTCAGTAAAATATGGTTGTGTGGCCGTAAAAAAGGCGTCCGTCGCCGTTTTGGATACCCTGTTTGGTCCTGTCGCCCTGGAGGCGTTCCACGGCAGGAAGGTCCGCATCCACGGATTCGGCACGTTCCAGGCGAAGCACAAGGAGGCGCGGACGGCCCACAATCCCGTGACCGGGGAAGAAGTCCATGTGCCAGCGAAGGACGAGCTGGTGCTCAAGGCCTCCGAGTCCGGTTGGTTCATCAGGTCGGATTCGTGTGGATCGTTCCATGGGTTTAGGTGTTTGCAGCCGGTGCCATTCGTTAGTCGGGAATTGGGTTAAAAGGAAGAAGATCGTGAAAAAGACATGCGATAGGTGTAAGGCACTAATTGAAGGCCAAGGAGAGCCGTTAGGTTGCCGTTTAGGTGCCAAAATGGATGTCCATAAGGGCATACCATTAGCCCCATGCCCGAAGCCAAAAACATATATGGGTTTGATACTGATTCTGAACCGTGACGCGAAATAATGGAGGAAGCCGCCATGGTCAATGCCGCCCAGCGGCGGTGGCGGCATCAATCGGCGGAAGCCGGAAACGGATTGCCCTTGCTGGGTGGCGATGGAGGATTAAAATTGTGAAAATCAAATATTTTCAGGACATCGACACACTGTATATTGAGTTGCGCGCGTACAACGTGGGCGAAAACAGGGATTTTGATAAAAACACCTTGATCGATATGGATGAGCATGGAGAAATTGGCGCGTTCATCATCGAGCACGCCAGCGCCCGCGTTGATCTGACGAAGTTTTCGTTCGAACGGGTCTAAGCTACCGCGCCGATGCCGAAGGATGCCGAGACCACCGCCGCCCCATCCGACCGGTCCCGCGCCGGGCAGGCCTCGACGCCGTGGTGGCCAACCTCATTCCGTTCCGTGGCGGTGAGCCGGACAGCGGCACGGTGGAGGCGGCCACGGCGGCATTTTTCATGGGCAAACTGGTTGTCGGCTACACCACGGAAACGCGGTGCGTCAACGAGCACCTGGGAGTGAGAAAAGAAAACAGGGAGCGCGAAGGCTCCCTGCTGAGCTCAAATGATGGTGCGGTATTTAGGCCGCTTGCCGATGACGCAGTGTCGCTGCGGCCATATTCCTGAGCTGGTAATGGAAGGCGTCCAGGGTAAACCCCTGGTCCTCAATATCTTGGAGGTACTGCACGATCTGGGCGGCCTCTTCGCGCTGGTGGGCGATTTCGACGAGACGCCTTTCCTGGAACTCCGAGTAGCGGCGGGTGTAGACCACGCCCACCTGCTGCTGCTGACGGAATATCTGTCTGGATGCGACTGCGGACTGGACTGCGTTCATAGGGATCTCTCCTAAGTAAATGGCCTGATACGTGCCTGAATATAGCCACACCCCATCGAACATCCGCAGAAGGAGAAAATCCATGTCCCCCATGCCGTCCGATCCCGATACCGCCAGGGTGCACGGATCCCGCATGCCGTTGCACGACCTGGCAGCCCAGACGGCAAGAGCCATCGCTTATGCAGCCGAAGCCCGTGCCGGCTTGCGCCGGCTGACGACCGAAGCTCCGGTGAGCCTGGTCAGCCGTTATGCCCTGCTGCCGTTTGGTCAGCGGGGGGCGCTGGCCGTGCTACGGATTCACCTCGCCAGTAACCCGGAGCATTCCGGTTTCTTCTCCCATTTCTTCCTACTCCCCGAGCGATATTTCGACCTGGGCCGCCTGCATGGTGATATTGCCTTGCAGATGGCTCTGAACGAGGCCCGGCGGGCCATGTTGGGCGACGACCGGTGGTTGAGTCCGGCAGGACGCCCATTGCCAAACCAATTTTCCGCGTTCTGGCTGGTCGTTTCTTCGGCGGAAACCGGATACCTTCGCCTGCCCTACCAGGTCTGGGACGCCGTCGAAGGCCTCATCGACGAATCCTTCGCCCGGTGGCTGCAACGGTTGTGCGCGGCTCATGGCGCCGAATACGGTCTGCCCAGCCGGTGGCCGAGGCTCGCCCCCCCATTTCCGGATACCGGACTGGGCTGGCCGCCCGATCCGTAAAGGAACCGCACCCAAGCCCGTCTGGTCGTTCGGGAAGAACCCGTCCTGATGCGGGCGGAGGAGCAGCCCCTGCGGCTGCTCCCTGATCGAATTCGCCAGGACCAACCTATATTGAGCAGAACCGTTACTGCCAAAGTGCGACGCAATGCTCCGCCGGTAATCGCATATTTGCGTGTTCTGATTCCGTATCGCTGGATTATTTAAGCCATTTTCGGTATACTGATCAGCGGAACCTAAGGAGATCCCCATGCTGCCTTTTCCCGAAAAATTGCCGACCATCGACCAGGCATTCCTGCAGGTGGATGGCCAATACCGCCTGACCGCGGCCGCCCTGAACGTATGGGGCCCGCTTTTCGCGGAGGCCGGGATCGATATCCGGCAGGTCCGTACGCCTGACGACTTCCAGGCCCGCGCCCGGGATACCATCCGTTGGCGTCGCGCCCAACACCTTGGCCATCTCGACCGGGAGGAGCACAGGCTGCCGATCGAGGATCCCCGCCGGAAAATGACGCAAGCCTTGCGGGAAGGGTCCGCGGCGGACTTCCGGGCTGCGGCAGAGGCCGAAGACCGGCGTCAGGCCGCCCATCAGCGCCGGTCGGCGTTTTCCGTTCTTTAATCGAACCTGCCAGGGAGCAGCCCTTATGCCGAATACCGAAATATCAACCCTGGTCCGGACGAAGTCCGACATCGAATGCGTACTGATCGCCTCCGCCGTGCTGGAGGATGCGCTGCGCACCCACTGGAACGCCACTGGTACCGGCTTGGGCCAATTGGCGTCGTCAGTCGAAGACCGCTTGCCTGTCGGCATGGCCGCCCGGCTGAGAAAGCTGGCCGGCATCCGGAACGATGCCGCTCATGACCCGCTGCGATTCGTGTTGCGGGACCGGGCTCGGTTTGTCCGGGATGGCGACGCCTTGCTGGCGGCCGTTCGGCCTACCGCCAAGAGCTCGACTTTCGGCTTCGGTTTGGTGCGAAAGCCTTTTTGCTGGAAACAGCTCGTGCCCACACTGGTCTACAGCGGCTTGCTCGGGAGCGTTGTGATGGGAATGATCGCCACCGGGGCGGGCTCTGCGCTATTCGCGCTGGTGCGCGCTGTTCCGTCGCTGCTGATTTTCCTGGTTCTGGCCAGGTTGCGCGTAGTGTCCCGGAAGCTGGCGCTCGCCGTCTGCCTCGTCGCCGTCCTGCTGCCCTACCTGGACCCGGTTCGCCACCCTGGGGGCTCCCTGGTGTGGGGTTTGCTGCTGAGCTATGTCATGGGCTGGGCCTTGGCCGCTTTTCGGGACGGAGACCGGCCTGGCCAAGCGATCGGCCGGTCCGATCCCGTCTGAGTCTGGGGCGCCTCCAGGACGGCCTCCCGTTCGGGGATGGAACAGCAGGCAACCGGTTCCCCCGCCCACGCCGCCAAGCGATTCTCCTCGCCGGGGAGTTGAACATAAGAAAAGGCGCCGGGAAGGGCGCCCTGAAACAGAGGTGGAAGATGGGAGACTAGTGCAGGTCTCCGAAGGCCATGCGAGCGGCCAATTCCTCCCGGAGAACTTCGGCCCGGGCCTTGGCCCAGGCGGTACGCTTACCCTGGAGAGATTCCAGAGTGTCCTGTATTTCAGGAGAACTCCAGGACTCGACTGCATCCTGGAAGCGGGCGACGGCGATCTGGCTGGCGGTGTTCGTCAACATGGTGTCTCTCCTGATGGTGAAATGGCCTGGGTTGGTGCCTGAATATAGCGACCGTGGCCCGGGCTCGGTTACGCGAGGACAGAAGACAGGCAGACGCCGTTAATACGAGTCAGCCCCCCACAAAGCGGGAGGCTTCTTTTGGGAGGTGTCTCCCGGTCCGCTAGGCGGCCAGGGCCGGGTACCCGGCCAACCGGGTTCGACGGCGATCGCCATCCTGGCAGACGTAGGCCTCGCCCGACAGAAGCAGTGCGAGATCGGAGGCCTGACCGGGGACCAGCCCCCGCGAACCGGCGGTCTGATGGCCGGTTTCCTGCGCAAAGTAGGCCTGAGCAGCTTCATTCCAGCTCTGGAGGTAGATCCGGGTGGCCATATTGGTCTGGAATGCATCATCAGGAGTCGTAGGGAACTGGCGAGACAGCATCAGGCTGATTCGATGGGAACGCGCCATTTCCAGGAGGCGGCGCAGATGCGGATTTCGCTGGAGAGAATCTGCGGGAAGCCCGTCCAGGACCACCAGGAAGGGCGGAGTGTCCGTTTCCAGCCGAGACGCGGCGGCGCTGGACAATCGTTGGGCCAAGACCCGGGCGATATCCATGCATGGCTCGGGATTAGTTCGCGCTCGATTTCCCGCCAGAAACCAAACTTGAAGAACACCCAGGGGGCTGTAATCCTCCGCTGGAGGATGTTGTACTGATTTTCGCAGGGCTCCGTGTAGCCACGTTCCCGCTCTTTAACAGATATCCGACGGAGCCGATAGATTTTCCCTTCGTGAGTAAAAACTTTCGCCTTCGTAGGCATTCGACATTCCTCCTTTTCCTTTTTCAGGGGATCTGCCCAGTATAGGGCCGGTTTGCTGGCCCTGGTACCGGAACAATACCTGTGGTATAATAATAACGTATTTAGCGTCAGGAAGTAACCGAATATGACCGCTCCGCGCATCGCCCAACCCAAACTGCTTTCCCGCACGGAATTTCGGGAAGGGATACTGGCGCGCGCCCGCGGCCAATGCGTGTTCGGCTGTGGCCAGGCGGCGACGGCCGCGCATCACATCCTGGAACGGCGGCTCTGGCCGGACGGCGGCTATTACCTCGAAAACGGCGCCGCCGTCTGCGATGCCCATCATATCCAGTGCGAGGAAACCACGATATCCGTGGAAGACGTCCGGCTCGCGGCGGGCATCACCCGGCCTATTCTGCCTCCGCATCTCTACCCGGACCAGCCTTACGACAAATGGGGGAACCCCGTCCTGCCCGATGGCACCCGGATGCGCGGCGAACTCTTCGACGACCCCAGCGTCCGGAAGATCCTGGTGCAAGGACAGGTCCTGCATCTCTTCCGGCAGTGGGTCAAGTATCCCCGGACCTGGCATTTGCCCTGGTCCCAGTCCATCAGCAAGGATGACCGGATTCTGCCGTCCCTGGCCGTCTTCGGAGGCCGGCGCGTGGTCGTCACCCGCAAGATGGATGGCGAAAACACGACCATGTATCGGGACTACATTCATGCTCGAAGTCTCGACAGCCGGGGCGGGGAAGACCGCGCCTGGGTCAAGCGCTTCCGCACGGAATTCGCCGCGGAGCTTCCGGAAGGCTGGCGCCTTTGCGGGGAAAATCTCTACGCCCGGCACAGTTTGCCCTATGACGACCTGCCCACCTACTTCATGGGCTTCTCCTTGTGGGACGGGCATAACCGGTGCCTGCCGTGGGACGAAACCCTGGAATGGTTCCAGCTCCTCGGGGTGACGCCCGTGCCGGTGCTCTACGACGGTATCTTCGAAGCCTGCAAGATCCAGGCGCTCTGGCGGGAATCCGACCGGGACCAGCACGAAGGCTATGTCGTTCGGGTGGCCGACGCCTTTTCCCTGGCGGAATTTCCGACCCACGTGGGCAAGTTCGTGCGTCAGGGCCATGTGGCCGAGACCCAGCACTGGCGGCAGCGGCGGCTGATCCCGAACAAGCTGGCGGACTCCAGTCCGGTTTCGGCCTAAAGAAAGTCGCCGGCCAGGTCCTCCACTCTGTCGGGCCGGTAACCGGTCGCACCTTGCTCTCCTGGATACCCAAACGGGTTGCTGGACACCCGGATTTGTCCGATCCGGTATTCCGCCGCGGTATGGATATGCCCATGCAGCCAGCGTCGGACGCCTTGTTCTCCGAATACCCGCAGCAAGGCTTCCATGGAATTCGCATAGGCACCGCCCAGCGGATCGTCCGCCCAGCTCGCCGGCAACGACTTGCGGCTGGGCGCGAAATGGGTCAGGACGATTTTCGGACCGGCAAACGGTTCGGCGATGGCTTTCTGAAGCCAGGCGATCGCCTGATCGTGGGCGATGACCGCATGGCGGGGCTGGAACCGTTGCGTGCCGCCGGCCGTCCGGATGCGCTTGTAGTCCTGGAGATCGAGGCGAGCGGCCTGGAGAACGGCGGGGTCCGCGTGGCTGAAATCCGACCAGAGCGTGGTGCCAAAGAATCGGACGCCGGCCAGGTCCACCCATTCGTTTTCGAGGAGGACGATCCGCGCCAGAAATTCGCCGGTCAGATGCTTGGCGAGGCCTTCTTGCCACTTGGCCACGGCGCGTTCCCGCGAGAAACCCCAGTGGTCGTGGTTGCCCAGCACCAGGAGGATGTATGGAAACGTCCGGGCATGCAGGTTCAGCCAGTCGGCCATGGTTTTCGGCGTCCCGAAATCGCCCGGCAAGGCCAGGACGGTCTCAGGATCGGTCGGTAGAGCGGGTAGCCTCACATCCTTCGGTTTGTTGACGTCAACGTGGAGGTCCGACAACCAACGCAGATACATCTTGAGATCCCAGGCCAGGTGAAAAAGAATGCCTCATCATAACAGAGAGGTCGGTTCGTTATCAAGAAAATAAGCTGATGCTATACGGTACATAACCAAAAGACAGCGCCGACAACCGGCAGCATGCCGGATTTGGCAACTCGGACGCGGCCCCGCCCAGGCGAGCGGGCGCTTCCGGAGCGGTATCCGGGGCCGCTCCTCTTGAAACGCGGCCGCCCATAGAAAAGCTGCGGACCGAAGTCCGCAGCGAAAAATCAGGCCACCAGGCTCCGGATCAATTCGATCCGTTGCTCCGTGCTCAAGGCCCGGAAGGCGACCTGGTCCATCGTCATCGACAGCCGATCCACCAACTCGTAGAATTCCTCGTCGACCTTTTCCTTGAAATTCCGTGGATTGCCGAATAGATGCGCGATGTGCTTGTCGCCCATCCTGCCCAGGAATTTCGTGGTCAGGTAGTAGGGCGTCTTCAGCTTCAGGAGGAAATCTTCGGCGGCATCCGCCGAGCGGACCATCCAGCCTTCGATCCGGGCTTCCCGGGCTTTCGCCCGCAATATGCCGAAGGTCGTCGTTTCCCAGGCCGGGCGACGAAAGCCCTGCCGGCCCGCCAGGTCGTCCAGCGCCGTTTCCGCCCAGCACCGGTCTTCCTGCCGCTTGCCCCGTGCCCCGATGAGCCAGGCGCCGAATTCCTTCTCGGAATACGGGATGATGTGCGGATCCTCCGGATGCAACACCTCGAACAGCAAGGTGACGTCCTGGTCCCGCAACGTCCGGTAGATCTTCGAAATCTCGCCGCGCTCCAGCATGGCTCGCGCCATCGCGACAAACGGGGAATCGAAACTGCCGGTGGTCGTTACCAGCAGTTGATTGGCCTGGTAGGGATCCGCCGTCACACAGGCCAGGAACCCGTTCAGTTTGGTGACCGCCAGTACCGGCCGGTCCTCCGTAATGTCCAGCCCCGTGCCGTTCTCCCGGTAGTTGAATACCTTGTCGAACGGATGCTGGACGATGTTGCCGGCCAGATCCAGGACCAATCCGCGCGCCTTCAGCAACAAGGGGTCTGCTGCCCATAACGCGTCGTAAAACACCTTGCGGCTGTACTTGTAGAGCGTCAAGCCGGTCTGCGGCTGCCGTTGGCGCTGCACCAGGCCCCGATCTTTCAGGGCCATCAGGCCCCGGTGCAGTCGGCGTTGCTGTGCCTGATGCCGGTCGAAATCGAAGGCGCACGCCTGCCGGACCACGCAGTGATCAAAGGCCGCGCGATCCGCCCCTTTCCGTATGAATCGATCGAAGGGCAGTGCCACCAGATGGCCCCCGAACGCCTGGCGTTCTTCCAGGGAAAAGACACTTTCCACCGGAACCCGCTGGGGGACGTGACCCCGGATCAATCGATACGCGTTGACGCCGCCTCCGCCCAGGACGGCCAGGGGCGTCTCCCAGCCAGCATGGTACCGCTGATCCACCGTCAGGCTGGGCGCAACCGCTGGGCTCTCCGGAAAATCCTTGTTCTTCTTGGTCCCGTACAGTAGGTCTGACCTTGGCGTCCGCAAGGGATCAAACCATTCCACGTCGGCATGACAAAACGCCCAGCGCTCGGTTCCGGACTCCCAGACAAAGGAAGCCGGCGACTCTCGCAGGAACCCGATCAGCCGCGTCTGCTCCTCCGGTGGCAGCCGCATGAAGGCCACCGCCGTTTCCGCAGAGGAAAAAGACCCGGCGTGCGCCTCGCCCTTCGCCTTCTCGTCCCAGAACCGCAGCAGCTTATTTTCATGGTTGCCCAGGATGGCGTAATGCCCTGCGGCGCACGCGTTCGCCACCAGACGCAGGACCTCGATGCTGTCCGGTCCCCGGTCGACGATATCGCCCAGGAAGAGCAGACGCCGTCCGTCCGGATGGCCTGGCACTCCGCTAGCCATCCGGTAACCCAAGCGATCCAACAGCCGCAGCAGCTCCGGGAGCAGACCATGGACGTCGCCGATGACATCGATCGCAGCAGACGGCAGCGTCCTCGGCACGAGCCGGAAAAGAGACTGATCGGGCACCGGTTTCCACGGAAACCGGCTGTCGGCCTGGAAACGCTCCTGGAACTTTTGCAGGACGACTTCCGGCACGCTTTGGATCCGCTGCGCATTCCGGCTTCGGACCTGATCCAGGGTTCGATCGAAAATCAGGACACAGGGTTTCATGCCGTGCTTGTGGGCGAGTGCCGCCCACCGGGACCGTTCTTCATCCGAAATGGCGGTGCTGTCCACGAAGGTGGTCAAGCCTTCCCGCATGCGCGCCTCCACCATGGCTTCCAAGACCTGGAATACCGCCCCGTCCTGATGGGCCAAGGGGATCCGCCGGTAACCGACTGGGCCCGCCACGGGCGCCAACCGATTCCCGAGTATCTGCTGACGCAGGCCATCGCTGGACAGAGTGAATTCTTCCAGTCCGGACCGTTGGATCGCCGAACTTTTGCCGCAGCCCGGAAGCCCCGACAGGATATACAGTTTTCCGGCTTCCAGCTCCAACAGGGTTTCGTCACACATAAGCCACTCCTTGTCAAGGTCCTGCCCAGTATAGGCCAGAACCTCCCATGCGGGGCCGCATGCGGGGCCGCAAGCGGAGGAGCAGCCCTGAGGCTGCTCCCTGAAGCAACTAAGCGGGCTAACTCCGCGCTCCGCTAGCGGGCTTGGAATACGGCTACCGGCAGGATCTCCTGCCTGGCGTGGCTCATGGCCGGCTTTTTGCCAACAACCGAAGGCTCGCTGGTTTCGGCACCCGCCGGGATCTTCCGGTTCAGGTCCAGAGCTCCGACCGGATGCGGATCAGGCGGATCAACCGGTCCGTGTCCTCTTCCTGGTACTGGCTTTCCAGTTCCCGCAGCCGCTCCAGGATTCGGAAGCGTTCGTCGCGGTCTTCCGGGGTCCTGTCATTCGCGAACGGGGGGTGGTTCTCGCACCAGGCGGACCAGCCGGAGGCGTCGTGCGGGTCCGTACGGGCCGGCCGTTCGATCTTCCACCAATGATACAAGGCAAGGATTTCGCGCGCCACGCGGGCTTGCGCCGGACTCCGGAGGTGCTCGGCCAGTTCCGGATCGTCGAGACCGGCCTCCCAGGCTAGATATGCCAGGCCATCCTTGGGAGAGCGCCAGGGCTTCCAGCGGAGAAACCGGTGGCGCGCCCACCAGGGCAGGCTATGCCGATCTTCGATTGAACTCGTCCGCCGGGCGGCCTTTTCGATCTCGACAAAGTCCACCAGGGCCGTGAACAGGCTGTGCAGGAGGACCGTGTCCAGGTCATAGTAGCCGCCCGGTTTGAGGTCGCTGGGCAGGGTATGCGAGCGGGTGACCCGGTTCAGCCACTGGTGCCGGGCTTCCTCCAGGACGTCGGTCGGAAAGTAGCAGAGGTCCTGGAGGCGCTCGAACCAGGTTTCGATCAGGGCGTAAAGGAACGGATGCCGGCCTTGGGCTTCCGTCCGCCAGGCCTTCCAGTCCTCCATTGTGGCGGCTTCCGGCTTGGGTACGCCTGCCTGCGCATAGAGCCGGTTGGCCAGGGTGGAACAGGACCAGTAGCGGGTGCGACAGCGGGGGGCGGAGAATAGGCGCATCGGTGTTCCTCCTGGTGGTTGCCGAACGGGACCGACCGGCCAACCACCAGCATAGCAAGGAGTGGGCGGCGTTATGCCTGAGCGGCGATATGATTGGAAACAATTTAATTGAGCGGCGATATGATTGCAGTTTTTTATGATTTTGAAGGTAGCCCTTTCAGGGGCTACCGGCGGCGGTTTGATTCAGGGCGGCCTTCTAACGTGATTGCCGCAAGGTGCCGCGGGTAACGATGTTAGCCAATGATTACCCGCGGCACTTGATTAGAGGCGGAGCAGCGGAAGACTCTTCAGGCCGGAATTCGGCTAGCGCGGCGGGGCGGTGCCCGTCCCGGCCGGTGGGCTCTTGGCTGGAGCCAACAGGGCGTGGGCCAGCGCCGTTGCGTAAGCCTCCTGCAGTTCCGCCGCCAGTCTCGCGCCCCTTTCATCAGCGGACATCCCCAGCAGGTAGGCGGCCGCCGCCCGGATAAGCCCGATCCGGTAGTCGTCGCCCACATTCCAGATGGGTTTCTGCCGGTCGTGTTCCATGATGCGCTGGTCTCGAGCGGTGCCGACCTGCGCATCGGTGGCTTCCGGCCAGACGGCCAGGATCCGGCATGCCTTGATGCAGGTCCAGGCCTCCTCGACAGAAACCGGACTGCCACCCACAGGCTTGAATTGCGTATCCGGGCGATCCGAATCCGGCTTGGCTGGCGGTGTCGCCGGGGGCGTCCGAGGTTGGGATGCGGACGGCGGTGTCGGCCGGGGGCCGTACCGTCCCAGCCGGCTTTCGGTCAGACGGGTCCACTTCCGCAGGATTTCGGCGGGGCGCGCGATGCTCGACCAGGGGTTCTCCAAGTTTAGTCCGTCCGGTGCATGGGGGGTTTCCAGGGCAGCCTTAGATGTATCAAGCAAGTTCAGGTTCTCCAAAGGTTGGAGCGGACTTTTCAACGGGAGGCCCCGCTTGGGTCCACCAGGGCTTCCAGGAGATTCATCGACAAAGCTCCTTTTGCTATACTGGACAGGACCAGAAGCCGATCCGTCATGGATCACATTCCCATAGGAGTAGTATATGCCAAAGACCAACATCGAACAAGTCAGTCTCCTGTTCCAGGAAGGGGGTTCCGACAAGGAGTACCACGTCCAGTTGGTGGAAACACCAGAAGGATTCGAGGTTCCCTTTCAGTACGGCCGGCGCGGCAGCGCGCTGACGTCCGGAACCAAGACGCCGCAACCCGTGGCCGAACCGGTGGCCCGCAAGACTTACGAGAAACTCGTTGGGGAGAAGGTTCGCAAGGGCTATCAGCCGATGGCCGGAACGGAGGCTGGCGGCGGGTATTCCGCCGTGCCGACGGTGGCCGAAGTGATTCCGGGACGGATTCCCCAGCTATTGAACGAAGTGCCGGAAGCCGTGCTGATGGCCTTGCTTCGGGATCCGGACTGGCTGGTACAGGAGAAGTACGATGGCCGCCGGCTGATGATCGGCAATGAGTCCGGTACCGTGGTGGCCACCAACCGGAAGGGGCGGGCGGTTTCCGTTCCGGAACAGATCGTGCGGGCGTTCCAGAGCTTTGGCGAGCAGCCGCTCTTGCTCGATGGCGAATTGCTGGCGGATCGTTTCGTGGCTTTTGACCTCCTGCGGGGGTTCGGAATCCGGCTGGATGGCCCCAACGGCATCCTGTCCTCCCGGTTGACCGCCGTCTACCGGCACCTGTCGAGCCGGCCCGGTATCGAAATCGCGCCGACGCCCGGATTCGGAATTCCTCGTGCTTCCCCGGAGTACGCACAAAGCAAACTGGACTTTTTCAAAGCCTTGCGGGATTCCGGCAAGGAAGGCGTGGTCTTGAAGCACGTCAGTTCCCGGTATACGCCGGGCCGCCCCAATTATGAAGGGTCCGTCCGGAAATTCAAGTTCTATGCCACGCTGACCGCGCGGGTTTTGAGCCGGCATGTCAGTAAGCGGAGTGTCGCCCTGGAGCTGTTCGATCCCCAGCGCGATCAGTGGATTCCGGTCGGCAATGTGACGATCCCCGCGAATCACGCCATCCCTGCGATCGGGGAACAGGCTGAAATCCGGTATCTGTATGCCTATCCGGATGGCGGCAGTCTGTATCAGCCGGTCTATCTCGGGGTGCGGGACGATCTGGACCCCAGCTCGGCGCAGTACGGGCAACTCAAGTTCAAGCCGGATTCCGCTGTTTCCGATGATTCGGACGAAGACGCCGCCTGACCAGTCTTGTTTGACAGGGGCGGTTTTCCGCCTCGGAGGATACGCGTATGCCACAACCAACGACACGCCTGGTCCTGTTTCGGGCCGTAACCGGTGAATTTGCCCTAGCCACCAAATCGAAATCCGGAGCGATCTGCAAAGTTGCGGCCGCCACCCCGGATTTTCGGGAAGCGCGCTGGTTCAAGGCGCTCGACTGGGGCCATTTTTCCTTGCCGGAAGGCTGGGCTTGGTACCCCATGGCCGCCGCCCCGTTCCTTTCCAGGGCATTCCGACGTAGTGGTCCGCTGGACCCGGCCTACCGCCATAACTGCGAGGAGTATGCCGACAGTTGCCAGGAATACTTGCGACGGCTGCGACACGCCGTTCGTGTTTTGTGACCGAAAAGGATCGTATCATGACCACACATATTCTGTTCACGCCGGCGCAGATCGAAGCCCTGCTGAAAGCGGACATCCGGACGGATACCGTCAACCGGCTCTACCAGCGCGCGACCGTCCGCATTCCGTTCGGAGATGGGCGATTGGACGTCGAGGTATCCGGGATCCATCCCTTGTTGCGGGATTTCGGCGGGAACGTCGACGCAAGTCGGGTGATCTTCTGGCTGGACGGTCGTGGAGTTCCCTTGCCCGAAACGCCCGCGGCCCTGACTCCGGTGTTGCGCCGGCTGGAAGAGGCCACCGTCATCAGCGATGCCGAGGCCCAGTTGCGCTTGGGCGTCATCGTCAAGGCCTATTTGCGGCTGGCCCAGGACATGGGCATACGGGTTCCCGCCTGATCGTCAGGCTTCTTTTTCACCCCGGAACGATTTCCGGGGTTTTCTGTCTGTGGGGCTATACTGGGGCAGGCCCTGACCCGGAGTGTTTCCATGAGTAACGAATCCCAAGTACCTGAACTCTCTTTTGAGACGCGGTATCCTCCCATCCGTGCGGCGTGGAACGTCTACCGGCGAAGCCCAGAGCGACGGGCCGAACTGCTGGTGGCCTATGCCGAGAAGGCGCGACAAACGCCGGATTCCCTGTGGCTGTACCTCTTTCGATCAGATCCCGCGGCTCGCGAGGTGTTTACGCGGCTGCAAGCGTCCGCTGACGCTTCGGCCGCCTGGACCCGCTATTCCACAGGTGAAACCGGCTCCTGGCGGATGCTTCAGTTGATCCAGAACGAGTGCCGTGCCCGCTGTTGCCAGTTGCGTCCCTATGGCCCACTGTGGGACGAAACCGCGGCCCAGGCCTGGCTTGGCACCATCCGGCCACAGGATCCCGAAGGGGACTTCGACTTCGCGCGGCAAATCGCGGAGGACCACCTGAAAAGGCGCCAGCGGGCCGCCCAGCTTCCGGTTCTGACGGGCACCCGGCAGTATCGGATCCGGGTCCCCGCCCGTTTTCGTTGGGACGAGGAACAGGATTCCTTTGTCGCTTCCGATCAATATCCGGGGGACGCCTTGCAGGAGGTTGAATCCGATTATCAGGAAGACATGGCGGGACTCGAAACCTGGTCCGGGCATATCCCGTGTCGGCGCACGACGCTGAAACTGGAGCCGGATCATCAGAACTGGTGCTTCGATTTCTGGTTATTGCCAGAAGCGACGGAAGCCGCGCTGGTGAAATGGCTATCCGGGCAACTCAGCGACGGATGGGGGGAGGATCTGACCAGGTATGAACGCCTGATTGGAACCGATGTGCTGATTCCTGGCTTTGACGGCGAACCGAATACCTGGGAGGTCCGGCTGGCTCTGGAGCCCTGACCCGTCCGAAACCATTTCTGCTTGACAAGGCCCAACCGGCCTCGTTTTCTTTGCGCCATTTGCGGTACACTGTCAGTGGTTCTATCTGAAGGCTCGAAGGATTCCCCATGAGCACGAAGCGTGCAGCCCGAGTCTCCGGACGGAAGAAGTGTTCCAAAACACCGCCAAACTGGGCCCGCGAGATTTTCGCGGCCGCCGAGGCCGCAACCAGCCTCTCCGCAGATTTCAATTCCGAACCGTCTTTGCGCGTGGGGGATTTGGTTGCCCAGGCGCTGGATACCGGTACGGACCACCATGTATTGCGGGCTCTGGAAGACCTGGACGACGCCGGGCTCGATTCAGCCGCCAAGATGGTGGCTTCCTGGGCGGATACCGTCTCCTCCCACATCGCGGTCACGCTCCGGGGGGAAGGTCTGCCCGAAGCCGAAGCCTGCGACATGACCTTGTTTCTGGTCCCGTTGTGCTTGGGAACGAAGCCAGGCGCTCCGGTGCCCACCGAACTCCGTCAGCCGGGCTTGTCCGGCGGTCTATCCATGCTGGACCAGGCAGCCCGGAGTCTCCGGCAACAGGGGCTCGTGGGCGTGGAGCCGTCCTTGCTGATGCTGCCTTATCTGTACGCGCTTTCTGACCTCCCCAAATCATGGGCGCAGCGCTGGAGGCTGGTCCGCCAGTGCAGGCAAGCCTCCCTGGGACAACAGGAGACCTGGTTTCTCCCCCGGAAACCGCCGCCAGCCGGGGACTCGGTCCTCGCCCTGCGTTTCGTTTTGTTCGCGGTCACGTCGTCCCAGCGGGATGCCGACCCCGGTTTTTTGTTTCAGTGGGTACGTCCAGACGATGCGCCGGAAACCGGATTGGCGGCCGCGATTCTGGAAGCGACTTCCCGGTTGCTCGGTTGGCCGGATGCCTTCGGCCAGATCCTGCTGTCCAGTTTGCCGGGGTTGGATTTCGTCGAAGTCGGGATGCCGGCCGTATGGGAATACGCGATTGAGGAAGGGGTCTCGATCTGCAATCTGATGGGTTTGCAGCTCGCGATGACGCGGGTGACCCGCTCTTCGGAATCGGTACTCGGACTGTCTGTTCGGGCAGCCATCGGCGTTTACCAGACCGATGGGGGCCTCGAACTCCGGATCGGGATTACGGGCAATGACCGATTCGCGGGCCACGTGTGGATGACCAACGGTGATCCGGAAGTCGAACTGAAGCCCATCGTGGAGGCGCTGGCAGAGCTGGGGGTTTCTCCCGAACAAATCCAGGTGGATCCCGATCTTCGGGAAGATGCGTATTGTGAGGATTGCGGCCGGCCGTTATTCCCCGGTAGGGGCGTGGGATCTTGTCATGAGGTTGTGGAAGCGGGCGACACCGGAGATCGGGGTCATCCCCGGTTGCACTGAAATTCCTGTCGCGCAATCACTCCCGCTCGATCCGGTTGCGCCCGGTTGCCTTGGCGCGATACAGGGTTTGGTCGGCGCGAGCCACGGCGCCGGCCAGGGTCTCTCCGGGACGGATTCCGGCGATGCCGCCGCTGATGGTGACCGGCTGCCCATCCGGCCTTCGGATGGTGCGGGCGACGAGCTTTCGCAGCCGTTCCGCCGCCAGGCCTGCGGCCACGGCATCGGCCCCCGGCAGGGCGCACAGGAACTCTTCGCCGCCCCAGCGGATCACGGGCTGCCCTTGCCGGAATCCGTTCTGCAGGAGCGTGGCGATCTCTTGCAGGATCCGGTCCCCGGTCGCATGCCCGAAGCCGTCGTTGACCTGTTTGAAACGATCCACGTCCAGCAGGATCAGGGCCATGGGAGCCGGGCCGGCCCCTAGCAATCGCGCCAGCTCCCGTTCTCCGGCGCCCCGGGACCACAATCCGGTAAGCGCGTCGCGGCGGGCGTCCTCCCGCAAATGGTCCAGATACTGGTCCAGCGATGGGGACCGGTCGCGAATCCAGGCTTCCTCCCCTTTCTCCAGTAACTCGGTCCAGGCCTCACGTAGCGGTTCGCCCCAGGCATCCACCGATACCGCCAGTTGCGGCAAGAGGCAGTGGGCCGCGGACATAGCGGCCTGGCGGGAATCCAGGATGGCCGCTGGCGGCGGAAGTGGGCAGGCCGGACGATGGGGTTCCTGCGCCCATCCGGCTTCTCCGGGATGGCTGGGCAGCAAGGCTACCGGAAACGGCTGCCGCCGGGCCCATGCCTGTACCAGTCGCCGGTACTGGGCCGCGACCGAGTGGAAGAGAACCCCATGAAACGGGATCGTGACCAGCCGCCTGAGACAGCCAGGTTTGTGGCTGATAATGGCCCATACGGGGCATTCCCGGGCGCGGGAGAGCCTGGAAACGTGCCGCAGAGCGCTTGGAGGTAGAGTGCTGTCCAGGACCACGCCGGAGCAGCTCGTGACAACCTGTTTGCACCAGGCCGCAGGCCACGGCCGCCGGTCCGGATCGCTCGTCACCTGGGACTGGGGCCGCCCTTGCGCATCCAGATGCGTGGAGCGCCAAGCCGGGGCCGCCTCCGCCCGCCAGCATACCTGGACTTCCGCGCCGGTCGTCTGAATCCGCGCAACGAGCAGGCGGGACAGTTCCGTCGTCCCGGCGGTCAGGGCGAAGCGAACCGGCACATCGGCGCGGCGCAAGGCCAGAGCCGCCCAATACGCGTTGCCTCCCGCCCCCAGGTCCAGCCGCGAACCGGGCTTCGAGATTCCAGGCCGGAAATGCGATTCGGCCCGCAGGTCCAGATAGGCTTCCCCCATGACGACAATCGAACCATGCGGATCCATTTCGGTCGATTCTCCTTCCATTGGCCTGCGGCCAGTATAGGGCGGAATGTTGATTCGGCCTATCGTGAAATTTCCGCAGAGGAAATCGGATTGCCGCAAACTAATTAGCAGACTAATTATCGAATTTGGAGCCAATCCGGCGATTGGCCGGGATCCTGTTCCCGTCGAAGTGAATTCTTGCGGTATACTGCCATTTGCGGTAAAATATCCATCGTTGTTCGGGAATCAACGAAAACAAATAACTCTGGTAAGGAGATTTTCATGGGTAAACGCAGTGCGGTGTTGGCGGCTGTACTTTTGGCAGGACTCCCTTTGGCGGCGAGCGCGGGGACCTTGCGGTCCGCGATGAATAGCGTAGGCGTATACGGAGAAGGGCAAGGGTTCTCCAGCCAATACAGTGGTGGTCCGGACGCCGGGCTGGGCTTGCGGGGCACGACCCTGCAGGGGAATTGGTTCGGCACTGCCGGAGTTCACTACGACTTCGGAGGTTATGGTACCCCGACCCCATCCGGCGGCCATGTCTGGGGCGTGGGCGTGAAGGCTGGCTACCTGATTCCGTTGGGCGGCCATTTCCGCGTAGGTCCTTATCTGGGATATGATCATCTCCAGTTTCATGAGGAATTCTTCGGCGGCGCGGCGCACATCGGGTCGGAAAATGATGCGCTGGGCGGCGGCCTGTATGCGGCCTGGGCGCCGGTATCCCGGCTTTCGATTCAGGTTTATGCCGGCTATCTCGGCGGGATAAACGCCTCGGGGGATGTCAACGGCACCGCGGTGCATGTGCGGTCTTCAAACGTCGTGCAGGTGGGGGCCTTGACGGATTACCGTCTGACCGGGCCGGTCCATCTTTTCGCCGCATTCCGCTATAACCACCTCAATGGCGATTTCAAGGGGAATCAATACCGCTGGCTGGCGGGCGCCGCCTATTCCTTCGGTTGACCAAAGCCTGACCGGTTGAAGCCGCTCCTTCGCCCCGCAAGGGGCGTGGATTGAAACACGTTTTCGAGTCTCAGGGCCTGGCCGGAATGCCAGGCCCTTTTCGTGGCCGAAAGCCCGGAGGAGCACCGTCCGGATAGGCTGCGATCATGGCCGCCAGTATCTTCGGCTCCCGGCCCAATAGGGGCCGATTTCCGCCTCGCAACAATAGGGCGCGCCCAGTGGCATACTGGCTGTGCAATCGCAGCCAGGTGGCCAGATCATACCGGATGGCCAGGTCTTCCGGATCGACGGCGATGGCCTGGCGCCAGTAACCGACAGCGGCCTTGTCGGTCGCGGCGGGGGATAGCCCCAGGGCCGGTCCGTGCTTGGCGATCAGGGCGGCGATGGCATTCAAAACGGATGCTTCCCGGGGGATGCCTTCGAGCGCGGCGTGGTACTGGACCAAAGCGGAATCGAGCTGCAGCCGGCGCTGCGCGGCCGTGAACGTAGGGAGCTTCGCGCTTTGCCGGTACAGGCCGGCCAGGAGCAGATGCGGCGCCGGATCCAGCGGCCGGATGACGGACAGCAGCTCGGCCGTCCGAAACAGGACCGGAAACCGCCAGGCATTGGGGAGGTAGGCGCCGACCCAGGTTCCGTTCATCAGGGTAACTCCGGCCGTATCGCAAAGCAGGTCGGCTACCGGCCACGCCAACAGCAATGCGACGAGGACGGCCGCCAGACGTTGGCGCCCGATGGCGGGAATCCCGGTTTGCGGTGAGGACGCGGGAGGCGCCAATACCATCCAGGCGCGAGCCAGGAACAACCCGGCCAACAGGCTGAGCGGCAGGTTGTAGAAGATGAAGTTGCCGAGCGCATGTCCGGTGATCGCGAACACGCCCAGGACCAGGCCGACGGCTTCCAGTCTTTGGTATTCGGCGATGGAACGGGCGGGGGACGTTGCCCCCATCCGGATGAGTTTCCAGGCCGCCCAGAACAGGATGGCGGCGAAGGCCAGCAGGAAGGCCAGGTTCAAGGGGCCGCCTTCGGCCAGGAACTGGAGATAGTCGTTATGGGCGTAGGTACCCGCCGACGCCAGTTCGGCCGGAAGCCGGAAGGCCGGGTAGAACAGGAAATAGCCGCCCAACCCGACGCCGCCCCAGGGATGGGCCAGGTACATGTGCCAAGTGGCCTTCCACATCAGCCAGCGGGAGACCGTCGAGATGTTGTGGTCGATGAAGCTGGGCGCCAGGTGGCCGACCAGGTCGAATCCGCGCGACCATTGGAACACGCTGAAGGCGGCCAGGGCGGCGAGTCCCACCGTTGCCAGCTTGCGCCAGACGCGAGGCCGCCGGTACAGCGCCCAGATGGCGAACGGCCAGGTACACAGCCAGGACAGCAGGCCCCCACGGCTGTCGGTCGAGAAATCCGCGAGCAGGATCAGGGCGAGCAGCCCGAAAAGCGCCCAGGCCCAGCCTCGGCCCGTCCGGTTTTCCACCACGGATTCGTCTTTCAGAAACCAGACGAAGAGCACCGGGAAGAACAGCAGGTTCATCCAAGCGGCAAAGCTGTTGGTATCCAGCAGGGGGCCGTAGGGGCGCAATCCCGCGGGGGACATGCCGATCCGGGTCCAGTGCCAGTATTGATACATGGCCAGGCCCGCCAGGACCAGGGCCGAGAGGAACACGCCGAAGCGAAACTGGCGCCAAATGCGGTCGGCCCGCTCCGGATCGGTCGGAGTGGCCAACGTCCAGCCCAGGAACGCGAGCGGAAGCGCGCCCAGGGTCCAGACATAGAACCAGCTGGTGTAGGGGTCCGGGCTCCAGAGCAGGGTCATGGCGTACCAGACAAACCAGGCCAGCATGAAGGCCGGCAGGAAACCGGTAGGCCGGGCCTCCCCCCGGCGCCAGCGCTCCAGTCCGGAACTGACGGCCCACAGCAGGAGCACCAGGGCGGTGCCCGTCAGCAGGAGAATATCCTGCCCGTCGTAGTACCAGGACAGGAGGTAGGCCAGCAGGGGGGGCAGGGCGCCAAGCGCGACCGGGTGTTTGCATCGAGAGAGCATCAGGCGGAGACCTTGTAGGGTTTGCGCCACCAGCCGGGGTGCAGGCTGAGGCGGCGTTTGAGGAAGCGGGGCAGGAAGTGTTCCTTCCGGCCGAGCCGGTAGCCGGCATACTTGCAGCCAATGCGCAGGATGGCTCCGGGGATCAGGCCAGGGGCCGCTTTTCGCAGGTATTCCAACTGGGCCCGCACGAAGCGGCGGCCTTCTCCTTCCGGCCGGCCGAAGGCTTCCAGTTCCGCCGCGAACCGCGCATGGAATACCCCGATATCGAAGTACCGGCGGGATTCCTCCCGGATGGAGTACGCATGGGAGTGGTAGACCCGGGCTTCCGCCACATAAGCGATTTCCGCGCCGGAAAGCAGCAGGCGGGCGGCCGCCAGGGTGTCCTCCCCCATGATCGTGGACGGGAAGCCGCCGATCGCGGTCAGGGCCGCGGCGCGCCAGGCGCAGAAGCTGTTGGAGACGAAGGCCGCCTTGATCCCCATCTCCGGGATATCCGTTTTCCGGATTCGCCGAGATTGGTCCGGATAGTTGAATAGCCGGGCCTGGGCTTCGATCTCGCCGGCGCCCGGGCGGGGCAGTTGCCGGCCGGAGGCGATGGCCACGGCGGGATCCGCGAATGGCTCCAGGAGCCTTTCCAGCGCCTGGGGATCGGCCAGAACCGCATCCTGGGTCAGGTACACCAGGATTTCGGCCTTGGGCACCATGGCGGCCATCCGGTTTCGAGTCAGCCCGTGGTCAAACGTCCGCGCATCCACCCGGGTTACCTGTAGCCCGTAGCGCGCGGCGATGAGCGGGGTGGCGTCCCTGGACTCTGAATCGGCGACCAGTACCCAGCCCGGTTTTACTGTTTGCCGGCGCAGGGCTTTGCACCAGTCCCGCCAGAGGAACCCGGCGTTGCGGGTGGGGACCAAAAGGGCGACGTCCGGCCGTAACACGGACGCCGCTTCGGGAGGCAGCGCGGTCCAGGGGGATGGCGGCCGGACCGGCTTCGGCGTTTCCCAGCTGGCGGTTTCCCAGATCACCGGTTTCATGCTCGCGCCAGCCAGCCCAGGTTCCGGAACCATTCCTGCTTCCAGAATCCGTAACGGAAAATGCGATAGCGACGGGCCAGGAAGGACTCCCGTGGAAGCGTTACCAGGGCCTGGAGCATTTTCCGCTGGGAGGCGGTCAGCCGGTAGCCTGGCCTGGTGCCGTCGAAGCGACGGGCGAATGCCTCCGCTTGGCGGAAGTAGGGGCGTAAGGCGGCCTGGTACCCATCCCGTCCGCCCCTGGGTTGCCGGAGTTTGTCGCGGATATACGCCCAGGACAGGGCTTTCCGGGGGGCGCCGCAGACATTCCGTCCATGTTGCCGGTATTGGACGGTCGCCATGCGGATGGGTTGGATGTGGCCAAAGGCGCTGGCGACCAGGGCCAGCCACCAGTCGTGCATGATGGCGTCGGGGGGTACCGGTCCGGCCGCCTGGAGCAACGCCCGATTGGCCATCGCCGTGCATCCGGTCACGACGTTCTGCAGGAGCAGCCGGTTCAACTGGTTCTTGGCGGGGTTCAGGGCCTGGTGCCGCCAGAAAGATGGATCGAGGACGGCCAGCTGCTCGTCGCAGACCGTCAAATCCGTGTGGATCAGCAGGGGCGTATTTCGGCCCATCCGCCGTTCCAGGCGGGCCATTTCCGCCTGGGAGATTCCCACCTTGTCCGGATGCCAGACATCGTCCTGATCACAGAACAGGACGTAGTCCGCCGTGCATTGGCTGGCCAGCTCCGAGAAGCTCCCTGCTGGCCCCAGGCGCGAACCGCCCTGGTACCAAGTGAGCCGCTCTGGGGATAGACGGTGCCATCGTTCGAGGATTTCCTGCGTGCCGTCGGTGGAGCCATCATCCCGGATGCGGATTCTGAAATGGGGCCATGACTGGTCCAGCAGGGACTGCAGTTGCTGATCGATCCAGGGTTTTCCGTTCCAGGTGGACATCAGGACGGCGGTCTGGAAGGGGCGGGGAATGGCATCCTGCGGCATGGACAAGCGGGCCTTCGAGAATAAAATTGATAACAGTATAGCGATGGTGGCTAGCGATGGCCGAACTTCTCGTGGTATAATTAACTTTTAATGGTTAATGGCGGCCAGCGATGCCCAGGACGGAAGTGACCCCTTTGGGGAAAAAACTGCGCGGATGTTGCCGGGAGCGGGGTTGGCGGCAGGCCGACATGGCCGAGCGGTTGAACTGTTCCGAGGCGTTTCTGTCGGCGTTGGCTCGAGGCCGGAAAATTGCGCCCCGGACCCTGCTCGGGCGGCTACAGGAGATTCTGGACCTGACGGAACCGGAAGCCGAGGAGTTTCGGCGGTTGGCTGCGGTATCCGGTCCGGTATTGCGGATGGATCTGACGGCTTATTCGGGTTGCGAACGTGCGGGCATCGAACGCTGGTTGCAGACGTTACCTGGTTATCTGGCGGCCTGGAAGAGGAGTGCGGATCATGGTGGTTAAGGGGCAGGCGCCCTTGGGTTCCCCAAGGGGGCTGGCGGCCTGGGCGGAGGACCTGGCCAAGAAGGATCTGCCCATCCTGGGGGAGACGGTGCAGAAGCTGTTGCAGGCCACGGACGACACGGCGCGGAGCATGACCGAAATCGGAAATATCGTGCTTTCCGACCCGGCGTTGACCTCGCTGGTATTGCGCATGGCGAACTCGTCCTATTTCAACGCGGGCAGGCAGAAGATCGACACCATCACGCGGGCGTTAATCGTGCTGGGGCTCGATACCGTCCGGACGCTGTGTTACTCGGCCCTGGTGTTGGAAAGCGCCACCTCGGCCAAATGCCGGTCCCGGGTGGTGGCGCTGCTGCGGGACGTCCTGCATGCCGCCACCCAGGCGCGTTTTATCGCGGAGAAAACGCGCGGGTCCCCGGAACGGGTGTTTGTGGCTGCCATGCTGCAGGATATCGGGCAACTCTCCTTGTGGTGCTTCGGAGGCGAACAGGCGGAGGACCTGGACCGGGCCCTGGCGCGGGGAGAGGATCAGGAGCTGGCGGAACAGCGGATCTTTGGCTTTCGCAGCAAGGATCTCAGCTTGCGCATGCTGGATGCGTGGGGTCTCCAGGACCTGGCCGCCGAAATCACGGTGGCGCACCGGCCGAATGCGGTGGCGCTGGGGCGGGATACGGTAGCGGCCTTGAAGACCCGATCGCCCCTAGCCGTGGAACGGCTGGTGAGCCGGCTGACCGCGGTGATCAAACAGTCTCCCGGCGACCTGGCGGCCCAGATGCGCGAGAACCAGAAGCGGGCCTTGGCCATGTGCCCACCGGGGTGGATCCTGGCCGGAGATGCGGCGGAAACCGTGGATGATCCAGGTCTCGAATTGTGCTTCGATGCCGACGCGGAGGTCCAGTTGCAGGCGCTGACGGACATGCACGCCTTGCCGAAGGCCGGCATCTATCTCAACGTCCTGATCAACGCGGCGGTGGAAGGGATCCTGCGCGGCGGCGGATTCGACGGCACGGTATTCGCCCTGCGGTCGGCGGATGCCCCACACTTCCAAGGCCGGATTTTTACCGGGCAGGGGCCGGTCGTACGGGCGGATGGCTTCCACACGCCCTATGATGAACCGTTGCAGCGGTTATTGGCCGCCGGAGACGCCGTGGCCTGCACTGCGGTCCCCAAGCCGGCCGGGGGCCTGCAGTTAGAAGCCGGAGGCCGGCATGCCCTGATGGGGGCAGTTCTGCTGCGGGAGCGCGTCATTGGCCTGTTGTATGCCGATCGCAGGGCTTCCGGGCGGGCACTGGGGCCTGCGCAGATCAGTGCCTTCCAGCTGTTTGTCCGACAGGTGAATCTGGTCCTGCAGGCATATCCAGCCTGACTGATTCTATATTTGGCAATGGTCGACGGCTGTCGGTCGATTCCGAGATCCTCCATGCGGCGTTCCAGTCAGGAGCACCTGTTCCATGCCAAAAATACGCATCAGTCTTTCCCCCATCCGGGCGCTTTTCGGAGGAGCCCTGCTCTGGTTCGCGCTGGGCGCGGGTCCAGCCTTGGCGCAGAACTTCGAATATCGGGTGGAAATCCCCGGGGGCCAGCCGTGCCTCGCGGGTTCCTGGTCCGCAACGGCGCCCGGAACCTATTCGATGAGCGTCCCGGCCGGCTGCGCCTCGCTGCACGTTGTCCTGAACGGGGCCGGTGGCGGTGGCGATCTCTATGCCCAGTACAGTGTGGGGTCACCGGGCCACCAGGTATCCTTCGATATTCCCAACCCAGGCACTCCGCTCAGCGTCTCGGTGGGGGCTGGCGGTGCCGACGTCGGCCAAGCCACGGGGGATCCCGGGAACCCGTCCAGCATTTCGTATGCCGCCGCTCTGCAGGGTGAAGCCGCCGGTGGCGCCGGAGGTGGCACGAGTACGGGACTGGGCAGTGATATGTTTCCGGTGGCCGCCACGAGTAGCGCGGATAATCCTACCGGAGGCGGGGCGGGAGGTGTGGCCACGAATGGTGCGGATGGCTCCGTTTTCGTCTCCTGGTAACGGCATCTGCGTGCCGGCCGGCGGTTGTACCCAAAGGGAGGCGAGACGGGGGAGAATTTCTGGATTTACGGAAACCCGATCGGGGGCCACGCCCCATGGTGCGGCGTAGCCGCTTCTTTTGGCGCTCCATCTGTCTTGCCGGGCTGTGTCGCAGTCGCTTGAAGCTGGTTCAGACTTTCTGTATACTAAAAACAAAGATTTTTTGATCGGAAGCGGACTCTTTCGGAATCAAGATATTACGCCCTGACCGAAAAATCTTTGCGCTAGGTGCCGAGATCGGCTAAGTCATTGTATCCCAAGCCGTAACAGGAACCTGCCGAATAGCTTACCACCGCATGGGTGGCTTATCATATCTACCCGCGCCCGCGTCGTCATGGTCCTACGCTTACCACCGCATGGGTGGCTTATCAGGTGTTATCCCGTCGCAAACAGCAGGATCCCTGCCGTTCATTTTTGTGGTGTCACTGACCGGCGCGCTTCTTGGTAAAAAAACCCTGCCAAACAGGCAGGGTTTCAATCGGATTACCAACGGTATAGACCCCAGAGGCTTAGGCCGCGATCCGTATGCTTGGTCAAGCGCATTGCCCCAGGGCCGAAAGAGCTTTTTCCGCCTCCCGTTCCGCCAGTAGGTCAGCCATTATGGCGGAAACCGCTTGCCCGACCGGCAAGGTTGTTACCTGTCCCGGAATGTGCCGGTGCAGGATGCCTTCCAGCTTGTGGCCCAGCAAAACGGCATCTTCCTCGGTCTGTTGGCGCCCGGCTTTTTCATACGAATGAGTTCGCTTCAGCAGATAGTTTTTCTGGCGGGGAAATCGGGCATGGAACGCCAGAACCGTCTCCGTGAACAACTCCGGATAGCCTTCAGGCTGGAACAGGATCGAGTTCAGCAGGGGGCCGTCCGTCAGGATATACTCCACCTTGCCGAAGACCCGGATGATCCGGCGGTGTTGTTCGGCGAAGATACTGAGCTGGTCGGCCAGTTCGGCCTTGTTGTCAAACCAGACCAGTTCCTTCGCGTACTCGGGGACGAATTCCGCCGCTACCCCCTGTTCCCGGAGGCTGGCGAACACATGGGCGGCACAGGTGCTCTTGCCTGAGCCTGGCGCCCCGAACAGGTTGATGATGGTGGTTTCCATGTGGGCGATATCCTTTTTTCGGCAGGGGGCCTTTCCAGTATAGGGCCGGTCTCCGGCTGGGAACCCAGCGGGTTGAGCCTTTCCGGCATGGAAAAGCCGAGACGGGGTCTCGGCTACGAAAAGCTAATTCAGTTCAGTGCCACCCTTGCGCAGCAGATAGGCCTGACTTACCGACTTGAGCAACACCCGTCCGATTTCCGGGCAACACCGCTCGGTGGCCGGACGGATGACCACGCCTTCGCGAAGATGGGTTTCCTTCCCGGAGATGGATTCCCGGCCATCGGTCAAGTCCAGCACGATCTGCTTTCGGTAAGGCCCTTCGTACAGGACAGTGACTTCCGGCAGAAACCCGTGATAGACGCGCCGATCGAAGACCTGCTGTCCGCGGAAGCCGCGGACCCCGTCGAAAGCCCGGAATCCGGGAGACACGTGGCCATACGCGAGGTCCTGGACGCCGTTTCCGAAGACTTCGCCCAACACGAATACCGGGACGTCCTCCTCTGGAAAATACTCCAGCAGGAAGCGGTCTACTCCGGCTTCCCGGATGGCGCGCAGATACAAGTTATGCCGGTTTCTCTCGTTGTCCTTGAAGCAAAGGCCCTGGCCTCCCAGGCCCTTGCTGAAGACGGCAATCCGCCCATGCAGCAATTCCGGGTGGGCATACGCCGCAGGGACGATACCCACCCCGCAGAACGTGCCGTGGACTTTTTCCGTCACTCGAACCGGTTCTCCTTCCAAAAGGAGGTCCGGATACCGTTTCAGATTCTCCACGTCAAAGGCCACCGTCAATTCGGCCCCGAGATTCAGGACCTCCCCGCCCATGTGGGCCGGGATAGGCGGCTCATATTTGACGATGCCCATCAGCGAGCTGACATCCTGGCCGAGTTCGACGGGAATCGGCAGTACTCCGGAATACCCGTCCCGGGGAGGCAGACCGTCTGGCAGGCTGAGGACGCCGGCGCAACCGGATCGTTTATCCACGGGATAAACCAGCCCCTGGCTGAGCACGCCCCGCAACCGGACCGCTTTGACACGGTTGGCTTGGGAACCCGCCAGTTTTCCAGTCAACCCCATACGTTCCAGGATGGGTTCCGGAAGGACCGCGCCTTCCGGGATGTATACGCCCCAGTCTCCAGTGCGGAAATAGCCCTTGCGTACCACCGAGAGATAGTCCCCGACCTTGGCTAACTCCAGGGCATCCGCGTTATCGTGGGGCAAAACCTCTAGCGGCAGCACCTGGCATTGAAAATGACTCATCCGTGTTCTCCTTGGGTAACGGGTCGGAGACCCTGCTGTCCTTGGCGCCTGGAATATGACGCACTATAGTATAGCAGAAGTGCGCATACGGTGGACCGCGCAAGGCCATCGGCCCCGATGACTCCTGCGGTTTTTCATGCTGGAAGGGTTCCGCGCTCGACAATCGCCCGGTTTTTGCTATGCTATTCAATCAATAGGGCCGGAGGTGCTGTCGTTCCCTGAAACCGTTCTTTGCCAAGTTAAGCGGCCAACAGCAGCACCTATGGGGTCGATATGGCCCACTGTCAGACTAGGATGCCTGCCTAAACCAATTCGGCGGGCGGCTGTGGCTGCGGCGTTCAACCGGGATTTCGAAATCGCCCGGTACCTGCTGCAGATTTCACAGCGGCGGAAAGCGATCAGAATGACTTAACAGATCATCCAGTCTGAACTATAATAGCCAATAAATGGGATAACGCCAGGAGTAATATCTATGCCATTACCTCTACCTATCGAGAATATTCCTTTCGAACACCGATTTGTCACCCGGTCAGACGGCATGATCCGAGTTACGCAAGCCTGCCTGGCGCTATACGGTCCCTTGATGGCCGAATTCGGACGCGATCTGACCGCCATTAAGACTGAGGCCGGATTACGAGATGCGTTCCCTGGCGCCGACAGACCCCCGACGCCGGGTTAGCGAAGCGCTTTTGCATGGAACCTACGCTGACTTTAAGGTGGCCATGACTGAAGAGGACCGGCAGGCCTCGATTCAGGCCCGTCGCCGCGGCCTGAAGGCGGTATAAGGCCGGCGACGACCAAAGAAAAGGCGCCGGCAAGGGCGCCTGAATCATTTATTCGGATCAGAACCAAAGCCTAGACAAAAAAGAAAATATAACGATAAATCGTATACCAATGATTATTGCGTCATCGGCTTGTTCCGCCTGGCCGGGAATGCCGCATACCCCCTAGAGTACGAGCAGACCTTTGTAGACCAGGGCGGCCAGCGTCAGCAATACGCCCAGCAGGAAAGCGTGCATTCCGAATTCCAGCAAGCGCATGTCCCAGCGCACCTCCCACCGGATGAGCACCCAGAAGAAACGCAGGAAGAGGAGGAGAGCCAGAACCACGATACCGATCAGGATCATTGTGGGAGTGCCTCCTTGGCCGTCGTCGCGTGACACCAGGTTTGGGGTAGAGGACGGGAACCTGGGACCGGCAGCGGGACGGTCTCCCCCGGCCAATGCTGGGGTGGAGCGGACTGTGAGAGCACCAGCCACACGCCGTCCAGCAGTTGCTCCACCGTGGTAATGTCCCAGCGGGTGGTCAGGATGCCTTTCCCGATCAGCGCGGAGGTACCTGGTAACCGGCAGGCGACCCCGGCCGAAAACGGTTGATAGACCGCTGCCGGACGCACCAGCCGATGGCGCTCGATTTCCAGCTGGGAATCCAAAGCCGGGAAATTGCACGCGGCCCATTCTCGGGTTTCGGTGCTGGTTTGGTAGATCCGGCCGGCGCGCCGACGCTTGGCCAGGTCTTGGCGATCCTCCCGAAATACATAACTTGACGCCCCGCCCAGGAGGTCTACTGCAGGATCCTGGAAGGCGATGGGGAAGAGCAAGGGCTTGGGATTGATCTGCTGCAGGTGCTGATCGCCTTCGAAGACCAGGCCTTGATGGCTAACCAGGAACACGTGATTTCTCCGGATGAATGGCGCGCCGATGGCTGTGGCCTGAGTATAGCCACGAGGTCGGCCGGGCGAGCTTCGGATTGAGTTTGGGCGAAAAAGGGCGCACCGGCCGGCCTACCCGCGCGTGGTCCATCGCTGTTGTTTAGAATACCAAAATCTCATGAAACCGATTCTCTGGCGGCTCCTGGAAACCGGACTTTTCTGGTCTGCGGACTAGAGACTAACAATAACCAGTGCTATAGTGTGCGCGAGTGTACACGACAGGAGATCAGGAAGAATGAATGAGCAAACGGATATCTTTTCGGACAGCAACTCGCGGTTGGCATTGCAAATGCTGAAGAACCAGGGCCTGACTTTTGATGAGATCCTGGCCGTCTACGGCGAAACGGCGGACACCAGCCCGTATCTCCGGGTGGCCAGGTTCCTGGAAGGGGGCCTGAAGCTCGAATTCGACGATAGGCCCGTCATTTTCAAGGGAGCGCGGCCGGCTGGCGCCTATGTGCTCTTGCGGACGTGGATTTCGGACGAGGACGTGCTCGAGATGGGCTATCGCTGCTCCGGTATCAGGATTTCTTCCGTTCTGGAAGAATTGGTGTCGCTGGCTATCCCCGCCATGAAGTCGATCACTACCGATCAAGATCGGTGCCTCCTGGCTTTGCAGGCGTACTGGCGCTGGTTGCGGATAACCATGACGGCCTTCGAGAACGCGATCGATTTGCTGGAGACGCAACCGGTGGATCTCTCGGTACTTCCGGAACCCGTGCAATGGGTCTGGTCGGAGGAGGAGGCTGATGATGATTTTGAGGATCCAATCTTTTTGAGATGGCGGCATTCGAGCGACGCCCCCGAAGCGGGAGTCGAGCCTTTCCGCTTTTTGCCCAGCGAAGCCATCCAGGCGTTGCTGGATACCGTAACCGGGGCGGGGCTGTCTTTCGAGAAAGCCGTTGACGAAGGGTTGCTGCGCGAATGGTTGGTTGCCGAAGGGCCGAAACTCGATAGGGTGCTGTCCCCCCGGCGGGGCACCGCCACCGGCTAATCCAACCCGGGGAACCGGCAGGCGGCCAGCCACGGGCTGGTAGCCAACAAACGGGCCGTTTGCCGGACTGCGGGGTCAGGACCGACTGCCGAATATCTCCAGCAGGGCCTGGAAGAGGTTGATGATGTCCAGGTACAGGGATACCACCAGCAGGACGGGTTCCTGAATTCCGTCCTGTACCATCCGCTGGGTGTCATACACGATCAGGCCGCTGAACACCAGGACGATGACGCCGGCGATGGCAAGCTGCAGGGCCTCCAGATGAAAGAGGAAGGCATTCAGCAGGGACGCCACGATGGCCACGATCAGCCCGGTGATCAGGAAGCCGCCGATGTGACTGAAGTTGCGGCGGGTCAGGGCGCCGTACGCCGACAGACCGACAAACATGACCGCCGTCGTCCCCAGCGCCTCGGTGACGATCCCGGTGCCTCCCGGCATCTTGAGATAGACGGCGATCATCGGCCCCATCATCAGGCCCATTCCCGCCGCGAACGCGAAGACCAGGGGGACGGCCAGGGGGCTATGGCGCGCGCCGGTGTACTGCACGGCGAAGAGCAGCGCGAACGACCCGATCATCAGCAGGATCGGATGCTGGAAGACGAATGGCGAGTGCATCCCGAAGTAGGATGCGATCGCCGATACCGCCAGGGTGGCCGCCAGCAGGCTGTAGGTCTTGGCCAGCAGTTCGCCAAGGCCACCGGCGGCGGCGTGCCTGTAGGCACTGACGTAAGGGTTGTTGTCAGAATTTTGCGGCATGTCAGGCTCCTTGATCAGATACGAAGACATTATTGGTCGATAGCTCGATAAGGTCCAGTTTCAGATTTCCATAGGACTTCGAGAGAAACCAGAAAGCGGCCCCGTATTGGGCGATGAATCCAGTAACCAGCCAGGCCATGGGCAGAACCCAGGCTACAGCCATCATCCCGATGTTGATCAGCAATCCCCGCCAGGTCAGCGCCCAGTAGACCAACCAGGCTTTCCCCCAGTCCGGAGCCACCTCCCGGCCGCCCTGATAGAGAGCAAAGCGCCAGCTTTGCTCCTGATACCGGAATGGCCGGGCCCACAAGCTCGACTGGATGATCCATGCGGTACCCAGCACGAATGCCAAGAGCAGGAAGGGGGCGAGGATTATCATCACCGACAGGGCGGTTACGGTGAGGCTCGGATGCAGCATGTCTTCGATAGCCGCGGTACCCATGACCGGGAGCAGCACCAGACCGATGGCCAGGGCGAGCGCGGTCTGCCGCCAGGCCAGGCGGAACCAGAAGTGCAGGGCAGGGAGCCACAGGCGGCGCAAGTCAGGCATGATGCAACCTTCGACGGGACGATCTCCAGTATAGGGACCGCATATTCGTTTCCAGTGATTTTTACGCTATATGCGTAAGCGGTTATCCCGCGCGAACCGGTTTTCCAGTGGGCAACCGGGCCTCCCGGCGGGTCAGAAGATCCAGGGTCGCCTAGCCCCAGCGGAGGACGGGGGCCTGGCGACCACAGGGCCTTCCGGGTGATTGGCGCCCAGGCCGTATGGATGAACCGCGATTCCCCGAAGGAATTCGAGAAAGGTGTTTTCCCGTCCGTTATTAGGGTAAGGCAGCAGATCGCCATAGGCTCGCCGCTCTCCCCGGCTTTTGGCGACGTGCGCCAGACGGCGGCATAACCGCAGCATGCGCTTGGCCTGTCGCCATCTTTCGGCGTCGTCAGCCAGTGTGACAATCTGATTGCCTTTTTTCAGCCAAAACAAGAGCGGTCCGGTGCCCCATGTCCCGCGGCGCTCGGCTCGCTGTCCGGCGGGGATCTCCCAAACCGCCTGCAGCTCCCAGAAGCCATAACCCTTTTCGACATGGGCCGATGCCCGACTATCCGGGCCGCCATATTGCCACGGAGGCCCGGATACGTTCACCAGCGAAAGGCGTTCTCCCCGCTTCAGATTCCGGATTTGCGCCACGGTGTAATACGGCAGGCGCAGCTGCTGAACCCAGTGGTGGCTATCGACGGAAGGACCAACGTCCGCGATCAAGTGCGAGCGTGCCATCAGGCGTCGATCGGCAGCACCAGCTGCGGTTGCAGCGCGTCGACGATCTGGTCGGCGTTATCCATCGCCTTGACCGCGGTGCCCACGGAGAAGAACTCGATGACATGCGGCTGCCAGTTGTGGGAACCTTCCTTCAGCTGGACCCCGGTGATGCCGTCGGCCTGCGCCGCCTGTGCCTCGTGCTGCATCCGTTCCATGGCGAGCTCCCGGGCGTCGTACATGGCCTGGGTGAACTGATCGAGTTCGACATTGCGCCCGGCATTGGCCAGGGACTTCATGAAACCCTGGTGGGCGACGTGATACACGCAGGAACCCATGACCATTTCCATGGGCCGGTAGCCGGCCTGCAGGAGCATCCAGAAGTCCTGTCCGGAAAGGTCGGAGGTGAAGGGCTTGCCGCCCACCCCCTTGAAGCCCTGCGCTCCGGTACGGTGCGCGATGGCGGTGCCGATGGCCATGAACTCCAGGACCTGGTCGTCCCACTCCATGCGCTTCACTTCGAGACGGACCCCCACGATGCCGTCGGCCTGGAGGAGCGAGGCCTCCTGTTCCATCCGGCTGATGGCCAGTTCCCGGGCCTCGTACATGGCCTGGGAGAGGACTTCCATTTCCATGTTCCGGCTCCAGCTGCCGTACTGGACGCCCATGTGGTAGATACAGGAACCGATCACCAGGCCCAAGGGCTCGAAGCCCGCCTTGCGGACCATGACGAATTCGTTGACGGAAAGGTCGGAGGTGAAGATGCCGGCATGGCTACCCTGGCCGCGCAGGCCCTTCAGGCGTTCCACGGCATGAGGTGCCAGGCGTTCGGTGGTGTCGGTCATAGCAGGGATTCCTTCTGGGATGGGGTGGCGTTCAACGGGCGTTCGCCCAGCGAAAGGGTAGGGCGGATGGCCTGCCGCGGATGGGTGTGCGGATCATGGACGATGGCGGTACCGATGGCGATGTGCCGGCACAGGAACCGTTCCGGGTTATCATCATCCCGTTCGACCCGGAACATCTGGGTGAACTGGGTGTGCGCCAGGACGGAAGCCGCCATGCGGGCACCGTCCTGGCGCAACTCCTGGATGGCGCGGCGCCGGACCGATTCCTGAAACCGGGACAGGTCGGTGATCTCCTGGTTGTAGTAGGCCGTCCCGGGCTGGTATCGCGCCAGCCGCTCCTGGTCATCGCCATACCAGGCGGTATACCAGTCGTAATGCGCACCGATGGCGATACCGACCGGAACCATGCCGTCCTCCAGAAGGCGAATGAATTCCAGGGCGGAAATGGTAGCCACCAACGGGGTGGGCGAAGCCGGTAGTTCCGCCACGCGGATGGCCGTTCCGGTGACGGCGTAGTCCATGTCGTCAGCCTCGCCCTTGCGCACTTTCATGTGGACATCGACGATGGCGTTGGCGCCCAGTGTGCGGGCTTCGAGCTGCATCCGGCGCAGCGCCAGATGCCAGCCTTCGTAGTGCCCCCGGGTCCAGGAGAACCCGAAGTGGTACCAGCAGTTGCCCATGACCATCCCGAGCGGCCGGATGCCGTGGGACCGCATCAGCAGGAGTTCGGCGGGGCTCGCGGTGCTAGACCAGGGTTGAACGCCGCGCTGGGTGTCGGCCAAGCGTTGTTGGACGAAGCTGGGCAGGCGGCCGGCTTGCAGGGCGCGCTCCCACTCCTGTTGCCGTGCTTGGCGTTGAGCGGAGTCGGCTCCAGGGGCCGCAGGTGACGGCGATGGGGGCAAACCGGTGATTTTGGCGCGTAAGGCATCAGAAAAGGACATCGGACCTCGCTCGTTAGCGCAGCAGGAAATCGTGAAGGGCCTGGTCGGCCCCCTGAAGCTCGCCGGACAGACGGGATACTTCGGTTTGCAGGTGCCGCAGCCACTCGTCCAGCGGCAGGGCGCCGGTTCTCAGCGTGACTCCGTGGACGGCTTGCGCTCGGCTGGCCGTGAGACGGGAGCCATCGTATTCCAGATGGAAACGCCACGGATCCGTGCGGATTTCGATACTGCGGACATGGGTGGTTTTGGAGAAGAGCCCATTCTTGCGCCGAACCACCGTGGTCAGGTTGGGCAGGGCGGTTTCCAACTGGTTGGCCAGCGCGTTGGTGAACACCCGCAGGTCGCCGCCCGCGCGCCGGATCCAGGCCAACTGGAGATCCAGGCCGGACACGGTTAGCCGGCCCGCTTCAGGATCAGTGTCATCCCCGGGTCCTTGACGGTCAAACGCTGGCCGCCATCCGAAATCCGGTTGAACTCCCCGACGGACGGCTGGCCGGCCGGCATGACCTTGTAGGTCCAGACCTTGCGTCCGTGGTCCTTGACCGCATAGTGGCTGACCTGGATGGTGGCGCGACGTGCCCCTTTGGTGACGATGATTTCGTGTTTACGGAAATCGAAATGTTCCCCGACCATCGACTGCCCGAGGCGGTTCATGGCGGGGTTGGTCATCCGGACTTTTTCCAGGGTCCAGTGCCCAAGCAAAGGGTTGGAATGCCCTGTCAGCCCGCAGGAACTCAAGGCAAGCGCCAAACCGCCGGTCAGCAAGGCGGAGCGCGCCAGACGCGCCCCGGTTACCACGCGGGAGGCCATCTT
The DNA here is from genome assembly GCF_054608695.1 of Thiomonas sp. Taxonomy (NCBI): domain Bacteria; kingdom Pseudomonadati; phylum Pseudomonadota; class Betaproteobacteria; order Burkholderiales; genus Thiomonas; species Thiomonas sp. Next base: position 57,485 of record NZ_JBTRXV010000001.1, read on the forward strand.
AGACGGCCTTGTCGTTGGAGGCCACAGCCGGGGGATTCATTTCGGCCTTCAGGCGGGCGAGATCGTCGTCCACGCTGGAGCTGGCGTGTAACTGGTCCAGTTCCTTCTCGACCTGGGAGCGGTGGTCCAGGGGATCGGACAGCACGCCGGAGGCCATCATGGAGTCGAGCGCGGCGGCCTTGGCCTGCATGGCCTGGGTTTTATCCTGGGCGCGCTGCAGGGCATCGCCAGCGTTGCCCCTGGTGCTGCCGATGCCTGACAGGGATTCGGTCACCTTCACCTGGGCCGATGCGGCGCTGTTCTGTGCCTTGAGAACCTCCTTCTGGGTGCGAAAGGCATCGATCCGCTGCTGCATTTTGGCGCAGTAGTCGGCCAGCTTGGCTTCCTGGGCGGCGATGCCGTCGTGGGCCTGCTGCAGCGAGGCCAGCTTGGTGGCTTCCGCGGTCTTGGCCAGCAGCGCCTGCTTGGCCAACTCCTCGCGGTTGTCCTGCAAGGCCAGCTTGGCGTCGGCTTCGGAGCGGGTCATGTTCTTCTGGCAAGCGGCGATCTGCTGATCCAGGCTGATCCGCTCGGCGACGACATCGGCGGTATGCCGCTTGACGTCCTGGAGCGCCCCGATCATCTTTTCGTAGGACAGATCCAGGGTTTCATCGGTGTTCTCCATGCCGTTCAGGACCGCGTGGGTCTTGGCCTGGATGATTTCTGCTGCGCGGGAAAACAGTCCCATAGGGTTGCTCCTTGTGGTAGGTGGGCCTTCCGGCCCGGAAAGTGCTGGTTAGCCAGTATAGGCCGGGATTACCAGGAGGAATCGCCGCTGTCGAACCCGTCGTCGGCTCCTCCGCCAAAGTCTCCGGAATCGTCGTCGTTGGACAGGCCGTCGTCCGTACCGCCATCGGAACCATCCCCGCCGAAGGAATCGGAACCACCAGCCAGTCCGTCGTCGGAGCCGCCGCCGAAGCCGGAATCGAAGTCAGAGCCGGAACCGCTGTCGAATCCCCCGCCGAAACCTTCTTCGCGGCCACCGCCCAAAAGACCGTCGATCAGGTCTTCGCCGACCTGGAGGCCGACGCCCAGTTCGGCGCCGGTAATGAGCGTATCGAGCATCCCGCCGCCGGAATTACCGGCAGACGGGTACCCTTGGCCATTGTAGGTTGGTTGACCGCTGTTGGGGGCGAACACTCCGGGGCTCCCCACTGGGGCCGCCGGCGCTGGGGTGGCTTCCGGGATCGAGTGGGAAAACAGGCCGGTCGCGGCCGCCTGTGCCCCGGGCTGGGCCGGATCCAACTGGGCTTGCGCCTGCCACAGCGTTTTCAAGGCGCGTTCGGTGGCCTCCCGCTTGTCTTCCGTGGTGGCGGAAACCGCCGCTTTCAGGGCGCTGGCCTGATTGGACACCCTGACTAGCAGACTGTTGCAAAGGGCCAGACGCACCGTATCCCCTTGGGCATCCGCGCTGATCCGGGCCTGGTTGAACGGCCCGGTCATGGCCTCCGTCAGCTTGACCAGGGCGTCGGACCGTGCCGTTTCCGCGGCGGCCGCCTCCGCGGTGGAGCGCCGGCGGCCTACCAGGAATCCGATGAGACCAAGGCCAATCAGGATACCCAGGATGGTGTCCACCGTTTTCAATAGCCGGGATTGGGCCTTGGCGGCGGCGACATCCGTCAGGCCTACGCGCTGTTCCAGCCGCTGCAGATCCTTGGGATTGGCGAACCACATTCCGGGGTTCAGGTGCTCTGCCGTGGACAGGGCTTGCTTGGCGGCCTGGTCATTTCCGCTGGCGTCCAGGGCTTCGGCCTGCAGATACCAGGCCTTGGCGCTGTGCGGGTCGGCCTTCAGGATCGGGGCCAGTTGCCGGATGGCCAATTGTGGCTGGGCATGCGCGATTTCGGACTGGATCATCTGCGGCGTTGCGGCTGCGGCTTCGGCCAGCGGGGGGAACAGGGCGGGAACGGCAAGGGTCAGGAGGACAACCGCGATTGGTTTGAACATGGGGTGAGCGCCTCTCGGATGCGGGATTCAGTTAGAACTGAATTTATTATATACCATAAGCCAAGTTGTCGGCAAGATGGCCCGGAATGTGTGGCGGGTCACGTCCGGACTTCCTGCGCTTCCCAGTGGGGTCCCCGATGGCCGGTTTGCAACCGGACAAGGTACGCCCGTGCCTGTGCCAGGGTGAGCAGGAACGGTTCCTGGGTGGAGTGGTAGCGGACGCTGACCCGGTCTCCGGCACAGCGCGCATGGGCGCCGCTGAAGCCGGGATGGCCGTGCGCCGCGCGGGACAGTTCGGCGTCGATGGCCAGGGCCAGGGCCAGCGCGTCGGACGTCGTATCGGGGGACACCGGAGCCGACCGGGTGGCATTCCGGCCGGGCATGCTTTTTACGATTCTGGACAAGGCTGACATGCGGACTCCTGAAGCTGGGACGGTCCCGACAGTATAGGTCGGCGCCACAACTTGGCCCGAAAATGTTCACGGACCGCGTTCGCTGTCGCCTATACTAGGCAGGCCACTTATGGAGATCGCATTCATGATCCAACCCGCAACCGAACGAACCCGGCTGGACGCACTGCTCGGTCTACACGTCCAGCTGATAGGGGATCCTCGTCTGGGCCTGGATGGCGCCATCGTCGCCCAGACGCCCTGCCGGGAACAGCGCCAAGGGGTGAGTGCCCTGATGATCGTTCCGGCCGCGAAAGGCTCCCATCTGGGCTTGGCCTTGATGCAGGACAGCCCCGACAACGTACGGCCGATGTGTTCATCGCCCGAACGAGTATATCGATACGCCTCCGAAGTGTACCAAGCAACGGCTCGCCTGGCGCAGGGGGAAAACCTTATGCCTCTCGCCGAGTTGTCTTTAGTCTGGCTTTTCGTCCGCCCGGATTTCCAGTTGCACAATTTGGCGCTAGGCCACCCCCCCGATTGGAGCAGAACGGAGTTTCCATGGACGGAAGAGACGTCGCTAACGATTTTTTTGCCGCAGATCCAGGACTTGATCTCGCGTGGGCGACACCAGTGTAGGCGCTATCATCAGAACAAACCTTCGGGCGACGGCATCATCGGTTATGACTACCTGTGGGCTAGCTGGGAGCCGATATTGACGCAATATGCGCCTAGTTTTGCGGGGGCCCTGGTGGGAAACCTCGTTCGCCCAGACGTGCCGCCAAGGAACCGGCCCTGGATTTGGTAACCTGTTTTCACCTCGACGGCGGAGTCCTTCCGCCGTTCTTTATTGCCGGGGTTTGGCGGCGAGCACCCGCCGGTAGACGTCCGTTACCAAGTCCCGCCGCTCTATCGGCACCCCCTGGTCGGCCCATTCGCGCCGAATCCGGTTCCACCGGGAAGGGTCCTCGTCAATCTCCCATAGGCTGATGAAATCGCCGATGCGCGATTCGTCCGTGAGGAGGATGCCGCCTTCCAGTTCGAAGGTGTCGCACACCCAGGCCTCGATGCCGGGAAGCTGATCGACGAGATCCTGCTCAGCGAAAACGATCTTGGGGTGGTTCGGCGGAAGCGGCATTCGGAGTGCTCCAGAATCGGAAGGGATACGGGTTATCGGGCAACGGGGCCGTTTTCCGGAACCGAAGGCGGTGGGCAAGGGGAGAGCAGGGACCGCTCGATGGCTAACCGTTCTTGACGGCGCTGCGCTTTGCGCAGGAATTCCACCCGGGCGGCCGACAGCATCCAATCCAGGCCCCGAAGATTATATCCGCGACGGCCCATTTCGCAGAGGTATGCCTTGATTTCCGGATGGCGGGCCGCCCAGGACTGCAGATCCCTTAAACAGGGCGTGCTGGCTGGTAAATATCCAACCAGGACGAGAAGGGCGCCGGCGATCAGCGCCGCGCCGACGGCCCCCAGCAGGTTTCCTGCCGTCCAGGGGTCCTGTACCCCCCCCGTCGACGAACACGAAAAGTCCGAATAATCCAAGGCCGAAACCGGCGGCTACCGCGCTCGGTTGGATGCCGAAGTAGCGGATGCGCGCTCGAAGCGGGTCCAATGCTGGTCGCATAACGCCTCCCGTATGACCGGGCTACGATCCGGACTTGCACGATTTGGGCATGCCGCCCAACAGGTCGGCCACGAAACGGATGCCATGCGCCAGAGAATCCTGGACTCCGGTAAAACCGTCTTCATCCGGAGTTTTGGCATATCGTTTCAGCAGCCGTTCCCGGGGGCTGGCGCTCAGGGCGTTGTCGGATTCGCCGGCTTCCGGATGGTCCCGGAGCCAGGCCTGGGCGCCGTCCAGCAGGGCCTTCAGCTCGGCTTCCTGCCCGGAAGTTTCTTCCAGCACGGCCTTGGCATGCGCCCACAATTCGCGGACTCGTTGGGCAGCCGCCTCGCTTTGCTGGAGGACTTCCGGCAGTTCCTGTACCGCCAGGTGATGGTCCAGCCGCTTGACCAGCGCCGACCCGGTAACCCGGGAGAGCAGCGAATGCTTCCGGGTGGCCAGGTAAGGGTGGGCTTGCGCCAGCAGGCCCAGAAGTCTCTGGATCTGTTCCGATAGTTTCTCGACCGGAAGCTTTTCCTGGTCCCAGGCCAGGCCAGGCTGGGCCAGGCTGGGCGTGGCGGGCATCCGGCCAAACTCGGAAATCTCCTCGGGATGCTCCAATAGGTGCATGTAATCGATGGGGCCAACCGGCCACGAACCGGGCCTGCCGTCCGCCGGGGGGCCGATCCGAGAGGTACCGGCAGGATTGTCGGTAGCCTCCGGCTCGTCTGCCGTTCTTGAACCAACCAATTCCGGCGGAGTAGGGCGGGGACGGTCTTTGGGCAATGGCATCTGATATTCTCGGTATCCTGATGTAATAACAGTATACCATAAGCATCTGTAGCGTCAACCGGTTTCGGCCGCTCCGGACGACCCGGAGCGAGACCAAGCCATTCTGGTCCGGGGCTTTGGCCGGAATGCCCGGCATAATGTCGGAACCATCGGCGGGCGTCCCGGGCGAAGCAGCGGGAGGCCACCTGGGCGCCACCGGCCCGGTCCAGGGCCTCGGACAATCCGTCAGTCCCCATACGGGATGGGCCGCAGATCGGCACGCAGATACAGCGGATGCTTCGGATGCCCGGTTTTGGTGCGGCCGAGACAGTGCAAGGCCGTGTCCCGAAGCAGATGCCGGACCCGGGTCTCCCGGTCGAGGTGACCGCCATGCGCGCCCCAGGCGGCGACCACCAGCTCGGCCCGGCGGGCGAACTCCAGCAGGTACCGGTCGTTGTCGGGGCCGATCGGGTCCGGGGCCTGGCGCATATCGGCGGGCAAGGTAGCCCGGTAGGCGAAAAGGTTGGTCATGCACATCTGATCGAATCCCCATGTCTTGGCGTAACCGATGCAACGGCGCACCGTGGGGTCGTCTCGAATCTCGTCAGCGGTGGACGGGTTGAGGCCGATAAACATCACCGTCCGCGATCCGGTTCCCCAGTATCGCCACAACCCGTAGCGATGGCGACGGTCGGGGGAGAACAGGGCCGCCGGGCGAATCGTGCGTTCAGGGCTCAGCATGACAAGGTATCGCCAAGGACCTCCAGGGCGCCAGCCAGCGCCCGGTCCAGCTCGCGCAAGGCGGTTTCCACGTCTTGTCGCGGCAGGGCGCCCTGGATCTGCGGTTGCACCCGGAGCAGGGCGGCACGGGCGGTTTCCGCCGCGGAAAGCAGGCTATAGCAGCGGTCTAGGACTTTTGTCGTTTGGTGCATGATGGCGTCGAACTCCGTGTTGATGATAAGCCGCCCACAAGAAAATATATGATAAGCCACCCGCAGAGTGGTAAGCAAAGTACGCGCAATCGAAGTAACCAAACCCGCGGGTATGTGGAGGTCATCGGCCGTACGTCCGATGCCAATGGGGCTCGTAGCGGTCATCGCGCCGCCGGTATTCCGCCGAAGTGGAACGCGCGGCCGCCGCCCAATCCCGGTCGAACTGCGCCTGGAGGATCCGCCGTTCGGCTGGATTGCGCAGCCGCATACCCATCTCACGGTTCAGGTCCAACGAACTTCTGGAATAGTTCTCCGACCCGATGAAGGATATATTCGGACCGACAATAATCTTGGCGTGGAGGTAAATCGGCCGCTTTGGCAGGAGCCGGATCTGGACGCCGCGTGCCCGGAGCCATCGCACGTTGCGCTGGTCGGTCGGGCTGATGCCGGCCGGCAGAATGATTCTGGCCAACCGCCCCTTGGCGGCGATGGCCTGGAGGATCTGGGGATCGTTACCCATCTCCTCGCTCTCCAGGGATACCGGTCCGGGCTGATCGATGATGGCCGCTATCCGGGTTTCGCTGCCCGGAGAAAGAACCAGAATCCGGTGGGGCAGGGTGCCCGCCGGACGGTTGGTCCAGTCGGCCTGAAACACGGTGCGCGCCGCCTGAACCACGGCAGGATTCCGGGTGACATCGATGTACTCCCGATTGTAGTGGAAAGCGCTGTAGTCGTAGTTGGCCGTGCCGATGGCGCAGCGATGGCCGTTGCACACGTATTTGTTGTGCAGGAACGCATAGCGCCCGGGCCGCGCCTCAAAACGGGCCGGCGCCCGTTGGACGGACGCACCGGTGGCACGGACGGCCCGCCATTCCTTTTGGACCAGGCCGGGACGCATGCCATAGGGCTTTCCGTCGAGGAGGACGCGGACGTCCACCCCCCGGGCGTGCGCCGCGGCCAGGGCCTGCAGGATCGGTCGGCTGGACAGGTAGTATACGCTGAGGTCCACCGAATGGCGGGCGTCGGCGATGACCTGTTCGATGGGTGCGGGTCCGGCGTGGGGTTCGATGTAGATCAAGGCTGGTCCTTTGGTCAGTTTTCGATGCGATTTTGGAAGAATAAAACCGGATCCAGTGGCGGGTGCTTCACGGCGCACACGGGCCTACCGCCCGATAAGCACGATGGCCGAAAAAAGGGCGAAACCCAGGCCGCCCAGTGCTGCCCCCGTCAATGCTTCCGGGGTTTTTCGGCCTCGGAGGAAAGCCCAGAAAGCGGCGGTGCCAACCCAGAGAAACCCTAGCGCGGCGCAGGCTAGAAATCCCTGCATCAGGTAGTAGAGTTCCTTCGCCGCCAAGCCGCTGTTTCCCATCAGGCCGATTCCTCCGGAGAATTCGAAATCCGGGGCGGGGACCCGTTGAGGCATCTCTCGCGATAGGCAATGGCTGTGGTGGGCGGCATGCGGGAACTCCCGGCTAAAATCCGGATAGCGTTTCAGACGGTCGTCGCAGTTGGAGGTCGGGCCTCCGGGTGACCAATCCTGGAGTCCGGATGGGGCTAACGGCCCACTGTGCCAGTTTATAATTTTAGTATATCGAAAGAGCCTATCGTGTGCAATGCGGAGACCGCAAGCCCGGAAGGCGTCCAGTGCCGGCGCGAAACCTGGCCAGCTACCGGCGGCCGTTTCATCAGAAGTCCTCTCTACCAAAATCGGCGATCCACGTAAGCGGGAAATCCGGTTCGCCTACCAGCCGATGCAATAAGCCCGCGCCGTCTGACGCGCGTGCGCGCACCGGAAAAGAACGGGCGCCGTTGGCCAATAACCAGATGGTTCGAGTGTATCCGTTCCCGAGCGTAAGACCTGCCGAGTAAAGCGGTGGACGATCATGAGGCCGACGCCGGGACATCCAGCCGGCGCCTGTTGTGCGCAGCGACAAGTTCGGATTTTCCCGGACGTCCAGCATCGCTTCCGCCAAAGGAACCGGGTCGGTTTCTCCGCGGGAAAACCCGCCAGCCGCCTTGGCATATTTCCGATCTTTCATCCAGGAGTCCGGCGTCCCCTGCGCCAACGGCTTTTGGTCCTCGTGGAGGTTGGCGCGCCACAGCCGCACAAAATGCTCGGCATTGGCCACGAAAACCTGGTCTTCCCGCGCATCGTGCAGGGGACCGGTGCACATGTACACCGTCCGACCGTCACCCACGGTTACCGCGAAAACGGCTTCGCTCGAAGCCTTGGGATGTCTCTGTCGAATACCCGCTATGCGGGTGCCCGCGCTTCCGATCAGTGTATTTCCCACCGTTGGTGCCTCCTGTTCAAATTGCTAGTTGTGCTGGTCGAGGACTAAATCCAGATCCGGAAGTGTTCTCGCGGCTAGCCGCCTGGAAACCATTCGGGATGCCTGGCGCTGTCCTGGATACGCACCTGGTGCACCACCTCCAGGGCCCGGTTGGCCGGCAATGGAAACCGGGACCCGGAAGGGTCGTCCATGGCGAAAGGCCGCAGCAGCCCGGCCCGCTCCGGCAACGGGTAATGTACGACGAAGCGATGGGGTACTTCGGCCTTCGTGATCTTGGCGGTTTCGGTTCCGCCCCAGTACAGGCTGAACAGCGCGGCCAGTTCCGACGAATCGCCGGTTTCCAGCCCCTGGTGGATCCGGGTGATGAGCGCCGTGCAAACCTGTTCTTTTTTGCGCCGGGACAGTTGTGCCCCCTGGCGGAGCAGCTTCTGAAAGACCGGCGCAGGGACCTGCAACAAGGTCAGTTGGCTGCAATGATGGTCATAAAGGTAGGCGAAGATCGAATCCTGGACCGCTTCCGTTTCGGAAATGAGGTTGAGATCCCAGCCCGAGGCGGTCATGACCGTTCTCAAGGTCTGAATCCGTTCGAACTGGCGGTCCTTTTCCGGTGTTTTGGCGGCCATGTGCTTCTCCCCTTCCACGTAGACACTCATTTTACCCGGTTCTGGTCGTCCGGGCTAGGGCCATTAGATTCTGGCGGAACCAAACTTGTGCTATTCTGTAACCGGTTCTTGAAGCGGCCTGGCACTTAATGCGGCTAGATTCAGGCTGTGGTCATCGGCCAATTTTCTTGATCCCGAGCAAGGGGCAGGCCGGAATCCCGGAATCCGTTTCACGCTTACGCATCGTTAATCGCATGTATTTTTGGCGAACGTCGGGATCTGGCGCGGAGTCCGCCAATCCGGCTCGCGCACGGATGAACTCCAGGATTTCCGGAACGTCCTGCTTGTCCAGCAGGCCGTAGCGCAACAGGTGGGCGCTATCCGTATCGTCCCAATAGTTCCCGCGGATGTGCGATTCGTCGCCTTGCCATCCCAGGTTTCCGTCCAGCCATAGTTCGTGCGAGAAACCTTGTTCATCCCTTAATGGCCGCTCCACCGACTCGGCCCACTGGTAGTCGTTCAATCGACGAAGCTCCCTGCCCATTTCCCGCGCGATATTACGGCGTTCCTGAGCGGCCAGCGTCCGGTGATCCGGTGTTGAGCGGAACAAGTCCACCGCTGAAAGCCGTTCTGTCAGGTGCCCATCCGGGTCCATCTGCCGGATATGTTCGCGCCCTTGGAAATACGGCTTCCGTTGCTCGTACCCGGGCTGCGCATACTGGCCATGGACGGGGGCCGCCGCGATCAGGATATTGTGCGTATCCGGAGGAATAGGGGTTCTTCGATGTCGGTTAACCCGCCCTGCGGTCTGTATGATCGATCGGGTCGACGATGGGTCCACCACCCCAAAATCAAAATCCAGGTCATTACCCACTTCGATGACCGGGGTACTGAGCACCAGCAGACAACGCCGAACGGCGCCCGGAGTCCTGGCGGCCATCCGTTGGTACAAGAGACTCTCCTTGATTTTGGAAAGCGACGGACGGAATAGGATCTGGCGCAGATGATGTTCCAGGAACATCCGGGTGCCAAGCGGGATTTGGGCGCTCAAGAACACAAGGTTTAGGGCCAGGTCTCCGAATTCCCCCCGCGAAATGGCTTCGGAAAGCCGTGTAGCCTGTTGCTGCAGGGAGCGTAACCGGGAAAACCGAACCAGGCCTACCGAGAATTCCGCCCCATCGGCCAGATCTTGATGGAACTGGGCATGGGCGACCCTAACCAGCCTTGGCAAATCCTCCCATTGGTCAAAGACCCGGCCTCGCCGGATCGCCGGCTCTTTTTCGGCCTGGGCTTCGGCCCGAGTATGCAGCCGGGAATACGCCGTCTGGAATTCGGAGGCTGGAAGAACCTGGGAGCCAGACCGATTATGCGATAGCAAAATAGAGACTTTGGAATCCGCCCCGGATAAGGCGGCAAACGAGGACCAGCCGCGCCGATAGGCCGCCAGCAGGGCTCGGGCGAATTCCGGGCTCAGCGTCGCGGAAGAGCAGATCACCCGGCGGCCGAACATGCCGGCCAGGAACGCCAGGCGCAACAAGGCATGGAAACTGGCCAAGTCATAGCCGTCTATCTCGTCCAGGAGCAAGTCGGCACTCGCCAACCGGGTCATCGCCAGAACATGGGATCCCCGTTCGTAATTCGTGGCGCGCGCCAGGTAATCCGCAGTGCATACCAGTACCGGCGTCCCCAAGAACGCCGCTTCCGATTTCTTTCGTGGAAGTTCGTTCAACGGCGCCGGTAGGGTTCCAAACCAGTTGGCGTCGTCCCAGGCCGCCACCTCGATCGCCATCTCCTCGCGTCCGTCGTCATGCAGGTCCTGCACGGCTTTTGAACCGATCAGGACCGCCATCTCGTCCTCCCGTAACCCCATTTCACGGTAAGCGTCCCCCGTTTGCAGGGTCAGGGACCGGAGGCCTAATAACACGGTTGCCCGCATCGGCTGATCGCCGTGCAGGGCGGATAACAACCGGAGTGCCGCGCGCGTTTTGCCGGCGCCGGTTTCCGCCGTCAGGAACACGATCAGGCCTTGGCGGGCATTACAGGAGCGCGCGGCCGTCGCCAGCTGGTTCTGCCAGCTAAAGCGTCCGCGCGCCTGGGTTTCGATTTCCGTTCTGGATTCCGGCCATACTCCCGGCAGCCGTTCCGGCAGATGGAGCAGCCGTCTCGCGACCAGCCGCGAACGCTGGCCGATAGCGCGCAGATGCGGGAGGAGTTCCTGCCGGGGGTTCGCCAAGAGCGCACCTGTCCGTGGCGCCGGAAGCAAGCCCGGATCGCTGGAGACGGTATGATCCGCGATCTGGAGTGACAGTCGCCCATAGAAAAACAGTGCCCGGCCGAGCGCCGTATCCATCCGGACGTCCGGCAAAGGCGGCAATTCCTGGAACGCCGACCGTAATTCGTGCAAAGTCTCTGGAGCTACCGTCTGATCAAAGGCCGGATTTGGCGCCGAAGTATGGTTTTCGAACGGATGCAGCCAAGACTTGGGCAGCCGGTGATGGGTGGCCACCAACCACTCCAGCAGGTTTCCGGCGGGGAAACCCGTACCTATCCGGGCAGGCCCGTCTTGCCGGGCGAACAACGAAAGGATTTCGTGCCGAACGGGATCCGAGCTTTTCTGATTCGCTCGCAACTTGGCCTGAAATCCAGACGTGCCTTTTCCCCAATCGTGCAAGTAGCCGGCCTGTTCCGCATAGTCCAGCAATAAGGGTGCTTGCGGGAACGACGCACGGTGTCTCAGCGCCGGATGTCCCCGGGCCGAACTTCTGGTTGGGGACTGCCCTTGTCGTCCAAACTTGTTTCGATTTCCCACAATGAACTGTAGCCGCAGTTGTCCCTTGATTTGCGCATAGCAGGCTACGGCGGTATGGGATCGTTTGGATTTCGCCTTGAGCGCCAGACGAACCGTTTCCAGCCCTTCCTGGCTGATGGCCGTAATCCAGGCATGGTCCCCTACCCTGGGCGCGTACGCATCCAAAATCCGGCGGACACGCGCCTCCGCGTCCTGCCGGCTGCGGGAAACGAAGACCGCCTTCAGCACTCCAGCAAGGCCTTGAACTGCGTCATCAGCAGGCCAATCAAGTCCTGCCCATGAATCACTTCGATAACGGACTGGCGAAAGTCGTGGGTATCCAACGATCGCTGGGCGCCATGAAAGGCCAGGGGCAGCGCTACACCATCCTTGATGAGGTCGGCCACGTCAAAAACCAGGCCACCGCGGCGAGTTTTGCCATGCAGGACTGGAAAGGCATAGGAGATACCGAGATTGTACAGCGCGAACGCCGCAATGCTGTACATCAGATAATTCCCCTGATCCAGAAACCGGTTGGCCACGTCCGTATGGGGGTCCCGGACAAAACCGGACAATCCGTTGGCTTTGGCAACCAGCCGATAGAGGTTTTTGGACAATTCCGCTTCGGCGCTCAGCAGTTCGATGGTGCTGGTCGCGTCCGCCAGCCAGCGCATCGCTCGTTGCCCGTTTTTTCCGTCCTTGAACTCGAGCCAATCCGCTGCCAGGTCCAGGTCGGACGCCTCCGGAAGTTTAGCCCAGAAGACTTCGATATTCCGGTATCGTCGCTGCAGCAAGGCCCTGGCCATCCGCAGCCGGTGGTTTTCATCGAAAAAGATCCGCGCCATGGCCTGCATGTATTCGGTAGGCCGATATTCGCCGCCGGGATCCAGCGGGATGCAGGTTTCACTGGTACCCGCCAGGAATGGGCTGCCACCTCCCCCGGTGAACACCAACAGGACGCCCTGCTCGGCGCACATCCGGACCGCGTCACGGGTAACGGAAGTGCCTTCTCCCAGCATCACGACCGAAGTATTGGCATACGGCAGATTGTAACTGACGAATCGGCCATTTTCCGCATACTGGAATACCGTACACCCGTCCTCCACCGAGAGACGAGTGTGTTCCACGAAATACAGATGGCCCCGGTGCGACGGGAGTATCCGGGGCTTTTTAGGTGTAGCGGACTCGGGAGTCATAGCGGGATTATGGGCAGCCACCCATCCGGTGCCGTAGGCCCGGTCAGGCCATAACTGTTGAAATGACCGCCGATCTCCGGCGGCTGGGGTGCATCCCAGACGGTGGTCCCAATGCCTAAAGCGATCGTATGCCCGGAAGAACTGCGGACCGGCAGGTACGCGATCATCTCCCTGCGCTTGAGACCCGCTTCGATCTGCAAAAGCGACTCTCCCTTCTGGAGCCGGGCCAGGATATGTTCGCCCATTCCCTGCGGATGGGGTTTTGCCGCCTTGCGCGCGAGTCGTTGAGCCGCAGTGGGGTCCCGCCTGCGCCAGGTCTTGCTGTAGCCCGTAATGCGGGACGAAACCAGGGACCGTATCGGGTGTTGCGAGAACCGGTCGCGCAACACCCGCCGAACCAAGGGGTCCAGGAGCAGGGCGTCCATCCCGTCCGTCGATTCGACGAAAAGTCGGACGACCTTGCCGACGCCAACGGCGCCCGGCCGTCCGCAGGTGCCGATCAAACCGGGGAACTGGACGGCGAACGGCGCACGATGGAAATTCCTGTGCAAGGCGAACACCAGGTTGCCCATGGCAGCGGAGGACGCATCTTCATTAACGCAATCGATATATTTCCGGGGGGTCATGTCCTGTCCTTCCGTCTATTCGTTGGTGGTATCAATCTCGCCTTCCGGGGTGTAAACGAAACCGCGCGCGAGGCATCCCAAGACAAAAATCCGGGTTGCCTGGTGCTCCGGTGCGTCATGGTCTCCTGCCAACGTCGGCCACAGCACCTGCATCAGGGTGGATTTTCCGTTTCTCAGGTTTTCCTGGGCCTTCAGATAGCCACCGCGGGGCTCGAAGGGAATGGCTTCCGCGAGATTCTGGTCGTCATGCCAGATGTCCCCATGGCGCAAGGCGTTCAACGCTTTTTCCGCAGTGATCGCCAGATGATTGTCCACCCGGTAGAATTGCCGGCCCTTTTCTTTCGTTTCTTTCTTGTCGTGGACGAACCGCTGGCTGGGCCACACCGCTTGACCAGGAAGCATTTCCAATCGGGCTTCGATCCGCAGTCCGATCCGACGTTTGCCGGCTCCATCAAACAAATCCGTCAGAAGATGGACCAGCGCGGCGAACTCCTGATCATCGGCGATCTGCTCTTGCCAGGCCGATGACTTGCGGGAGTGCGCACGCAGGGGACGATCCAACACATCCTTGAACTCGAAGCGATGGATGACTTTCCGTTCTTCAAAGTCGTAGGCCTCGATGTGTACCGAGCCGTCCATGGCTTCGTCCCGATTGCGCCACAACCAGGCGCCATTCGCGAGATGGTAGCCGTAGATCCCCGCCAGGATCTCCAGGTCCTCCCTTTTCGGACGATAGGCGCTGGCAACGGCGTACCAGTGCGCAGACGGGCAACTGTCGGGGGTCGGGTCGATCGCGCCGATGTTCAGAGACCAGCGGGCATGCAGTGTGGATTCTCCGGTCGGCAATTGGGCGCGTTCTCCGCCGACGAGATTGTTCGTCTTGATCTCCTCGCTGGGATCTTTACCATCCTTTGCGGCCTTCGTGGCACGCTCCTGTTTTTTGGCCTCGGATATCTCCCCATACGATTGCGTCGTACGCTGGCCATGCACCCAGGGGATGTCTCCCGTCAGGTAATCGGTACCCGCGGCACCGGCTCTCAATAGGACATCGGAGGCTTCGATGGCACGTCGAAAACCGGCCATTTTCGGGTAAGGGGTAGATTTGTCGGCTGTTCTCGCCATGGGAGGATTCTCCGTGAAGTACGTGGTTGATTACAGGGAAACAGGATCGGCCTCAAACAGGAGCAGATCGGGTTGGTGGGTGTAATGCCAAGCGGCCGCCTGGCCTTCCAGGGGTGCGCGTACCGACTGATACCGGACAAGCCCCAACAGGGGTTCGGCCAGCACATGTTCAGCTTTTTGCCCGGTACCGGGTATAAACCGGCCACCGGCCGTGGCCAGGGGCGGCGTCAGGAATTCATAGCCCCGGATGGACGGCCGGACCCAGCCTGGCGTTGGCTGGGTTAGACTCCATATCAGCGATTCCAGCGGAGTGCCCACTTCCGGCAAGTCTTCCGGTAACACGACATATCCTCGGGGTTGCGTTTTCCATAAGGAACCCAAGGTGTCTATCCGGATATTGACGGAACCTTGGTCAATGACCCCCCCGGCGAACCGCAAGGTGGAAAGCGCCCTTCGCAGGTGTGATTCATCGGGAAGGTGGCGGTCTCCGATTGGAAGGAACAGGCCGAGCTGCAGTTTCATTTCCGGGTGATCGACAATAGTCTCCTTCCGGACCCCGATCTCGGTGCTGCGTCGTGCCCGGAAGGGCGCCCCGGCCTTGGCCGTATCCCTTTCAAAATGATGGTCATGCACAACGAAGATTACTTTTTCCGCGATGAACGGTTCCGCCACCCGTTGCGACAAGGCATGGGCGAACCCCAACCAGGATCCTGGTCCGGGCAGGCCGTAGACGGCGTAAGCATTGCGGGCGTTGACCCCCGCCGCTTTGAACTGCAAGTGCAGCCATCCGGCTTCCATCAAAAAATCTCCAGTGCCTTGGTGGCCCAGTACCGAACTGTGGGGAGCTTAACCAGGAACTCGAATTTTTTAGCGGTTTTGGAATGGGCGCGGCGCCACTCCAAGTCGTCATACACGGTCATGGCGCAGTCCATCGCCAACTCCTCACCAGTCCGTCCGGCTTGACGGTAATCCTCGTGGAAGTATTCGATCAGATGGCGGACGGTCTGGATCTGGTATTCATGCCGGAATTGCCGGAGATTCCCGGCTTTCGAGGCGTGGTCTTCCGTGGTTTCACTCCCCCAGGATGGAGTTTCCGTAGCTTTGGCTTTTTTGGTTTTACCGTTCGTTGGTTGCGCTTTCTTCTCGGCGATCCGTTGTCGTTCGAAATCCGTAAAAGCCTGTTGACACAACCGTGCCAAGGCTGGAGGCAGCCGTTTCCGGAGATGTCGCGCTCGATCCTGCGCTTCGCCGGTTTGCGCCAACTGGTGGATATACGCCTCCGAATCGGACAGGGCCTTAGGCGGCTCATTGAGAAGGACTCGGTGAACGCCATATTGCGTGACGATCATCTGCTTGGCCGCCATGGCCAAAAATTTCGTGGTCCTGGATAATGCCAGCTTTGGTTTGCCGACATCTTTGGCGGCGGAGGCCGGAAAACCTACTTGAACCCGGTCCATGATCTCAAATAGCAGACCGATCGGTTCCACGGGAGTAACCGCGAGATAGCCGGATTCGGCATCTGGTCGGGGAACGAGCACCTGCGGGGAATTGCAACGGATCGTGATGCCTGACGGAATACCGGCCCCCCTGGGTAACCCAGGGGCGCCCGCCTGAATCTGGTCGTACACGTCCCGGGCGCCTTCCAGGGTGGTAACCCGATTCCGAATTGCCTTGGCATACCGCTCCTGTTCCTCCGCATAGCGGGCATGTCCCGGCTCATGTTTCGGCGCCTTCTCAGCGATTCCCTGGTCCACGGCCAGGTTCAAGGCCGTATCCACGGCTTCGGAGTCCAACCGCTCGACGGATCCCTGCCCGCTGGACAGAGCGGTGATGGCGGCACGCAGCGCCGGTATATCGCTGGCATTGCCTACTTCGAATAATGCATCCAGTGCGACTTCGGCGGTAGATACCAGCCTGAGCTTCGGTGCCAACTTGGCGCGGGCGATGACCGCGGTACGATCATAGGGCGCACGGGCTTTCAGGTGATGCGTGTAGACTTTCGGCATGCGAGATCCAGCGGCAGCTTAATTTGTAAATTATAGTATACCATTTGTATGGAGGCAAGCGGCCATGCTTGGTGGGCGGCACCGGCGCCAGCGGAGAATAACTCTGATCGCCAGGCCTCGTTCCACCATTGCGCCAGTTCCATAGGTATACTATACTTTAGCAATGGTTGCATGAAAGATTTTGCGGCGCAAGGCCAGCCCCTTGAGAATCAAGGGGTTGAAAACGACCTAAAAATCTTTAGGCTTGGCGCCATGGGCAGTCTAAGCCCTTGCTTTTCAAGCAGATGGTGAATAGTGCGGGACACCTTACCACCGTATGGGTGGCTTATCATTTCCGAACCTCGAACCAGAGCCGGAAAATACACCTTACCACCGTATGGGTGGCTTATCATTTGGTTTATTCACGACTTACCCCTGTCGGTCACCTTACCACCGTATGGGTGGCTTATCATCGCTTTTTCCAGATCACGGCCAGGGCGGCGCGGCCTTACCACCGTATGGGTGGCTTATCATCTGTCTTTTCAAGGCCAGCGCTCTTTGCGTCGAGCTTTCCATATTGGGGCGTCCCGATTCCTGCCTTGGGACCCATCGACGGAGCGGCCAGCCTCCGGGTCGAAGCGGTGCCTGTCCGCCAAACGGAGCCGCATCCTTCGTGCCTACCTGTGAACACGACAGTCTCCGAAGCGCGAGATTGGCGTTGGCCTAGACCTGGCCTGCCGCAATGTGCGCGGCCAGTACCGGGAAACGGTGTCATTCGCCAACCTTTCCGCCAAGCGGAGCAGCTTCGGCGTCGGAACCGGAAACACGCCGGAGATCATTCCGAAGAAAAGCGGTGAGGCCTAATACCGGAATACGCAGCGGTGGTTCCGCCCAGCGGGACGAGCAGTCGCAAGGAACGGATGTCACTGCCGGACTTCGGGGCTGTCCGTGCGCGGACCGATCGGGAGCGCCGAGCTAAGAAGACCAGGGCCGCGCTCCGATCGATAGGTGAAAACTGGATAGTGGCGGATTGGCCGCCGAAAAAGCGGTAGCGCAAGAAAAACAGAGCCGAAGCGGCTCTGTTCTGAAAAGCCCCGATCAAGGCTAGAAAATCCAGACTCGGGGTGTGGTTGTTCTTGACAACGTGGGCAGTGGGTACCGCCCGCTGGCCGGTTCGGCAACGTGAAACCGGCCTCTGTGAAGCAGGAAGTCAGCGCTGAGCCGATTCAGATAGTTATGAATAGGTTTGGGTAGGTATGATGGAACGGTGATAGGGATACATGGGCGCAATGCCTCCAAGTGATTGGACCTGTCTAATATAGAATAGGAGGCCAAAGCCGGGCCTCCGCGCCGGAGCGGTTGATCCGCTCGGAGCGTCCTGGTTGTCTGTGGCGTTTTTGGCGCTATACTAAAATCCAAACAGTTGGATAGACCGACTGAATTTCACCGCCTAGGGGATTCCTATGGACTTCGACTTGCTCGTTTTTATCGGGCGCTTCCAGCCTTTTCACAACTCCCATGCGGCCATTGTGCGCACCGCGCTGCAAAAGGCCTCCCACGTCCTGGTGCTGATCGGTTCCGCCAACATCACCCGTTCCCCGCGCAATCCCTTTATTGCCCGTGAGCGCGAGGTCATGATTCGCGCGTCATTCCCCGACGCCGACGACCGCCTGCGGATTGCAGCCATCCGTGACCACCCCTACCTGGAAGACCTCTGGCTGACC
This sequence comes from Thiomonas sp., assembly GCF_054608695.1. Classification (NCBI taxonomy): domain Bacteria; kingdom Pseudomonadati; phylum Pseudomonadota; class Betaproteobacteria; order Burkholderiales; genus Thiomonas; species Thiomonas sp. The sequence goes on from NZ_JBTRXV010000001.1 coordinate 75,509, forward strand.
GGAGTGCAGACTGCCGTGGACAAGGCCGCCAAGGACACCGGGGCACGGAGCATCGGGATCATCGGCCACGCCAAGGACGAGACTTCTTACTACCTGCGGATGTTTCCGCAATGGGCCCAGGTTGAGATGCCGAATATCGATGGCCGCTCCGCCACCGAGTTGCGCGATCTGATCCTGGCTCCCAACGGCCCGGGCACGAATCTCGTATTGTCGGCGGCGCTGCCCCCGGCCTGCCTGTCCTTCATCGAGGAGTTCAAGCGGCTGCCTCAGTACGGAGCCCTGGTCCAGGAACACGCCTTCTTGCGGAGGTACCGCGAGCAGTTCGCCAGCATGCCATATCCGCCCACTTTTGTGACCGTGGACGCGGTCGTGGTCCACTCCGGTCATATTCTGCTGGTCGAGCGCAAGGCCATGCCGGGCAAAGGCCTCATGGCTCTGCCGGGCGGCTTCCTCGGGCAAGGGGAACGCCTGCTGGATGCGGCCATCCGGGAGTTGAAGGAGGAAACCCGGCTGAAACTGCCGATTCCCGTGTTGAAAGGATCCGTGCGCGGCTCGCGGGTTTTCGACGACCCTAACCGCAGCCAGCGCGGGCGCACCATCACCCACGCCTTCCACTTCGACTTCCCGTCCGGCGAACTGCCACCGGTGAAAGGCGGGGACGACGCGGCCCATGCCCGATGGGTGCCGCTCTCGGATTTTTATGCCCTGGACGGCGCCGTGTACGAAGACCACTGGCATATCGCCACCAGCTTTCTCGGCGGGGCCTAAACGATCCGGCCAAAGCCCGACCGGCGGGATGGCCGGTCACGTAACACCCTGCCGGATAGACCGGCGGGTCACACTCAACAGGGGAGCCCTGCGATGCAAACGAACGAATCCGTACTCAGCTACAACCCTATCCTCGACACCGACTCCTACAAGTCGAGCCACTTCCTGCAGTATCCGCCCGGCGCGTCCGGGCTCTTCGCCTACATCGAGTCCCGGGGCGGGACCTACGATCGGACCTTGTTTTTCGGCCTGCAGTACATCCTGAGCCGGTATCTGTCGACGCGCGTCACCCACGCGATGGTGGACGAGGCCAAGGACCTGTTCCTGGCCCACGGCGAGCCCTTCAACGAAGTCGGGTGGCGTCACATCGTCGACGTCCATGGCGGACGGTTGCCGCTCGAGATCCGAGCCGTGCCGGAAGGATCCATCGTGCCGACCGGCAACGCCCTGGTCACGGTGAGGTCGACGGATCCAGCCGTATTCTGGCTTGCGCCGTACATGGAAACCATGCTCTTGCGCGTCTGGTATCCGTTGACCGTGGCCACACAGTCCTGGTCCATCAAGCGGGTCATCCGCCTGTTCCTCGACGAGACTTCGGACGACCCGGCCGGGCAACTTCTGTTCAAACTGCACGATTTTGGTGCGCGCGGCGTATCCAGCGAGGAATCGGCAGGCATCGGCGGCATGGCGCACCTGGTCAACTTCCGGGGGACGGACACGGTCTCGGCGTTGCGCTACGCCCAGGCCTACTACGACGAGCCCATGGCCGGTTTCTCGATCCCCGCGTCGGAGCACTCGACGATCACGAGCTGGGGACGGGAAGGCGAGTTGAACGCTTACCGGAATATGCTCCGGCAGTTCGGCGGGCCCGGCAAGCTCTTCGCCTGCGTGGCCGACAGCTACGACTTGTTCCATGCGGTGGATAATCTCTTTGGCGGTGCGCTGAAAGAGGAAATCGTGGCCGCCAACGGGATGGTCGTGATCCGGCCAGACTCCGGCGATCCAGTGGAAATGGCGCTGGCGACGGCCAAGCGTCTGGCGGAGAAGTTCGGCGCTTCGCGCAATGCCAAGGGCTGTCTGGTGCTCAACCGAACCCGGATCATTTACGGGGACGGCATCCATGAGGCCAGCATCCGGAGTATCCTGCGGGAGTTCAAAAACCACGGGTTCTCTGCCGACAACATCGCCTTCGGGATGGGCGGTGCGCTGCTGCAGCAGGTGAACCGCGATACCCAGCGGATGGCCATGAAGACCTCGGCGGTGCTCCTGCCGGACGGATGGCGGGACGTGTACAAGGCGCCAGTGACCGACCCGGGCAAGGCCAGCAAGAAGGGCTTACTGTCCACGTTCAGGAACCGGGCTACGGGCGAAATCCGAACTTTCCGCCTGTCCGAAGCGGATCCGGTGGCCTGGGAAGACCAGATGCGGGATACTTGGCGTGATGGAGAATTGTTGGTCCGGGAATCCCTGGCGGAAATCCGGGCACGATCGGAGGCCTGATTCAAGGGCTGCGTCCAGCGAAAAGCGGCAGGCATTCCCAGGCCTGCCGCTTTCCGTTCTCGGCCGCCTCTTTCAACATCGACGGGATGGCTTCCATCGTGGAGAGCAATTAACTGCAATCAACAGTTAGGGCCAGGCGTTCCTCTGCGGCCCAGCAATCGTCGTACGCTCGGCAAGCAGCCGATCGATGGCTTCGGCCTCTGCGGGTATCCTCCGATCCTGTCCAGGCCCGGAGCGGATCCCCCATCGTCGCGAGCTTGCGGGGCCGGAGCCGCCAGCGTGCCTATATTCGGGTACCACAGGCCATGATGACAGGAGTACCCGAATGTACCAGGAGTCCTTGACACGATTAGCGCATCAACAGGAAGTATCGGTGATCCGTGCCGCGATCGCGGTGCGGAAAAACGGGTCCCAGTGGGAAACCCTGCTTCGCCTGACCGGCGAGGTGGCCTGTTCTACCCAGGCTCGTACCCGGGGATATTGGCGCCAGACGGAAGCCCTGGCCGCGTTGGGGCATCAGGCTCGGGCCTATGCCCTGGCCCAGGTCCGAGAAGCGGAAGGATGGGATTCGCGCCGCGCCGCCTGATGTCCAGGCATGATTCGGGAGTCGCTCGCGCGGCTCCTTTTCTTGTGGCTGCCGTAACCCATGCTCGGATTCCGGTCTTTTCAGCAAATGCTGAAACCTATCGAATCAGTGAAAAGCGCCGAGCAAAGGTGGCGGCCCGGACTCGTCGCGCCGCCGGATTAACTCCTTCCCCAAGCCGCATTCGTGCGGCTTTTCTTATGGGGAAAGGCCCCTATGATTTCGTAGGCTGGCGATGCGGGGCGGAACCCGCAACGGTCAGCCGGGTGCGGGCGCAGAAAAAGCAGAGCCGGCGGCTCTGCTGCAAAGTGAAGGTGGGGTCGAGCCGGAAACTCCGGATGCCTGCCAGTTTCGGTGTGGCTGGACCGCAGACCTGCGTGGGGATGGGCTTCAGTTTCTTCGGCAGCCGGCCCATGTGGGGATCCAATGGGTTCTTGCCCGATACGGACATTCAGGATCTTACGACGGACGCCTCAAGATGGCGGACATGATCGTTACGCTGTAGATCTGTTGGGACAGGGGGTTCTTGAGGCTGAGGCATGGTGTTCTCCGCTAAAAAACCCAAGGGGCGGGCGTGGCGGATGCCGACGCTACCAACAACGGTACCAATGGTAAGGGCTTCTTGCGAGGAAACAACCCGTCCAGCAGCGCGCCCCAGCTGGCATTCCATCCAGGAATCCGGTCTAGTTCGCAGATATCCAGCGCCTCCCGGATTTTGATGCTGAGCGGGTCCGTCACGGAGGCCGGGTACCAGGCGGGATTGTTTAGGCGGCCATCCATCCCGACCCAGTCCGCTGCAAAGGCCTGGTCTCCCCGGGCCACCACCTGCAGGAAGCCCCACTGCTCGACCGGAACCATTCCATTGAATTCGTTGGCCTCCCGGCTCAGGGCCATGGCCCAGGCATCGATGGAATTGGTCAACGACTTGCCCTTGTGTTGAAAGGGCTCGAACATGACGCAGAGCGGGTGCGGCGCCAGCGGCCAGAGAATCAGCGCGTGCAGATCGACAATCTGCTGCAAAGCTACGTCTTGCGGATTCATATAAAAAAATTCGCGCGCACGGCGCTGGGTATCCATCATTCGCAAGGCTATCGGCCCGGCTTTCTTCCGCAAGTCGCGGACTGTGGTGGTCGTGAGATCATAGGGATACATGACGGCTATCTCCGGATTGGTTGGCCTGCCCCAGTATAGGCGGAAGCGTAGCGGGGCCTTCGTCCAGGCAAGGATCGGAATACCCTTCGCGTAATTGTCCTGCGCAGGATAGCGCGGCCAGCTATCGTGGTCATTTTGATGCGGACAACCGGCCGCTGGCAGTTGCTATATCTTCTTGGCCGCGACGGCCTGTTTCCGTTTTCTGCGCTGGAAGGAGTGCCTCATGCTGCTGTGGTTGCTGGCTGTTCTGCTCATCCCCGTACTGATGATCGTTCTGCTGGCGGTATCCGCGGCCGACGATCTCTGGTCCATCGTCACCTTCCAGATCGACCTCAGCCGCCTGTTTGGCGACCTGATCCATGTCCTGGCCATCCTGGGGATCGGCACGGTGGCCGAACTGTTCAGTCTTTTCGAGCTGGTGATCCACCTGCTCTGAACTACCGGCCTGCCGCTTGATCGGAGTTAGGGCGAAGGCGATCTGTGACGCGAACGTGCCAACCTGGGACAAGCCTTGGCTTGTCCCTTTCGGTTGGGTGCTGGTCGGCCGCTTACCGTGGCGCTCGGGCTATACTGGGGCAGGCCAACCAATCAGGAGATTTCCGCATGTATCCATACGTTCCGCCCCGGTTCGAGTATCGAGATAGGTATCCTCGCGTTTACGAGTTGGGTGAGCCGACATATCTGGCGCAAACGCCGCCCAATCCCGCGTTTCGGATAGCGCATCCCCGGCATCAGGCCCTGGTGTTATGGCCAACTACGGATTCGGCGCTCTGCATCCTGTATGGGGCACACAGCTGCGACGAAGCCCGCACCCTGACACGCATTATCGACCGGGTGGCCCCTAGAATCTGGCGCGCTGCCACGGATCATTCGTTAATGACGCCACCCGCCACAATGATGCCATCCGCCGCCGGATGGGGTTGGTTGCAGGTGGACCGTCGAATCGAATCCGGTGACTTGCAGCGATACTGGTTCGAATTATCCGGCTCGGCGACCAACGCCCCGCGATGGCACCAAGTCACGGACAACGATCCGTTGAATGGCCAGATCCGGTACGCGCTGGACGCCACCTTTCCGGCCGGTCTGGAAAACGGTCTGGAAACCTGGGATCCGTTGCTGGAGATGCTGTTCCCCAAACCAAACCTGCCGCGGCTAACCGTGTCGGCAGTGCCCAGGATCTGGTCGTTCTAAACAGCCTTCGCTTTACGGTGGCGCCCCGGACAGGGCGCCATTTTTCGCACTGACCGCCTTGCCAACGACCGCCCGCCTTCGAAAATCCGGGTGTTCCAAGCAGAAAATATATTATAATATATCTGCAGTGGTTCTAGGTGAAAGCGCTATTTTTAGGGAGTCATACATGCCTAACGCCAAGCTCTATCAGCCGCCCCGTCTCACCCCCAGGACTTGCCGTCCGGAGGCCACCGGGAGTCCTCGATCCTTCCTCATTTCCCAGGCGGGGACTTCGCTTGCCACCGTCTCGCTGGCGAATCTTCGCCGGGAACTCCATTTCTCCGAACGCTTGACTAGTCCTCAAGTCTTGGTGCTGTGGCCGGAAACAGATGCGGCCCTTTGTCTGATCTACCATTCGGAACTGACATTCGGGACATCGCTTCCGAGCGATATCCGCGAAGTCTCCTCACTTGTCCAGCAAGCCGTGCAAGGGGCGGTACCGAGCCCGGCGCAGACTCCCTGGAACTGGCTATATGTTCGTCAGGTCCAAAATGGGGAACTGGGTTCATTTGGGGAGCTGGACTCGTACTGGATCCATCTTACGGCCCGGGGCTTCACTCTCTTGCGGCATTCAGGAGGCAACGAATATTCCAGTAATGCGGATATCCGCTATGCCCTGGACTTATCTGCTCCGGAAGGCTTCGGAGCGTGGGATCCCCTGCTACGAATCTTGTTTCCGCCCATGAGGCTGGACGACCCGCTTCGGACCGGAATCCTCGACCAGCACCAAGGCTTGACCGGGCAGATTGTCCAGCCCTGGAGGTTTTAGGCCATGCCGCGCAAGCGCATTGAAACTCCTGCCTTTCCAGGCTTCCGAATCTCCGGATGCCGATGCCGTCCAGATGGCCTGCAATAAGAGCTGTCCGTCTTTAGCCGGGAAGCGCGGGAGGTGGACTTGGACCAGATGTTGTGGATCCTAGACCGTAGTTTGGGCCTTGAGTGGCACACCGAGCAGGAATGGCGTGCTTCCAGGGCACCTGCCCAGTTACGCCAGGCCGTCAGCGGGCTGGCCCAGCTTCTTGGAGCAGGTGGCGCCGATCCTGCCGGGTTGTCCAGAATAGCCGCTGGAGGCCCATCCTGGAACTTATGGGTAAGGCCATCGTACTCAGCCGACCATTCGTAGTTGTTGTTCAGCCAGTAGCGCCAGGCAGAAGAGCAGGGCGAACAGGGCCAACGCTTCCAGCATGCGGATGGTGAGCGGATTACCGGTCATGACGGCGACCAGGTCTCCGAGCAGGAACAGGGCCGTCAGCAGGATGGCGACCAGCCGAAGGGTCCGCGCCGTCTGGATGAGGAGTCCTTTCCAGTCGTAGGTTTTGGTGGGGGTGGACGGCATGGAAACGGTCTCCGCTGCGCAGTCGATGGGCTCGGACTGGAGCGCCGGGTAGGCGCGCGAGGCCGAGGAAAAGATGGTTCCGGCCTAGCCCACGTTGGCCAGGGGAACCATGGCCGGAGTTTGGCACAGGTGCAGGAAATCCCCCCCAGTGGCCATCGCCTGGAGCAGGATGCTGGCCAGGTACAGGGCATCCAGGTAATCCGGCACGAAGGCCATGTGGACGTCCGTGAGATCCGTATGACCAACCGCCAGAATCTGCACGTCCAGCACGGCATGGTCTCCGTGGAAACGGCAGGTGATCGTTTCGACCTCGCCTTGCCGGTAGACCCGGACCGATCCGGCTGCCGTTACGCCGACCCGTTCCCGGATTTCGTCGCAGAGCCGGCGCAACCGTTCCCGGTTGAGCTCCGAAATCTGGCCCGGGCCTTCCACGTGGATGGGGAAGATCGGGCTGGTATCGAAGTCCTCCGCGTCTTCCGGGTTTCCGTCTACTTCGGGTACATGGCACATGGCCGTCTCCTTCCTGTCTACAAATTTCGGACGCAACTCCCCCTAAATGCCTGCTACCGGTTTTTTCTAACTGAGATCTGGTGGGGTTGAGCGAGCAGAGACCAAAGCTTTCCCTACCCGAATCGATCCGGGGGAAAGGGCTTGGTCTCTGGCGTCGAGCGGGCTGGTCTGTTGAGACCCGGAGCCGGCGTCGCTTCGCTTTCGACCCGAATCAGCTGCAACGCGATCCGGTAACGGGTTCAGGTGGTTTGCACACCCCCAGGGCAGGTCCCGTCTCAGCATTCTGTGCCGTTTTCCCTGGTGTCCATTGTGACGGCTTGCCCATCCTTACCCCAATCGGGAGCACGCGCCCTGGCCAAGCCAAGGGCGTCCTGGTGGCGAACTGTTTCCGAAATGGAACCGGTCGCGCACGCGAGGTATCCGCCGACGCCTAAGGTAAGGCGGTCATCCTGGCGTATGGTTTCGGTCTGGTCTCCGCGCTGGCGGCGGCGAATCCGGTCGTTGGCCTTGTTTCCCGTGGGAAGGTGCGGCAGGAACGAGTCGTCCGAAGCCCATGTTCTCATGATGACAAATACAGTATAGCAACAGCTTATTTATTATGGAAGCGGTGGGCTGGCTCCCGGGGTTGGACCCGGAGCGGCGGCTTGCGCGGCTTGATACTCGCGGTACCCGGGACTGGTCACCCGGGCGGTCTGGATGGTGGTGATGCACCGCTGCAAATCACGCAGGACGTCCAGGGCCGGAAATCGCAAGACGCGCCAACCGTTGACCACGAAGAGGTTCTGGCGTCTTCGGTCCATCTCGAAACCGCTGTATCGCTTCGCATGACTGGCGTAACCGTCCACTTCCAGCACCAGTTTCAGGGCCGGGAACGCGATGTCGGCGCGGAATTTTCGGCCGGGTATGGGGACGCGGTATTCCCTGACGGCGTCGGGCCAGATACGCTGGACCCAGCACCACAGCTTCTCATGCGGATCGACATTTAGCTCATCCACGGAAATCAGCGGGCGGGTGGTTGTCATGGGCACCTGTTCGGCGATATATTCACCTACAGTATACAAAAAATTATCTACGGTGTATATTTTGGGCCATTCTGACTGATCCCGGGAGCGAGCGATGCGGCACCTATGGTGGTTTGCGGTATTGGGCCTGTGCGGGGCGGGCGGTGCCCTGGCCGGTACCCCCTGGGTCGGCAAGGCGATAACCTGGCATAGGGGTCCGGCCGGGATCGCGGTCGTGCGTGGGGCGATCCAAAGTCAGCGCCTGATTTCCTCTCGGGAAGCCCGAGCGGAAATCCAGGGGTTAGCGTCCGGTTCGCGTCCGGCCGGGTTGTCCGGTCGGGCGGCCAGCTCGTCTCTGGTGCCGGAACTGGCCTTGCGGCTAATGTCGGGGCAAACCGTGCGGTATCCGGTCCTGGCCAGCAGCTACCCGCCCGGAACGGAGCCTTTGCGCTTTACGGACAGGGAGGCCGTGCTGGTGGAATATCGGCCCGGCTGGCCGGCATTGCGGGTCTATCCGGCCGCCCCCGGGCATTCGCCGGCGAACCGGCTGCCTATACTTCCCGAGAAGACCGTTTCCCCATCGCCCCCAAAAAGGAACTAACCGTGTCTCCGACCCTTTCCCCCGCCCTGCAGGAATTGGCCTATTGGCTGTTGCGGCATGAAGCCGAACTGATCCGGATGCAAGAAGACCGCCCCCGGATCGCCCTGTCGGAGGCTACGCGAGCCGCCGTTCTGGTCTACCTGCCGGAAATCGATCGGGAGCGCATCCGGACTCGGATTCTGTCCGACCCGATCTGGGAGGAAGTCCTGGAAAGCCGGGATCCCGCCTTGCTGCAGCAGGCCAGCTGGGTTGCGGAAAACGCGGGTCGTCCGTACCTGGCCCAGGATTTCGCCGTAATGGCCGAGATCGTGGAGGAAAGCGCGACGGAGGCGTCGGACTCCGAACCGGTATTGGCCGCGCGATAGACCGGTCTCATGACTTCCGTGAGCACGCGGCCCGCCTCGTCGACAGGTCCATCGGATCCGGCTTATGCCTTCCGGTATCCGGAAGACCAGCCGGCGCCTGGCGGTGTTCTGCTCCTGTTGCGCACCGAAGGACAGGTAACCGTCCTGGGTCAATGGCGGGGCACGGGGTATCGCGCCTGGTTTCCGCTTTCGGCCTTACGGTTTCGGCCGTGTCGGAAAGGGGAGACGCCGCAGGGGGTTTCCCTGCTGCTGCGCACCTGCTACCACCGGACGGTGATCGGCCAATGGACGCCGGGGGACTATATTTCCTGGGCGCCACTGCCATCATTGGTCCCGCGTTCCGACATCCCGGTTTCACGGCCAAGTTCTCAATCTGATGGCGGCACTTGAATGAGGAGCGCCATGCCTGTCTCTGTACCCATGACCGCCGCCTCCGAACGGAAGGCAACCCTGCGCGGTGATCCGGATATCCTCCGGCTGGGTTATGCGTCCGAAGCCGAATTGCGGGCCGTCATCCGCGATGAGGCGATTCGCGCCGGGCGAGCTGAAGTCGGTCGGTCAACGCCCGGAGGCGGCCAGCACGGCCGCCTAGCGGCTGCTCCAACGTAGCAAGGCCTTGCCGCCCGGCCGGAGGCGCGGCTCATTTCGTAGAAGGAGAAGCCAGCATGCAACTGGACAGCAAGCACAAGAAAGCCATCGAGGACATCCTGAATCGCCGGGATCAGGTGGCGTCCACCAATCTCCAGATCAAGGAGGACATCAAGACCATCGCCGAAGAGCTCGGGGTTCGTGTGGCCCAGCTCAACAAGGTGATCGGTCTGGTGGAAAAAGAACGCGCCAAGGGGTCCGTCCTGGCGGAAGAGCAGGAAAACCTGGACGCGGCCGGCAGCATGGCCTGATGCCGGACCGGCCTTTCCGCCGAGCGGACGCCCGCTCGGCTTGGAGGTGTTGGATGGCCCTGCCGGATAAATCGGCGGGGCCCTTCCACAATTTCCTGGCGCTGTTCACCCAGCATGGCGCCACGTACCTGTTGGCCCTGCTGATCGTCCCCTATCTGCTGCACCTGTTCGGGCCAGCCCGGTATGGCGTCCTGGTGATGGCCCAGACCTTGTGCGGCCTCTTTGTGACCCTGGCGGACTATGGGCTGTCGTTCACGGCGACCCAGGCCATGGTGGAGTGCCGGGAAGACCCAGAGCGGAGCGGCGCCTTGCTGGTTTCGGTCCTTACCCTGAAGTTCTGTTTGGCGGCCGCCGGGTTCCTGGTCTACGGCCTGCTGGTCTGGCGCCTGCGTCTGTCGGCACCGATCTACCTGACCAGCTACGCCGCGGTACTGGGAAGCGTCCTGTTCCCGAATTGGGCGTTCCAAGGTCTCGAACGCATGGCCATCGTCGCCCGGATCCAGATCGCCGCTCAGCTATCGTCGGTGAGCCTGCTGCTGGCCCTGGTCCATGACGACCAGGAGTTGCTGCGGGTGGCCGCCATCCAGGCGCTGACCCCGGTATTGGCGGGAATCCTGGGTCTGGTCCTCCTGTTCCGGATCCATCCGCTGGTCGTGACCCGGCCCAGGCCGCCGGCGCTGATGGCCCTGCTGCGGAACGGGTTCCCGGTGGTGACCGGCTCGTTGTCCGCCTTCGTTTTCAGTACCGGAAACCTGTTTTTGGCGGGGTTGGCCGGTGGTCCGGTCGTGGCCGGCCTGTATGGCGCCGCCTGGAAATTCCTGTCGCCCGTCATCGGTCTGATTGGGCATGCCCAGACGGCCAGTTACCCCCGACTGTCCCGCTTGCGGGCGGCAGGCGATCCGGCGGCGGTGCGGGGATTCATCCGGAAATATGCCATCTGGACCGTCGGTGGCGCGAGCCTCGCCAGCCTGGCGTTGGCCGAGCTGGCTCCCCTGCTGGTCCCTTGGGTGGCGGGAGCCTCCTATCTGGCGACGATACCCGCCTTGCAGGTCCTGGCCATGGCTTTGCCGGTCATCGCCTTGAATTACGTGCTGACGGGAGCCGTATTGCTCAACCGGGGCGCCCGATGGGCCTTCGGGTCGGTCTTGCTGGGAACGGCCGTAATCAATCTGGCGCTGATCCCGCTGGTGACGCGCGAGTGGGGGGCGGTCGGTACCGCGGCCGGGTACGTGGGCGTCGAAACCTTCGAATGGCTGCTGATTTGGGCCGTGCGAATTCCGGGTTTTGGCCTGATGACCGTGTTGTTCCGTTCTCGTCGACAGCCGGTCTAGCCCGGTTGTCTCCTATTCTTTCAGGAAGTGAAGGCTTATGACGGTTTCTGATTTATCGGTAGGCATCGTGATCCGGACCAAGGACCGTCCGGTGCTCCTGCTCCGGGCGTTGCTCAGCGTGTTCCGACAGACGTATCGGAAATGGGAACTGGTGGTCGTCAATGACGGGGGTTCCCCGGAAAGCGTCCGTCAGGTTCTGGACATGGCGAGCCGGCTGCCGGGCGCCGATCAACGGATCCGGGTGAAGGATCTGCCGCTGTCCCGCGGGGTGGCGGGGGCCGCCAATGCCGGATTGGACCTTCTGCAAACCGATTTAGCCGCGCTGCACGACGACGACGATACCTGGCCGGAAGCCTTTCTGGCCGAATCGGTAGCCGCCTTTTCGGTCCAGCGCGTGCTGTATCCGGCCTTGACCCTGGTCGCGGCCCCGGTGATCCGGATCGAGGAGCGGCTCGGAATCAGTACCCATCATCGGGATATCCCGGAGGTGTCCCGAATGCCTTTCGAGCCCTGTCCGCCGGTAGGGCTGATTTCCCTGCCGGACGTCCTGGTCCACAACCTGTTTCCGCCCATCGCCTTGCTGTGGGATCTGGCCAGCCTCCGCCAGGTAGGTTTGTTTCGGGAAGACTTGCCCGTCTTGGAGGACTGGGACGTCAACCGGAAACTCCTGCTGCTCGGGGAAGGGTACCAGCGAGGCGGAGTGGCGGCCCGCTACCATGTGCGTGTCCCGGACTCCCGGGCGGACGCCGCGTATGCGAATACCATCACCGCCCAACGGGAGCTGCATCTGCAGACCCGGCAACGGCTGCTGAACGAATGGCTGCGCGCGGATCTGGCTGCCGGACGGATGGGGGCCGGCGCCTATACCGCCTGGCTGGTTCAGCGGCAGGGCCCGGACGATACGACGCGGGCCATCCTGCGGGAGCTGCGCCAGGGGGGCCTGTTGCGGGATGGCAAGGCGTTGGCGCGGGGCCTGCGCGACTGGTGGCGCCGCCGGAGATCCGGAGGCGGGGCCTGAACGGGTCGTCCGGAATCAATCCAGGACTGGATTTGGTGGCGGAACGGCCGGCAGCGAGCTGCGGGCGTTCTTGTCCAGCCACCACATGGTGGAAGGCAAGCACGTCCACTGGGGTCCGGCCGTAATTCCGGCCGTGCCGGGCGATGGGAACCCAGGCCGGGCGCTAGGCCGGACGGTCGTCTGCATCCGGCGATCGGGCAGCGCGTTTCCGAAGCATCACCAAGTGATGGAGACGGAGCCGGCCTGGGCCGGACTGGGGCTGGATACGGTATAGGCGGTACCTCCGGGCGAACCTCCACCCGCAGTGAAAACGGGGGCGAGGATTTGGGGAGCGGCGTAGCTGGAACCGCCGCCGCCTCCTCCTCCGACGTAATAATCGCCTCCCAGCGAACCTGCGCCCCCGCCGTAATATCCGTTTCCGCCGCCACCGGAAGTGCCGTTGCCATATTGACCCACCTGGCCCGCGCCACCGGTCATCCCGCTGCCGGGGTTTCCCGCCACGTAGTTGCAGTTGTTTTCGTACAGGCCCCCTGCACCGGGTGCCGATTGCGTGCCGCCCTGTCCCGGGATTCCCGCCCCGGTTTGACAGTAGCTATAGGGATCCCCGCCTCCGGGGGATCCTGTTGCCCCGCCGTCGCCGCCATTGGCCAGGACCGCATTATTCCCCCCGTAACCGCCAGCTCCCCCGCCGCCCCCGGCGGCCATCAGCAGGGTGCCCCCGATGACTAAGGTGGTATCTCCGCCACCGGTCGCGGCCGGGGCATAGCTGTTCAGACTGCCGGGGGATCCCGCCGCCTGGATCGTCACGGACAGTGTTTGCGGGGAACTCGAGGCGGCTAACGTACCCTGGACCCGGGCACCATTCCCCCCGTTTCCGAGAGCGCCGCCGCCCCCGGCACCGTCCAGTGCGATGGTCGCAGTACAGCCGGCGGGCACGGTGACGTCGTACGTCCCCGGCAGGGACTCCGAGAAACTCCCGGCCGGGCAGGCTTGAGTCGAGGTGGCGCCCGGGATGTGCGTCCGGTAGACATAGGTAGCGGAAAAGGCGGCAGGGTCTGCCGCCAGGGTAGCCAGAACGGCTCCGGCCAGGGTGAGTTCAAGCAGTCTTCGGCGGGTTGGCATGGCAGCTCCTGTTATTATTATAGTATAGCATTGGAATGCAATGTCAGGCCAAGACGCTATACTGGGCAGGCTTATTCCAGGAGAGTGCCATGTTGAAGGAAATTCTAAAGGGTCTCGCACCGTGGCTGGGCAGGTTTCGGACTCGCCGGCCGCCAGTTACGTCGGCGGAACTACCCTTGGGCGTTAGTACCCCGGCGGAGGTCGCCCCGAGTTTGGTTCAGGCCGATCGGCCACCCGCGGCGCGAACGGCGGCGGTCCAATCAGTGCGAAGCGAGGCGCTAGCGTGGTTGCACACCACGTTCGGGCTTACACCCGAGCATTTGGCGGCCTTGCAGGGTTTGGGTTTTGTGCTCGCGGGGGGAGCGGCGGCGAAGCTGACGGATTTTTATCATTTGCGTCGCGCCACCGCCTCTTTGTATACCCCGAACGATGCAGACTTCTTCTTTTCTCCGGGGCATGCGTCCGCTCTGGATCGATCGGTGGGGCCCGTGGAACCACGCTCCATTCGCCTACAGCGATGGCTGGAGGAACAGGGATTTTTGCTGGGACAGCATACGGGATTTGCTCTTACGTTCCGCAAGAGGCCCACGTGCACCGTCCGGCCGGTGGCTAGCGCTCCGCAGGCCGACGCGCCATGGAAATTCGGAGAAGTCGCTCCGGCCCAGGCACAATCCGGGGTGGGAACGCAACGGCAAACCTACGCGCCGATCCAGATCATTGTCGTCGAATTTGAGGAAGTCGCTGCGGAGGATCGATGGATGGGCCCGGATGGCATCACGCCCGTGTGGGACCGGTTTGATTTAACCGTCTGCCGGGCTCAAGTGGGGGTCGTTCCTTCCGAGATAGTGGTGATTTTCGATCCTCGGCTGGAGACGGATCGGAAAAGCGGGGTCGTCCGGTTCGCGCGGGAACCGGACGATCCCCGGGTGGCCTTCCGCCGGTTGGTCAAATATGCCAAAAAAGGCTTTGGCATAACCGGGAAAACCATGGATGGCCTGTTCCTGGCCGCCGCTCGGATTCAGCTGAAGGCGATGGAGTCCGGTCAACGGGGACTCCTGCAGGTAGCCAACCCTTCGGAGGACGCCGACTACGCTCAGGGCTCCGCCATGCCGCCGCCGGTACCCATGGGCACTTTTTACTTTGATCAGGAGTGACACATGAGCGAGATTGTTAGACCCGGGCTATGGGACCAGTTCGCCGCCCTGGGTTGCGTTTCCAAGGAAATCCCGGAAACCGCCCATCCGCAGATTCGGGAGGCGGCGTTGGCAGATCGGCTGCGTTGGTGGCGGGCGCCTTCCGGCCTGTCGTTCGAGACTTACCAGCAGCCGGAGGATGCCGCGGTATTGCTGACCATCCGCTTCGTAGACATGCCGGTCGAGGTCGCCGCAGTGGTGGCCCAGATCCTGACGGCCACCCTGGCCCAAAGCAAATGGATGGTTCAGCTGCTCCCCGATCAAAAGGCGGCTTGTATGGGCCGGTGGATGGTGTGGGAGCCGGTGGCCGGCTGGGAGAAAGTGATCTCTGCCTGGCTGTCGGAAATTCAAGGGGCACAGACCCAAGTCGCAGCCCACATGGCCTCGTTTCAACGATCTCAACGATCGGAGGTGGGGCCGGACTCCAACCCGCAGGATTCCCTTCGACGGATCCTGACGGGAGAAGATCCTCCGAAACCCGTATTGCATTAGTTTTCCAAGGAGCCCGGAGGCTCCTTGTTCTGTTCCTGCTTATTAATTATATTTTCAGTATAGCGAAAGTGTGCTATTCTGTGCCAGAAACGACGAACCACTGGAGGCGGCGCTGGGGATGAACGGACATTTGACATTTTTCGACGATATCCTGCTCTATACCGGCGCCGTCATCGCTGGTCTGGGCTTGGTCCGGTATATGGTCCGCAGCCGCCGGGAAGCGTGGCTCAGCCTGCTACTTGGCGGCATTCAGGTCCTATTGGCTGTCGCTCTGAGCCCCATGCTGATTTTCGGATCGCTGACCTATCTGATCACGAAGCCAGGCCGCTACGTTCCGTTCTCCGGTGCGGCGGAGAAATCGTTAGCCATCCGCTACCCGCACGCGGAGGTCCTGGCGGATTTGCCGCTGAACGGGGTCAACGTCGCCTGGCTGCAATTTCCGGACGGGAGCCGGAAGCTGGTGGGCATCCTGGGGGTGACGGACGTTGTCCATTCGTTAAAATGGGTCTCCAGTGACCTGTCCTGGGAGCACGGGAACGCCTACTACACGCATCGGATCGACGCATGCTGGTTGCTGTCGGATGCCCGGGCCTGCGCCGAGCTGCAGCACCGGGAAAGGTATGGTTCGTTGTTCTGGCGAAAAACCGGACCGGATCGGGTGGTGCTGAACTTCTTCGCGCATCCCGTGGCGCTTTCCGGCTTCGCCCGGGCGCTGCCCCGGCCCGGGACAAGCTCCTCACCGGGGCGCTGATCGCGGACGCTACCGATACCGGTCCGGCTCAGTTGCGCTTTTCGTCTGTCTGGAGTGTGGCTCCTTTGACACCCGCATCGGCGCAGTACCGCAAGATGGTCCGCGCCCACTCTTCTTCCTCGTGCCGTGCCGCGAACAGCCGGATCTCTTCCAGCGCATGTTCAAGTTTGCCGGCCTCATCGATCCGCGCCCGCAGCCAGACCGACCCGCCCAGGGCCAGCACCTTTTGATGCTGGTCCTCGCGGATCGTGAAATTGACCCGCTTGAGATTTTCGGCGCCGTCAAGTGGATGCCTTCCGATTCTCGGCGGCTTATTCATGCGCATGGCCTTCGATCGGCCTGGACAACGCTTCCGATCCGTTCTTCAAGGTTTTCTTCGCCCTGGTCAGCAATGTCCGGTTCCCGTCTTTCAGGACTTTCAGCAAGAGCGCCTTTTCCGCGAGATACACCATGGCGAATTCCCGGTCATACGCGACGATCGTGCGGGTGTTGTCAATGAGGTCGGCCAGTTTGACGCTCTTTGCGCGCGGGTCGGCCTGGGCGATATGCGCCCGGTCGATGGCCTTGCGGGCGGCCCGATTCCCGTCCTCCGGTCGGGAAACGTCCGTCAGGCTGCCGACCAGCCCGGCAATGTCGTCGCCAAACTCCCTGCGGATATCCGGCAAAGTGATCTGAGTATCTTCCACCACGTCATGCAACAAGGCGGCCGCCGTGGTAATGACATCGCCGGTGGCCATGAACACCAGGCTCGCCACGCACAACGGATGATGAATGTAGGGCTCGCCCGTATACTTACGCTTCTGCCCGGTAGCCCCATGTGCAGCCGTGGCGAAAAGGCGGGCGTTATTGATAAAGGTGAAAGGGGAATGGAGAATGAATTTTAGCCCATCTTCCAGGTTCTGCTGAGTAAGTGAACTACGGCAGATCATTGGCGATCCTCATGTTGCGGCATAGTATATATTATACATTATAGGCCGGCGCGTATCCAGTTGTCGCATGGACGGCGGCGTGGTCACGAGACACCTGCGCCTCGCCGTTTTTACGGTTGACGGCGCGGTCGACTGGCTCAGCCCGGCGTTCCTGCCGGTGCCGCGGCGATTTCAGCCTGGAACCGGACCTCTTGCCGCAGAAAGGCCAGGGCTTCTTCCAGGCTGGCAAAGACGGCCAAGGTGATCCGTTGCCAGGCGTGATCCCTGGTGCGAACATGGACGCCATCCTCGGCTACCGTCAGCCAGCAGCCGATTTCCCCGCCGCCATGGTTTCCGGGCAGGAACGCCAACAGCAGGTTGATCTCGTCCAGCAGGTCTGCGGACGGAACTGCAGTCTTCGGTAGGTAGGGCGCCATGGACGTCTCGGGCAAGAACCGTTCCGAAATATAGCAAGCCGGAAATTGGCCGAAGAGCCCTGAAAGTCCGGGATCGGTGGCCCGTCCTATGGCATTCACCATAGGTATACGGTACACTATCTATAGTATATTTTTAATCGGGCTATGGAGCGTGTGATGTCCTCTATCAAGATCGGGGTGTATGTGGATTCGGAAAATATCGGTCGCAACGGCGGCTATGCCATGCGCTATGACGTGCTGCGACGTTTTGCGGCCCGAAAGGCGGGGAGCGAACTGCTGCGGCTGAACACCTACATGGCGGTGGACCATGAACGGATGAAGCGCGACTTCGAATACCGGACCAGCATCAACGGGTACCAGCAGGTCGTTCGGGATCTCGGCTGGAAGATTATCGAGAAACCGGTGCGCTGGTTCGTCGATGCCGACGGGAACCGGACTTCAAAGGCCAACG
Source organism: Thiomonas sp. (assembly GCF_054608695.1). NCBI lineage: Bacteria > Pseudomonadati > Pseudomonadota > Betaproteobacteria > Burkholderiales > Thiomonas > Thiomonas sp. The sequence goes on from NZ_JBTRXV010000001.1 coordinate 93,157, forward strand.
CCGACCTGGATCTGGCCGTGGACGTGATGCTCCAGTCGGAGAGACTGGACCAGGTTCTGCTGGTGACCGGGGACGGAGACTTCCTGCAGGTCGTACGCGCGCTGCAGAACAAGGGTTGCCGGGTGGAAGTGCTGGCCTTCCAGAATGTCTCCCGGGATCTGCAGCATGAAGCGGATGCCTTCTATTCCGGGTATCTGGTGCCGGGGCTGTTCCCGAGCCGGGAGGCCCGGGCGCCCTGGGGAGAAGTGGGATCCCGGGTCAGGGGCACCTGCATCCGCTGGGAGCAGGACCGTGGCTTTGGTTTTGTGCGCTTCCTGACGAAGGTTTCGGATGAACTGTGGGTTACGGACACCCGGCACGCCGATTCCCCGTACGAATCGGCGTTCGTTCATATTTCCGAACTACCCCGGGAGCTGGATCCGGGCGACCTGCCGAGCCGAAGCATCATCCTGGAATTCGACCTGGAACCGGCCGAAGCCGGCAAGCAGGGTTTCATGGCCCGCCGTTGCAGCGTGGCCTACCGCTATGATGGCCGTGGTGGTAACCTGGGGGCACGAATCACGGCGGATCGTCTCCTGGTCCGGGAACCGGTTTCCGCCGTTGATTCCGTCCCGGTGCCGCTCCCGCTAGCCGGCTAGCCACTCCAGGACCGGTAAAACGTCGGCCGGGCGGGTGATGTCGAACGTAGGGGGGATTCCTGCGGTGTCCAGCACCTCCCGGGTCGCCAGGAGAACACCGTTCGGATTGCGCTTCAACAGACTGGCCGGAAATTTTGGATCCTCGTCGGAAGCCATCAATTGCCGCACGGCGCCGGCCTTGCTCACGTCGAAAACCAGCAGTAGCAGCATTTTGGCTGACAGGGGTACCGACATGCCGAGAGACCGGATGATCGGGAAGGGCTGTTCTTTATCGATATAGTTCTTGGCCGACAGGGACACCGTCAAGAGCGGAAGCAAGTCGGAGACCAGCGGTTCCAGATCGGCATAGACATCGGCCTCGTATCCCAGAACCTCCCCTGCCGGCGAGATCGCCAGGGCATGGATGACCGGTCGGTGCAGCCGCAGCAGGACCTGTAACCGGTCTGAGGCGGTTTTATCCCGCAGCGGGCTGCCCAGGAGCTGGCTTTCGTTGCGGGCGACGTGCTTGCCCTGGCGGCGGAGCGGTTCGAACAGCGCCCGGTAGGCCGCCCAGGCACGGCAGGCCATATGCTGGTAGGGCACTCCGAAGGTTTCGGTATCGAGAACGACGGGGTGGCCGTCGAACGGGTCCTCGGCGTAATCCCCGGCGGTGCGCAGCAATCCCGAAAACAGGCTGGCTGCGGTGCGCCCGGTCGGCAGCACGATACAACCTTCCGGGTCCGGGTCCCTGGCGGCCGTTTCGAACACCAGCCGGGCTGCGGCTTCCTGCGCCAGGCGTTCGGTGGCGCAAGCGAGCACCGCGGATGGCCACGGCTTGACAGCGTTGCCGACCAGGGTTTGGTCTGGGTGAGACATGGGGGTGGTCCTCCTGATAAAAGACACCGGCATGGCGTCGATAACGGAATATAGCTGTCGAATGTTCGCCGGAATCAGAACCGGAATGATACCGGAATCAACAGGGGGCACGGAAGCAGGTTCTGATCGCGGTCGTGCGAGTGTGGCGCTGGAGCCTTTCGTGGGGTGCGGGACCTCCGTCCATGCGGCGCAGAAACTGGGCCGGCGATGGATTGCCATTGATGCGCCCGATCTGGCGAGCACGCTTCCGGACGGATATTGCCATTCATGCGGGCGGTGGTCTTTGGCCTGGTAGCTGGCGCCGCACCATAAAAAAAAACCAGGAACCTCGCGGAACCTGGCACAAGAAAAAGGTTTGGCTTCAAGCGGTCATCTGGCCATCTTCAGCCAGTCTGTCAGCTTCAGGGCGTCCTGCTCAGTGAATCCGGTCCGGCCATCGCAAAGCAGCAGATTCGGGCAATCCGGATCGAATAATTGCGGATCGTCGTCGAGAGCCAGCCAGTGCGCCGTTCTTCGGTGGCTGGCTTCCTGCCAGGCCTCTACCTCCCGTTGGCGATAGCCGGAAGCGAACGGCCGAACTTCAGGGGTGATTCCGACGACCCGCGCGCCAAGGACCGGACCCAACCGTTCTACCATTTCGTCCAGCGCGTACCCGATCTTCCAGGACGAGGTGATGACCAGGTCCACGGCGTGCGGGGCGATCACCGTCGCCAGCAGCGGCACGTGGCGGAAGTCCTCCGCGCCGTCCAAGGCATGCAGGACCCCGTCGAAATCCAGAAACAGTACCGCATCCCGCGATTTTGTCGTCATTCGAGCGACCTCCAGCTATTCGCTTAAAAACCCGGCACTCCCATCTTAGGGCCCTGCTCAGTATAGCCTAGTTATCGCTTCCATTGCGCGCTATTTCCGAACGTGTTGCCGTTTAGCAAATTCCGATGCTATACTAAACATATCGGATCCTACCGGTTCCGGCGGAGTGCTGGCGGGCGCCGGGCTTCGTGAATCCCGGAATGGATCCGGACTACCCTTTTTCCGCAAGGAGCTTTTGCATGCGCAAGCAACTGTTGATCGCCGTACTTTCCGCTCTGGCCGTGGCCGGCGTTTCCACGGTCGCGATGGCGGACACCGTCAACCCGATCCTGGCCGCCAACAACGAAGTCGGCGTGGCGGCTACCGGCACCCTGACCAACTACCAGGAACACGTGCCCGCCCAGTATGGCCCGTCGGACACAGAGACCGGCTGGACCCCCGGCTTCGCCCTGAAGGGCAGCTACATGGGGGATTTCCTGGGCGTCCCCAACGCCTACGCCGAAGTGAAGTACGGCTACAGCACCGGAGACATCGCCTACAAGGGCGCGGTGGGTAACAGCTATGGTTACGTCCCCTATGGCGGCACCGACAGCATGACCACCAACCGGATCATGGCCCGCATCGGCGTCGGTTTCAACTTGGCCAGCGGCATGATGGTCACGCCCTATGTGGCGGGTGGCTATCAGGGCTGGAATCGTGCGTTGCAGGGTCCATACGGCTATACCGAAGACTATAGCGCAGGCCTCGTCGGCATGGGCGCCAAGTTCCAGTACGCGATGTCCAGCCGACTGGTGATGGGCGCCAACGCGGAATTTCTGGCGGTGGTCGGCGGTGGTATGACTCCGCACCTGTATGGCGGCGCACTCGGTTCCGCCCAGTTCGGCGTGACCGGTGAGGAAGTCCTCGGCCTCGACGCCGACTACCGCCTGGTCGGCCCCGTGCACGTCTACAGCGGCCTGGATTACACCCACTTCACGTACACCGGTGGCGCGTTGAATTTCGGGGCGTTTGAGCCTTCCAGCTCGACCAACCAATTCGGGGTGAACATGGGCGTCGCCTATCAGTTTTAAGCGTTAGCCGGGAAGGCTTTCCGTCTTCCCGGCTGATGTGGTGTGTGTCTCCTAGTATTTGGCCGGCACTCCTGCGGGATGTGACCGGCCTTTTTTTGTGCCGGAACGAGCCGGATTTTCGCAAAAGGAAGCCCCGAGAGCGACTTCGGGCAGGCCTTTGGCTAGACCATCAACCGAACGTATATTATAATATACCGCAAGAACAGAACGTAGCTCCGAGGTCGCGGATGTCATCCAGAATCAGTCCCGAATTCGAGCGGGATATCTCCTTTTGTCGGGTAAGCCGGAACGCCAGCCGTTCTATCGAGCAGGAGGACCTTGCCGTTCGCCGGGAGCTCCTGGCCTGGGCCTCTGGCGGGGCACGGCGACTTCTCGAGGAAGGCGGGCTGGAAGTCTGGTATCAGCCGATCCTGGAGGCGTCTTCGGGTACCGTCGTGGGCGTGGAGGCGCTGGCACGGCTGCGCGAAGCGGACGGGACGATCCGCTACCCGAATCAGTTCCTGCCGCAGTTGGAGGTGGCCGATCTGATGGAACTCAGTCAGGCGGTATTGGCCCAGGCACTCCTGGACCTGGCCGTCCTGGAGGACCGGGGTTATCCGCTCTGGGTGTCCGTCAACATGGCGCCGGAGTCCTTTTCCCACGCCTGCGTTCCGTGCTTGCAATCCATCCTGGCCAACAGCGGCATCGCCCCTTCCCGGATCACCCTGGAAATATTGGAAAGCAGTGATTTCCTGGGCATGGAGGAATCCATACCGGTACTGGAGTCGCTTCGGAGCCGGGGACTTCACCTGGCCCTGGATGATGTCGGCACGGCGTACGGTTCCCTGCTGCGGCTGAAGGAATTGCCGGTGGACAAGATCAAGCTCGATCAGGGCTTCATCCGCACACTGGAGACCCGGCCGCAGGATCTGCATTTCGTGGGCGCCCTGCAGGACCTCGCGGACGGCATGGGCGTGGAATTGGTGGTGGAAGGCGTCGAGACGGTAGACATCCTGGACGCGGTGACCGCGATGGGGGCGAATCTGCTCCAGGGCTATGCCATTTCCCGTCCCGTTCCCTTGCCGGACCTGCTCCGTTTTTTGGGAGAAGGAACCCCGGTTTCGCGCGGGGCTTGCGGCGGCTTTCTCGGCCTTTATGCCGCCCAGCTTTCCGAGCACGGAACGCTGAAGAAAGTCCTTCGGCAGCATCCGCAGCTGGTGCCCGTGTTGACACAGGTGGCCGCCGAAGATTGCTCGATTCACGCCCATCTGCACCGGCTGGGCAGGAGCGACGGACATCGGCTGGACCGATTCCACCGAACGTATCACGAGGCCTTGTCGAGTTTCATCCGTAACGGGCTGTGGTCTTCACCTGCCGGCTGGATCGCAGTGGACCAGGCTCAGGAAGACCTGCTGGCGGCCATCCTGGCCGAGTGGCGGATATCTCGAACGGAAACCGGCGACGATGGCGCCTGTTAGCCGGCACCCTTACCAGGTACCGCCACGCTCGGGCTCTATACTCGGGCGAGGCGGCGCCGGGCCGTACCAACGAAAGTACCCGGTCGGGGGGAAACCCTTGAGCGCCCTTGTTTCCTTGTTTTTTCACGCAGGAGTGAACCATGCCCAGTAGCCTTCGTCGTTCCATCCGATTCTCCCTGTTGTTGGCCGGTGCTACCGCCGCGCTCGGCCTATCCGGCTGTGCCGCCACCAGTGTCGCCCTGCAACACCGGAACCTGGACGTCCAAACCCGGATGTCGAACACCATTTTCTTGCCCCCGGTATCCCCCCGGGAGCAGACGGTTTTTGTCCAGTTCAAGAACACTTCGGACAAATCCTTGGGCGTTTCCTCCCTGGAACAGGAAATCGACGCCAACCTCGTCGCGCAGGGATATCGCGTCGTGCCGTATGCCCAAGCGCACTACCTGCTGCAGATCAATGTGCTTTCGGTGGGCAAGATGGCGCCTGCCGCGGCGCAGAGCGCGCTCGGCGGCGGTTTCGGTGGCGCCCTGATTGGCGGGGCCTCCGGCGCCATGATCGGCAATTCCATGGTGGGGGCGGGTGCCGGCGCCCTGATCGGCGGGGCGATCGGCCTGGTCGCCGACTCCCTGGTGAAGAATACCACCTACGCAATGATCACCGACGTGCAGGTGGGCGTCCGGTCGCGGCATGCCGTCGCGCAGCAGACGGCCGTCAACCTGCAGCAGGGGACCAGCACGACAACGACCCAGACGACCACCAAAACCGGGCACTGGATCGATTACCGGACTCGGATCGTATCCACGGCCAACCAGGTCAACCTGAACTTCGCCAAGGCGGTACCGGCGCTCCAGGGCCAGCTGGTCCACAGCCTGTCCGGCATTTTGTAAGGATCCCCGATGCGAATTCCGTATTCCCTGCTGCAAGGGGGGATTGGCGTCTCCCTGTTGTTCCTCTCCGGATGTGCCTGGCTGAATCCTCCCGCTCCAAAACCGGTCCCGCCGGTCCCGATACCGGCCACCGTCTATCCACGGGTAGGCTTTTCCGGGACCCTGCGGCATTTCCGCTCCGAGTGGCATCTGGCCCTGATCCGCACCCGGCAAGCCACGGTGGCCTGCGCTAAGCTGGACCAGCATCCGGCGGACCCGACGGCGCTCGCTTGCTGGCGACGACTGTCCGCCCGGTTCCAATCGGAGGCCGACTGGCTGGCCGAGCCGATGCCGACGTTCTGGTTGACGCATGCGGCGCGGGACGCCGACCTGCGGCGGGCCCAGGCCGATGCCGTACGGTTCTTCCGGGAGGCGGCTCCTTGGGCCACCCAATGCGGCGCCGATTTCCGGGACTGTTATGACCGGCGGGTACTGCGAACCCTGCAGCGGCAGAAGGCCCTGGTCCGGGGTGCGCTGCGCCATTAGGCATCGGAGAGATCCTGCTGGTGGCGGTGGCTGGCGTGACCGTGGTGGCCGCCAGGTATTGTTGGTGGAGCGGACGGCGATAAGGAGAGGATCATGCAAAATAAAAGTTTGATGGAAAAAATAGACGCGATTATCGTTCTATCTTCCATGCTGGTGTGGGTGATTCCAACAGCTATTATCTGGTCAGCGCCAACGAGTGAGGTGGTTCACCCCGGCACCGGGCTTCTTTTTCCGCTATTCAACCTGCCAGTGATGTATCTGTTGTATGCCATGGCAAGATCGAAACGCCTCATCCCTGTCGCTCCTTGCAGAAGCACAGGCGTGTTCGTCAGCATGGCTGTTTTCCTATTCATGGCAATCATGAGAGATTTCTCTGTATTGTATGGAATTTATCAGTTTACCCTGCTCATAACAATCATCGGGTCCTTGGCGACAATCTATTATCTCTTATCCGTGCTGCCTTCATTTTATGACATTAATTATATTGGATGGCTCCGTGCTTGATGCGCCTGACACCATCATGATGTGCTTTCTTGGGGAAACAACATATGCTGCGCTCGCGACGTTTTTACGAGAGGAGAGAACACCAGATTATGGATGTGGGGGCATTGCCGTAACGATGAAAATCCTGGCGCACGCGCTGGATGCCGTTTGGCCGCCGGTTCCGTGGATGCGCTGATCGACGCATTTGATGAGGAACCGGATTTCCATGAGTGGGCGGATACCGTGCCCGGCAGCGCCGTCGAGAAACTGACCGCATGCATGGTGCGCAAGGGGAAATGGGATGACCCGGCGTGGCTGCTGGATTATGTGGGGGAAGCGTTAAAGGAGAGTGCGGCATGAGCGAACTGATACTGGTTGGTGGCAATCCCGGAACGGGGAAAACCACCATAGGGCGATTACTGGCGAAAACGCTTGGATACGGTCTGGTGGATAAGGATTCGGCGACCTGCGCCATGACTGAAGGTCTGCTGAAGGCGCTGGGTTGCGATAAAAATGATCGGGAAAGCGAACCCTATGTGCAACAGGTAAAGCCGCTCGAATATGAAACCATCCTTAACATTGTCAAGGACAACCTGGATATTGGCCGGAGCGTGATTTGTACCGCGCCATTCACCAGCCTATTCCGTGATTCGCAGTGGATTGGACAGATGGAAACATTTGTGTCGATCCGCGCCACGACGCTATCGCTGGTTTGGCTGACGGCGGACGTCAACGTAACCCGTGCCCGCATTACCCATCGTGCCGCAGCCATGGATAAGTGGAAGCTGGATTTTTGGCAAGAATATAGAGCGGGTCTGCCAGTAGAACCACCATCACACGAACGCATCATACTGGCTGACAATACGCGGGATAACAACATGGACAATGTTGTGCGGTTGATTCTGGACAGGCTTGAAAAGCGGAAAAATCAGGAGGCGACATGACGCCCTATATCGTGGGACGGCGCGAAAGCGCCGTCGACCCCGTGCCGGGTGCAAGTCTGCGCGCGGAAGACAGCGGAAGCGACACTGTGTTGCGGACATGGGGATGGAGCGCCGCCACCTTCGGCGCGGGGACGGTTCTGGGGTGGATGATCAGCGCGAAAAAGGCTTCGCGCACTGTAAAAGCGGGTTCATGATGACGAGCCAAAATCACAATATTTTGGAAGGCGATCTTCTGTCCATTTTGCCCACGTTGCCGGACCACCATTTCGACGCGGTGCTGTGCGATCCGCCGTATCACCTGACGCAGAACTCGCGGGGCGGGAGCAAACGCAAAGGAAAGCCGGGGACAATATCCGGGCGCCTGGCTCTCGGTACCGATAAGGGATTCATGGGTAAGACCTGGGACGGCGGCGACGTGGCGTTCCGCACCGAGACCTGGGAAGCCGTCATGCGGGTGATGAAACCGGGCGCGTATCTCATGGCCTTCGGCGGCAGCCGGACTTTTCACCGGCTGGCGGTGGCGATGGAGGACGCGGGTTTTATCCTGGTAGATATCCTCATGTGGTTGTATGGCAGCGGATTTCCAAAAAGCACGAACATCAGTAAAGCCATCGACAGAAAGATGGGAAACAAGCGTGAGACGACAGGAGTTCGTAAGCACCCCACGTTGAAAAATACCGATTTGCTGGAGGAATCCGCTAATGCCGCGCATGGCGGTAATAGTTGGCGCCGCGAGTGGGAGCTTACTGCCCCGGTGTGTCCTAAATCTGAGGCTTTTTCAGGCTATGGTACAGCATTAAAACCCGCTTATGAGCCAATATTGCTGTGCCGTAAACCCGGTAAGAAGACTTATGCGGAAAATGTCCTGAAGTGGGGATGTGGGGCGCTGAATATTGATGGGGCCGGATCCCTATGGATGGGGAAACATTGTCCGGTGGTGCAGGACGGAAACTATCACATATCAGAGACGGTAAGCCGGATCCGGGCGTGGCGAATAACGGTTATACGCCTTCACCGAATGGCCGCTGGCCCGCCAACGTGATACTCGACGAAGACGCGGCGGAAATGCTGGACGCGCAGTCCGGCATTCGCAAAAGCGGGGCCATGCGCGCGGGCACCCTAAAAACCATCGGCAACAAGAACGGATACGGCAAGTTCGCCGGTACGGCCACGAAAACGAATATCCCTGCCAGCGAAGGCGGCGCCAGCCGGTTTTTCTATGTGTCCAAGGTCTCCACCCGGGAACGGCAGGCAGGCATGGGCGGTGCGCCGAACGGTCACCCCACGATGAAGCCCATCGGCCTCACGCGGCAACTGGCGACGCTCCTGTTGCCGCCGCCTGGCGCGGATAAACCGCAGGCGGTGGATTCGCCGCGCCGTCTGTTGGTGCCGTTCTCCGGAAGCGGGTCGGAAATGATCGGTGCGTTGCTTGCGGGCTGGGATGATGTGACCGGCATCGAGCAGTCACCGGAATATGCCGGAATCGCGTGGCGGCGGATCAGTTGGTGGCTGGGTGAAAATCTGATGGACCCCGTTATCGAGCCAGGGATGGAGAAAGCCGTATGACCAGTAAGACTCCCGACCGTCCGCAGGTCCACGCGGAGCGCGTTTTGCTGGAGGCCTGTCTGAGTTTCGATGATCGCCTCAAGGCGTTCATCAAGGACGCTCGGAACGACGAACACGTCGTGCATGCGGCGGCACGGGCACTATTCGAGGTGCGCAGGCTGGAGAACGCCATAAATGAAGATGCGCACCCTGCAATGACCGCAGTACCCGTTATTCCATCGGTTGACAAGGAGAATCTCTAATGTGGCGTGAAAAAGAAAACACATTTCAGCAAAGAACGTCGAACATCCTGCTGCGGGAAATAGCGCTGCTGGTTCTCGTGGTTTCCCTGATAGTGATTGTGCTGGGCATTATAATTTATCTGATTGACCATTTCATTTTTGGAACTTCATGGGCGCATTTTTTGGAGGCGTTTTTTGTAACCGGAAATTGCCAATGGATTCTGCGGAAATGATGAAAGCATTGGCCGGAGTGGGCTGGCTGTTCATATTAGCCGGAGTGGGCTGGCTGCTTTTTAACCTTGGACGATGGGTGGAGCGGAAGGAACAGGCAAGGCTGCGGTTCTGCGGACGGCGAAAGGGGCCGGCACCTTGCAAGGGGCTCGCACCATGCGAAAGGTTTCTCCGTCTATGGCGGGAAGAAATCGCCGCCGCGTTCCGGTCCTTATGGAAGGGCCGGCTCACCGTGATTCTCCTGGTCGCGTCCTTGTCGCCGTTCGCCCTGATAGTTTGCGTCGCCCGTGGTCTGGCGTCGTTTTCTTCTCCTGGTGTGGCCGTGACGGTGCTGGTTTTGCTGTCTGTTCTCTACGCGATCCTATGGAGAGCCGGCATCAATGCATGGCAAAGGCTGAAGGATCCGCGATGGTAGCAACAATAATACATCTTTATTCCCCCTTTTTATGGTCCCAGGTATTCGGAGCGTTGTGTTTCGTTTTGGACCTGATCCGTTTTCTGCAAACCAGCAGAACCAAAATACTCATTTGGGGTGTTCCCATAGGTATCTCACTGATTGTTACCCAGATGCTCAATAATCAATACCAGGGTGCCGCCATGTCCCTGGCGTCAATGACATCCTCACTGTCGCAAGCGCCTTTTAGTCTGGATACACAGCGCCATCAACAGATTCGTCTAAGCCTTGGACTGATTTTCGGTGCCATCGGTGTCTGGTTATCTCCTCCTGGAATACTATGGATTTCATGGCTTCCTCTGGCTGGCTATCTGGTGGGCAGGATTGGTGAACTTACCCATGATTTTATCCGAATGCGTACCGTGTGGCTGGTAAGCACCATAATTTTCATGAGTTACCATTTTTTGATGAGAAACTGGATGACCGGGCTTACAGAGGTTTTGGTGTTAGGTATGTCAATCCGTTTTCTGTATCTAGCAAAAAAGAATTACGCGACACATCCCTTGACTAACATAATAGCGCTTGCCAGGAAGCATCTGAGAATTATTTATGAATCTGCGACCAAAGGTCATAGACCCCGGCTGGGCCAATTCCTCGGGCGAACTCCCGTCCCGCTCCGTCCCGCTGGAAGGAGATCTCGATGCGTCGTGAGAGGCGAGGCTTAGCGCCTGGCGTTTCGGTCTCCGGATACAAAAGCCTCCCCGAAACACCCAGGGAGGCTTAATTTTCAGTAGGTGGGCGCAGTTAGCTTCCGGAGTTCCGTTTGGAGAATTTCCAGGGCCATATCCATCCGGGCCTGGACGAAGGCGTCCGGTTCGATGGCCATCCGCCGGCGGATATCCGCCATCCGGCTTTCGATCCGGCTGCGGGCGGAAGCGGCAGAACGGGGCTGGAACAAGGCTTGGCGATTCATGGCGACGCTCCTTTTCACATTGGTTGACCTGCCTAGTATAGGAAGGCCGGTGTGTCCTATATTGAGATGGACGAACGGCCAGCGGGGGCGGATCAGTGCCCCCTGGCGCACCGTCCATCCACTATCACGGAAGGAGTTCCTTCATGAAAAAACGTAAACGCCAGTTGCTGTGGACGGCCACCGCCATGCTGGCGGCCGTCACCACCGGGGCTTTCGCTGACGATCAGGCCCCCATCCCCTTGGCCGGGATTTCTGTTTCCGCAGGCCAACCGGTGCAGGCGGTTGCCCCGGAGGCCCATCCCGGAGAACGGCACTGGCGCCAGCGGCACCGCTGGAGCCGGTCTACCCGGATCGAGCACCTGGAAAGCGTGGAACACCGGTTGACCGTTCGCGCCGAACGATTCCGGACGGAAGGCCAGGATACGCGGGCCGCCAAGCTGCAATTGCGCGCCGGCCATCTCCAGCAAATCATCCAACGGCTGCGGTCGGCCGGATAGCCGGTTTCGTCCGTGCTGCTCTCACCATCCACTGCGGAGCCGCTCGGAAGGAAGCGGCCCCGTCTTGCGCGAATCGGGCGACTCGTTCCAGGTAGCCATGTTTTCTGCTATACTGATAAATCTATATCAGCATCCAAGGAAGGTCCACCCGATGCCAAGACGCCTGTTCCGGTTTCTGCTGCTGGTGGCCCTGTTGCCGTTAGCGGGCTGCGCCTCGTATCTGTCCAGCCTGCAAACGCCGTACGGATACGCGCCTGGCTATGGCTACCAGGGCTACGGCGACGATGGCCCCGCCTCGTACCCGTATGCCCCGGAAGGGCCGCCTCCGGTGGTCGTGTACGGCACCCCGGCTCCCGCCTATGGGCCGCCACCACCGCCACCCGACTCTGGCCCCCAACCGGGAAACGGCCCTGGCCCCGGTTCCCGGCCCGCCGGTCCTGTCCCGGGAATGGGACAGCCCCATCTGATGGGCGGCCCCTTATTCCGGTAAGGGTCCTGTCATACCGAGGCCTGGAGCGGGAGTCTCCCTTTGGTTCGATCCCGGAACGCCCGTTCCAGCATTGCCTTCATAGTTTGATTATGTTAATATAATCATAGTGTTGAGCTGCATAGCCGAAGGAGTTGCAATGGACTACTATATCCAGGCGTCGGTACAGGTGCCGATGAGCCGGGCGCAAGCTGACGCGTTGCTGGAACTGGCGCGCCATGCCGTGTGCGCGGAGACGGAAAAGCTGCTGGACTTGCCCGTCGGAGTTCCCGGCCTCCTGCAGCGGTTGCTGGTGGATTCCGCCGGCGACGAGGAGGAGCCATATTCCCGTGTGGAGGCGGGATTCGGGACCTCCCGTCTGGACCTTGACGGTCTTACCCTGTTGGCTCGGCCAGAAGGCTTATGGCTGCTGGATTCCGAACGCGCCGACCTGGACAAGATGGCTGCGCTGATTCAGGCCGCCATCCTGCTGTATGACTTACCTCCCGTCGGATTCGAATATGCCTGTACCGGCAGCCGCCCGGCTGCGGATGCCTATGGTGGCGGGGTGGTGTTCGTCACCAAGGACGCCGTGCTACGGCAGGATACCTCCGAGATGCTGGCCCGGATGCGGAAACGTCCGACGTTGAAGCGGGCGCTGGAGCAAGGGAGCGCCACATGATCGAAGCCTATCCGCTGTACTGGCCCGAAGGCTGGCCGCGCGTCGAATCCCGCACTTATTCGCGGTTCAGCGCTGGTTTCGCCGTGGCGCGGGATGGCCTGATGGAAGAGATCCGGCGCCTGGGCGGGACCTCTCCCGTTCTGTCCACCAATATTCCGCTGCGCCGGGATGGACTGCCCCAAGCCAGCGCAAAGCGTCCGGCGGACCCCGGGGTGGCCGTCTATTTCGCCTACCAGGGCCGGCCGATGTGCTTTGCCTGTGACCAGTACCTGAGTGTCCAGGAGAATATCCGGGCTATCGCCAAAACGATCGAGGCCCTGCGCGGAATCGCGCGGTGGGGCGCCTCCGACCTGCTGGACCGGGCCTTTCGCGGATTCGAGGCCCTGCCAGCGCCGCAGGCGGCCCGGGACTGGCGCGAGGTCCTGGGCCATCCGGAAAACCTGGGGGCTGCCAAGCGCCGATACAAGGAGATGGCGCAGCGGCATCATCCGGATCGGGGCGGCGACCGGGCGGCTTGGGACGAGCTTCAGGAGGCATGGGACGCGGCACAAGCGGCCTACGGCGGGAATACCGGCTGAAACCAGACATTTCTGGGGGGGAAACGCCGGAAACCGTTAGTCCCATCGCGCGTCCGCGAGGTGCCGGTCACGAAGAAAGACCCGCGAACCGCGAGCCTTCCGTGGAAAGATTAGAGGACCTGGCGAAGCTGCGCCTGGATCTGGTCAAGCTGCGCGCGCAGCCTGACGCGATTTGGCGCCGGAGGTCCTGCGCCCGATAGCGCAGTTCCACCCGCCGGACTTCGTTTTCGACTTTGGCGCCGTCCTCAGCTTCGGTGATCGCGGCCATCGGTTCGGCCTCAACGGTCGAAAGGCAGGGCCGCCCGTTCTTCCTGGACGAAATCCAGTTCGGCCAGCAGATCCTGGAGGTCCTGGGCCTCTTCGGCGCAGGCTAACGCGCGCCGTATTTCGTCTTCGCGCTGAACGAGTTGTTGCTTGGCTTGTTCGGGATACATGGCGATGTCCTCTGGTGGAGTACCTGCCCGAATATAGCCATCCGGTCGAAGCCGGGCGATTGGCCTGGAACGCTACTTCTGCTATACTGAGAATATACATCGATCAATGCCCGGAAGGAGTCCTCATGCGTTCCGCCTTTGCCGCATTTTCCGTTATCATCACCCTGGGCGTTGCTCTTTCGGCCACGGCGCCTGCCGCCACCGTGCCCGCATGTCCCTTGTCCGGCCACTATTGCCAGGCCGGCACTGCGGAATCCGGTTTCCCGCACGATTACGCTCCGCCTGCCGTACGAAGCCGGATGCGCCGACAGTTCATGCCCCAATGCGCATCGGCCATGATTTCCAGGATGGGGCCGGGCGCCAAGCCGGTGGCCGGTGCGTTTTGCACTTGTGCGGTGGATTCGATACTGGCCACCCCCGGCGAATGGCATGCGCTTACCGCCAGCGCCCGGATGAACCCGAAGAAAGTCGCGGCTCTGGACGCCGCGCTGGCCACGCAAACCATGGCGCAGGAGAAGGGTTGCATGCTGGCAATCGCGGCGGGAACCGGCATGATCGCGCCGAAGGCCGGAACGGCTCCAACCCGGCCAAACCCGGCGTCGTCCTCGGCCGGAAACGGCTTTTCCCGTCTGCTGGGGGCGCCTTATGGCAACCTGGGTCAGTAAACCAGAACCGGGAGACCGCCTGTCCATGCTGGAGCGGGAGGCGCTACCAGTCATCCGGGCGTTGGAAGCCTTGGCGGGACGGGTTTCCTGCCCGGAGGCCGAGTCCGCGATCGGCCGGGCCATTGCCGAACTGGCGATGGCGCAGACGGTGGAGCGGGAATGGCAGTGTCGCCGGCGAGAGGCCGCCGCCGTTTCCGGCCGGGTCCCTGACGGTTGCCAGGAACCGGAAGCGGTACACCAGTGGCTGCTGCGCTGGCTGGGGGCCGAAGCTGCGGCGCATGCCCACGACGCCGTTCGGCTGGTGGACGTGCTACCCGCCGGGCTGGTGGAGCGTTGCGCGGTCTGGCTCGCGTTCGAGCGAGACTGGCGCCGGCAGTTTCCAGGGCAGCCGGTCCCCGCCCCCGGAGACCGTATCGCCGCATGGGCCAGCCGGAAACCGTCTATTCCGGTACCAGCCGGGGCTCGAGTCGTCCAGTCGAACCCTGGTTTCAAGGAGCCCGCCCATGGGTGACAAACTGTTGATCGTGGAGTCCCCGGGCAAGGTCCGGCATCTGACGGAAATCCTGGGCACTGGCTGGATGGTGGCCGCCAGCGTGGGGCATATCCGGGATTTGCCCGCCAATGACATCGGGGTTTCCCCCCCGGATTTCCAGCCGAAGTATGAACTGACCACCCGTGGCCGGGAAGTGGCGACCAAGCTGAGGAGCCTGGTGGCGCGGGCGGACGCCGTGTACCTGGCCACCGACCCGGATCGGGAAGGGGAGGCTATCGCCTGGCATCTGCAACAGGTGTTGAAGCTGCCTGATCCCCATCGGGTGACCTTTGGCGAAATCACGGCAACGGCGGTTACCCACGCCGTGGCCCACCCCCGAAGGATCGACACCCATCTGGCGGAGGCTCAGGAGGCGCGCCGGGTCCTTGATCGGCTGGTGGGCTACATGGTGAGCCCCGCCGTTTCGCGCAGCGTGGGCGGCACCTTGTCGGCGGGCCGGGTGCAAAGCCCGGCCGTTCGCCTGGTCGTGGAGCGGGAACGGGAAATCCGGGCCTTCCGGGTTACGGAACATTACTCGGCGCAACTGACGTTTTCCGGAACGGAAGGGATCTGGACGGCGGAGTGGGCGCTGGCGCCCCATTTCGTTTCTGAAGACGCCCCTTATTTCATGGACAAGGCTTTTGCCAGCCGGGTTTCGAAGACCTCGCCGGTCACCGTTCGGTCTTGTGCCGATAGCGAATCCAGACGATCGCCGCCGCCGCCATTCACCACTTCGACCATGCAGCAGGCGGCCAGCGTCGTGTTGAAGATGGATCCCAAGAAAACCATGGAGCTCGCCCAGAAACTGTACGAACAGGGCGCCATCACCTATCACCGAACGGATAACCCCAACCTGTCGGAGGAGGCCTTTGCCGAGATTCGCGCTTACGCTCTGCCGTTGAAATTGCCGGTATTGGCGCAGCAGCGCAAATGGAAGGCCAAGCCGGGGGCCCAGGAGGCCCATGAAGCCATCCGCGCCACGCAGGTCGCCGCCAAGGCGGCCGGCGCCACCCCGGAGGAACAGGCCCTGTACCGGCTCATCCGGATGCGGGCGCTGGCCAGCCAGATGGACGATGCCCGGTATGCGGTCCGTACCGCCCGGATGAAAGGCGCCGATCTCGACGGGAAGCCGATCGAGTTCGAGGCCAAGGGCCGAACGCTGGTCTACAAGGGGTGGCTGCTGGCCACCGGTGGCGACCAGACGGACGAGTCCGGAGACGGGGCACCGGATAACCCCGTACCGGCCTTGAAGACGGGCCAGGTGCTGCGACCCGTTTCCGGGAAGCTCCTGGCGAAGAAGACCAAGCCGCCGGCCCGGTATACGCAGGCCAGCCTGGTCAAGAAGCTGGAAGCGGAGGAGATCGGCCGGCCGTCCACGTATGCGGCGATCATGGACAATATCCAGCGACGAAATTACGTCACGGTTTCCCGCCAATTTCTCCAGCCCACGCCAATCGCCGAGCAACTGGTGGATGCCATGGTCGGCACTTTCCAGTTCATCGATTTGCCGTTCACCCGACGGATGGAGGCGGATCTGGACGATATCGCCCAAGGGAAGGGTCGGTATCTGGCCGTGGTGCAGGCGACCCACGCGCAGTTGGAACGGGAGCTGGCGCACTTGCGCACTCATTCGGCGCCAGCGAAGATTTGCCCGGCCTGTCAGCAGGCCACGCTATACGCCGCCCGCAGCCGGAAGGGGCTGGCTTACTGGTCCTGCGCGAATCCGGGATGCAAGGCGGCCTTCGGCGACAACCAGGGCCAACCGGGAGGCCGCTTCGGCGAACGCCCGGAAGCGCCGGCAGGCGCTCCCGTCTGTCCGGTCTGCCAGAGGCATCCTCTGGTGCAGGCTGTCGGCAAGACCAGCGGCAAGCCGTATTGGCGATGCACCGGCTACCCCAAATGCACGGCGATGTTCGGTGATCGGGATGGGGCTCCGGGGGAGGCTTTCGGGCAGGTGAAACCCTTTCCGGCCAAGAACAGCGGGGCCGCCCCGGCTAAGTCAAAGGAGCCTTCCGCCCGGCCCGGGGCGAAAAAGGCGACTCCGCGTAAGACATCGGCCACCCCCAAGCGGGGGAAAACCGCAGCCAAGCCCACCCGTCGGCCGGCGCCGGACGACGGCCTGCTCTGAAGGAGACCCCTATTTTGGTTCTTCACCCCACTGGACTATCGGTGGAGCCTGGATGCAAGCTCTGCCCTTTAGACTGGATCTGTTGACTCGGCTAATCTTGTTGCGCGGCGGCCTATATGTTATAATTTTTGTATACCATAAGGAGTTGTAAGCCATGCTGTCTATCGCCATCGAGATGGCCAACCGGGGGAGCCCGGAAAGTCTGGCGGTGTATTATGTCCACCGGATGGAACGTGGCACGGTGGTCGGTATCGCGCACGGGCAGGACGTCCCCGCCGGCACGATGCCCGTCGGGAGCGTTCGTTTCGTGCTGGACGCTTTCCACGCCCAGGGCCTCCCGGAACCCCCTGTGATTCATTACCCCAAGCCATTGCGGAGTTTCTGCTTCATGGGCCGCCGGGTGGCTCGAATGTCCCTGGCCGAAGCCCGCCGGAAGGCGTTGGCGCAACCGCTATGGTGCAAAGCAGACGGGCACGAAAAACCGTTTCCGCCGGGGACTCCGCTGGATCTCGACCCGGAGCTTCCCGACGAACTTCCGGTATGGGCGGCGCCGCCCGTCACCTTTCTCAGCGAATGGCGGTTCTATATCGCGCAGCAGCGGATCCTCTTCAGTGAACGCTACGACCCGTACGGAGTCGAGGAAGCGCCCCGCCCCGATCTCGAGATGGTTACCGCGATGTTGAGCCAACCGCGCTGGGCGCTGGACGCGCCTGCCGGTTACAGCCTGGACGTCGGAGTGCTGGCCAACGGCCGTACGGTGCTGGTCGAGGTCAACGACGGTTGGGCGTTGGGTTTCTACGGCCGGATGTCGCTGGAGCATTGCCGGATGTACCGGGATCTGCTGGTCCAACGCTATCTGGAATTGCGCGATGCCCCGGACACGGGTGGCGGCCGGGCGGGAGGTCGCCCTTGATCCGTTTATGGGGGCAGCCCGGCCTTCGAGAGTATCAGCGATATCTGGCCTTTCAGGAACAATCCAGGCTGGCTCTGGAGGAGTGGGATCGTGCCCAGCTGGACCTGAAAGGCTATTGCTGCCTGCTGGCGGCCATGCGCCGCCGGCACCCCTTGGCGCTGACCGCCGTGGCCCATGGCTGGGCAACCCGGCAACGGGGACCGGAGGCCTACCGGGAAACGGACTGGCTGGACTGGCTGGGCCTTGCGCTCGAATCCGCCCGCAAGGCGAAACTCCCCTGGGCGGCCCTGGAATGGGCGATTACCGGCTACCAAGCGGGCGCCCTTCCGATCCTGCCTGACACGATGGCCGCCGCGGCGGCCGCGCCAAGGCGTCCGCGGTGCCGCCAAGCCTTGCTGGAGATCCTGGACGTGGTGATTGGCCACCCCGGATATGCCGGCCACCGTCAGCAGGGGTTGATGCTCCGTTCGCGTTTGCTGGGCGGAGCACGGTTACGCAGCGCGGTTTGATTGAATCCTGGCCGTCACCGGCCCCCCCCTTTAGCCCTTAGAACAGGAGTGTTCGCATGCCTCCGAGAGACGCCATCCCTAGAATTCTGCCGTTTTCCCACTCGGAAACCCCGAAGGCCGACCAGATCGAGCGGGAAGCGGCAGCCTGGCTTCACCGGTTCGAACCGCGCGTGTTTCAGAATTTCCCGGAGTTCCAGGCGGTGGATCCCTGGGACTCGCCGGCGGAGGCCAGACGGGCGGGCGGGCAGCTGGGCGTGGCCCAGGCTCCCTGGCGCCGGTACAGCCTGGATATGGCCGCCACTCCCGTTATCACGGAGAAGGCGTTGCTGTTGATGGTGGCGGATACCCGTCCCTGGGTGCATCTGGCGCTGGTGCAGGGTCTCGCCAGCGGACGGTTGACGCATACCACGGTCGAGCTACGCACCCACCGGGTCGTGCTGATGTGGGATTTGGCCGGGCTATCGAGAAAACATCGTCAAAAGGGAGCGGCGATCGGGGTGGCCTTCGACTTTCCGGATCTCCGGGAGAAATTGGAGGCGCGGTTCCCGGTGGAGCCTTTCGAGATCACCATCCTGCTTCCGGTGACTCGGCGGGGCTGGGAAGGGTGCGTCCACCAACAGCCGGAGTACCTCGAGAACCTGGGAGAGCTTCCCCATTACATTGTGCCTACGGGTCCCCGGGCGTTGGTCACATAACCGCAGTGGAGCCGCATGCCTATATTAGGCGTCATTCAGGACACGGAAGGAGCAGTACATGGAACAGGATTGCACGAAAGACTTGCGGGAGGCCTTGCGGGCGCTGAAGGACCAGGGCTTGATGTTTTCAGACGTTATCGCCGTTTACGGCCAGACGCCTGAAGAAGATCCCTACCTGATGGCGGCGAAGCTCGCGAGCAAGGACGGCGATCTCGAGCTGGATGACCAGTCGATCGTTTCCAGGGGCGATGACCGGGGGGCGTACGTCCTCATGTGGAAGTGGATCGATGACGAGCAGGTATTGGCACGGGGTTACCGGAATTCCGGATACCGGATCTCCGATCTCCTGGACCGGCTGACATCCCCGATGGAGACGGATCAGCCCACCATCGAGCAGCGGGCACAGGAAAAACGGTTATCGATCTATGTCGCATGGCTGGAAGACACGCTGTCCAACTTCTCGGACGAAATCGACTGGTTGGCGTTGCAGCCAGAAACGCCATCCGAACCGCCCGTACCCCTGCAATGGGACGCTGGAGACGAGAGCATCCGCTTTCTGCCCAGTGAAGCCATCGCGGCACTCCAGGATCGATATGAGCGGGACGAACAACCGTTCACTGGACTCAGTAGCTGGGCCCAATCTGCGTTATTGCGAGAGTGGCTGAAGGCCGAAGGACCCAAGCTGGACGCAAGTCTGACCGCCTTCGGCACCCGCGAGCGGTAACGAAGCTGTTTTCGGAACCCAGGCCATCCCGCCTGGGTTTTTGTGCCTATATTCGGGTCCGATCCTGAGCGAGGTACTCCCGATGTCTGATTCCGTTTTGGTCTTGACCACCAATGATTGCCCCGGCCAGAAGGTCATCCGCGTACTGGGCACCGTGTACGGGACCAGCGTCAAATCCCGTACGGCGGTCGGCAATTTCCTCGGGGGAATCCGGCAGTCCTTTGGTGGCGAACAGAGCGGCTACACCAAGCTGGTGGCGGACTCCCGGGACGCGGCCATCGCGGCGCTCGCCCAGCGGGCTGCGGACGTCGGGGGCAACGCGGTGCTCTGCATGCGCTTCGATTCCGGCCAATTCGGCGGCGGGGACAAGAACATGGCGCTGAACGAAGTGACCGCCTACGGGACGGCCGTCGTTCTGGGCTAGCCGTTCCGGTGCGGCCCGGCGAAGCTTGAGCCACGCAACTGCCGGTCTGGCGAACGGACCCGGCACACTTCGGAGTGCTGGCCTACGCGGCGGCGGGGTTTCCCGGCGTCCGCCATCCCCTTTGTGGCCAGATCCGGTATTCCCCGCTCGTCCCCCCCCCCGGAAAACTCTTGACTGTGACGATCTCCGTACAGGCGGCCTGTCCGGGGCATTCCCGCTTGGCGACGGCCCTGCGCGCTCCCGGCCGCCCGCCGGCCCCTGCGTCTGTCAACCCCGGTCCGGACGACCGCTTCTCGTGAAAACAAATCCCCGGCCGCGATGCGGGCCGAGGATGGAAAGGGTCAGAACGACCAAGGTCGGTAGCGGTCCTGGGGCGTGCGGATGGGGCCGGTCGCCTGCAAAAAGACAAAGTGGCGGATGTAGACATAAAATCGGATGGTCGCCGGATAGGCAACCGCCAGCCAGTCCAGGATGCTGCCCGGGGGAGTGGCGGCCACAGGGATTCCTTTGAGTACTTCCTCCTGCAGGAACTCGCCCGATCCGGAGAAATGCCGGGATTCCAGGGGGTAGACCGGAAACTGTTGCAGGGTGGCTTCCAAATCCAGGTTGATCCCCAACCGGACATAGCCTTCGTTCTGTTTCCCTGACTGAACGCTCGACAAGGTCCGCTTCTGGGCCCGACCCAGGAACAAACCCCAGTTCCCGATGGCGGATAACCGCTGGATCTCGGACGCGTCGAACATCTGTTTACCGTCGTCCCTGTAGATCAACCAGTCCGGACGGGTGCCGGCCGGGCGCAGTTCGAAGTTCTGCCCGGTTAACCAGGGAACCGGGCCGTGCAGAAACCAGTAGCCCCCGCTGGCGCCTCCGCTCTCTCCGCCCCATAGGAAGGGGCCTTCATTCTTTCGGTTCGGATGCAAATACAGCTCCATGCGCGGATCCTCATTTCTAAATTCCTGACGGAGTATAGCCAACCGGGATGGCCGATCCCGGCCAGATACCGAACCGCCCATCAAAAAAGCCCGGAACTGGTCCAGGCCGAAAAACAGAAGGAGCTTTTCCTCGATCAGAAGCGCCAAATGGGCTTTTGTTCCGCAGTGGATGGACTTCGCGCCGAGAGCTTCATCGGTAACTCGGCCAGGACCCGGGCGTGAAACGCCGAAGTCCCGGCAACAGCCCCTGCAACGGGCAGCCATTCCTCCCGCTGCAAGGTCACCCGCAGATCCGCCCAGAGGTCGCCGGACCCCCGATAGGAACCCAACCGAGCAGTCGGCCATCGGGAGTTTGCCAGCCGCCGCCATCCCGAAGGTGGCACAACCAGGCATCGGTCGTGCTGAGCGCCCATTTCGACAATGTTTTCAGCCTCGCCTCATTCTGCAGGAGCCGCAGCAAGGATTGACCTTGCGCCTGGGCGTGGCCCAGAACCGCCGGTTGCGAGGTGTCCAGGATCAGCCCGGCCAGGCGGCGGCCGGCGAGACTGGCACCTTCCGGGAACAAAAGGACCAGCGCGGTGCTTTGATCGACGGGGCAATCGAGGAAAACGTCCAGGTTGAGTCTTCCATCCGGGGCCAGCCGGGGGATTCTGGCCGGGATCGGATAATAGTTCCGCACGCGAGTACCTCCTTGGGCGAACATGGCCTGCCCGAGTATAGCTCGGCCGGACGACCGCCGGGAGCCGCTAGGCACTCAGGTGGTACAGGTAGGTCAGGGCGTCATGCCAGCCGAAACGAATCAGCCGAATCAGGGTTTTTCGTAGGATCCGGAAGGTCAGCGCCCCGGCCGCCGCAGGCGCGATCCAGCCCCATTGCCGGTACAGCAGCCAGCCGGTCGCCGCCCAGGCCGCGAGCAGCGTCAAGGCCGCCAGGAGCCGTCCCAGGAGCCGCCAGAACGGCAGGAGCCCCTGATGCACCGCCAGCAGCAGGCGTACTCCCCATCCGGATCGGCGGGGCCCGGA
Organism: Thiomonas sp.; assembly: GCF_054608695.1. NCBI lineage: Bacteria > Pseudomonadati > Pseudomonadota > Betaproteobacteria > Burkholderiales > Thiomonas > Thiomonas sp. Next base: position 115,412 of record NZ_JBTRXV010000001.1, read on the forward strand.
AACCGCGCTCGGCATTTCGTCTGGATGCGCGACCACGGGCGGGCCGGAAAGGCGTGCTTCCGGATGCCGGGCGCCCACGGCTTCCTGTTCGGCCTGGTAGGCACGGGCTTCCGCGCTGAGCACCGATAGCCGGTCATAGGCGAGGTTGACCTGGAGCATCCGGAGTGGAGCCTGGGGGTCTGGATTTCGGTCCGGGTGGTATTCGGCGGCCAGCGCCCGGTAGGCGGCGCGCACCACCGCCGCCCCGGCATCGGGCTGAACGCCGAGGACCCGGGCGGCTTCCAGGATGGAAAGCGACGGCGGCTTGGCCATGGCCTGGCCCGTCAGGTCAGCCAATAACGCAGGGCGGGAGTGAGCGGCTGGGCGGCCAGCTCCGGGCCCGGCGTCCACCAGCGGGCTTCCCGCCCGTAGTCCTCCCCGTCGAGCAGCAGCCAGTGGTCGGCGGGCAATCCCAGCCGATAGCATAACCGCCATTCCAGGGTGTGGTTTTCCCGGTCCAGAAGGGACGCTCCTCGGAGTCGCTCGATTTCCGCCCCATCATGGAACAGGACCAATTCGTCGAGACCGGAACCTTCCGGTAGTAGCCACTGCGTGGTTTCGGCCGCCTTCAGGCGCCGGGCCAGGTCGTCCCATCCAGGGTGACCGGCCGAAACGAGCCGTTCCGCCACTCGCGCCCGCTGCAACTCCTTTCCAGGCAGGGCGTCGGGCAGGCCACGAGCCTGGAACGCGACGACGCGCTGCCGTTCCGGGTCTGGGCCGAGCAAGGCCAGGAATAGTTCTTCGTTCAACTCGTTCAGTCCGGTAGCGGCAAACGAGCGGTCGCAGCGTCCTGCCGGCTCCGTCCAGGCCCCGGCCGCCGTGGGCGCGCCGGCGTCCCGGCGCAGCAGGGGCAGCTTTCCGTCGCGGGAGAGGAGCAGTACCCCGGATGACAACAGCCAGAGCTCCCGGTGCCGGGGCGGGATACTGGGGGCCCCCCGCCGGACGTCGGAAACCGTTGGAACTCCCAGTTTTTCGGCCAGGGCGGGAGTGGCGGCCACGGTCGGCATGCCGTGCGAGATGCTCACCTGGGTTCGGGCGTAACCGCTCGTGACCAGGCCGAGCAGGTAAACCTGATCGTAATGCGGATGTTCGACGGGCAAGGGCGCCTGCAGCAGGCAGGCGGAGCACCGTTCGGGACCCAGACGGCAAGAGGCGGTCATAAGCAGCTCCGGAAAATGGGGGTGTCGTAATATAGGCGGAGCGTCAGGATCCGTTGACCGCCTGGTTGGCCAGCAGCCGCAGGTTGGCCAGGGTGGCCCAGGTCCGCGCCATTCCGGTCGGACTCGCGGGGCGCGGCGCGCTGAGCGTGGCCTGTCTCCAGGCGCGATAGGCTCCGTCCAGACGGCGAACGGTGAACAAGGCGTTGCGCAAGGGTTTGAGTTGCGCGTTCCGGGACCACCGCTCGGCGGCCTGGTCCAACGCCTCCAGGCCCCGCAACAGATTCTGCCAGTCTTCCATTCCTTGGCGGACGCGACGATCGTTTTTCCAGGCCAAGGGCAGGCTTTGCCGGAAGGTCTGCCGATCCATCGACAGCAGGAGCCCCAGCGCGTCGGTGACCGCAGCCAGGGTGGCGGCCACCTGCCGGCTTTCGGCGGCATTTTGCTGGGCGGGTTCCTGGCTCCGGAGCGCCAGATATACCCGGCCCGGATTCGCGGCGTCCCGGACCGGGGCTACCGCGGGGGGAAATATCCGTACCCAGGCCCGGTCGGCATTTCCGTCCTGTCGGGCGAGAACGCGTCGCAGCAGGTGTTCTACTTCTTCGACGGTCAGCTTCCCGGTCTCCGGGCCGGCGGGATCCTGCCGGCCCAAAGCGACCAAATCGGCTTGGCTGAGATTCGAGGCATAGGGCATGAGCGGTGTCCTTCCAAGGATGGCGACGGAACGGCCGGCCACCTGCGGTTTGTGGCGAGTATGACAATTATAGTATACCATCAGGTGCTGTAGTTAACCAGCCTATACTGATCATCAGGACTACTGGAAGAGGAGGTCACGATGTCAGCGCAACCCCAGCTATTCGCCGCTCAGGACTTTTGGGAGGCCGGATCGAAACCGGCGCCCTGGGTCCGGATTCCTTCGCGGGAAACGGAAGCGGCCGAAACCAGGCGGCTCATCGCCTCGATTCAGGCCGCGCCCTGGAAGGTGGTCGACGTGGAAACCACCGGATTGACGCCCGCTTCCGCGCCCGTCAATGCCAATGCCAAGAGCCGGCGTGCCGGCGCGGATACGGACCTTCGGGTCCGGGTCGTATCGGTACTGTGGCCGGAAGGACCTCAGGTGCGGATCGAGAGCTTCGACCTGGATCCCTTCCGCACGTTGCCAGGGGACTGGGTGACGGCGATCTGTTCCGCCGCGTTGAGCGAGACGTTCATCGCCCATAATGCGGGGTTCGACCTGTTCTGGCTGCGGCAGCATAGCCAGGTGGCGCCCAAGCGGGTGCTGGACACCATGCTGATCGCCCGAGTCCTGGAACCGTTACTGCCCCGTAGACTCATCGGCATCGCCGCCCAGTACCAGGACAAACCGGACGACGCCGTCGTTCAGGCGTTACTGAAGACGGTACAAGCGGAAAAGAGCGGTTGGGCCCTGGCGGATGTGGCTGCGGTCCTGCTGGGCGTGGTGATGCCCAAGGAACTGCAGCTGCCCCAGAACTGGACCGGGTTCGCCCTGGGCCCGGATCATTACACCTACGCGGTGGACGACGTCATTCGCACTTACCAGGTGCTGGCGATTTTGTTGGGGCTATGGCCGGAAGGCGACCCCCGCCTACCCGGAGTTTTGCCCGTCTTGGAGGCCTACTGCCTGGCATGCAAGGACCATCCGGAGATGTTGCGGCAGGAACCGCAGGTTTGGGATTTGATCCCGATCCGCGAAAAGGGGATGCCGATCGATTTCGAGCAGATATCCCGGTATGTGGCGGACAAGAAAGCGGAGTTGGCCCTGCAAGCCAGGCAGATGACGGAAATCGAGCCGGAACTGCAGCCTTTCGAGGCCGATATCGCCGACTGGGACAAAGGCATTTCCGCCCCGCTCAAGAAAGCGCTGGGCAAGGCTTTCATCAAGCGGGGGCTGGACCTCGCCGTTACGGACGCCAAGGGCGATTACAAGATTGGAGAGAAGGACCTCCGTCTGGTAGGCGCCCAGGACTCCGCCGAAGCCCGGAACCTGTATGGCGCCTGGGTGGCCTTGAACAAGGCCAAGAAGGTGGGCAACATGGCCGAGGATGTCGCGGCCTTTGCCCGCCGGGCACCGGATCTCCGGGTCCACCCCTTGCTGTCGCACGGTCCGGCCACCGGACGGTTGTCCTGCGCCGAACCGAACGCCCAGCAGTTTCCCGCCGACGAACAGTTCCGGGCGATTGTTCGGGCCGGTCACGAGGCGTTTGACCAAGGGGAGACCGGACCTCGCCTGATCTGTGCGGTGGACTATTCCGCCCTGGACATGCGGGTGGGCGCGGCGTTGGCCATCCGGGCCCAACGGGAAATCGCCGAAGCCCGGGAAACCGGGCGGTATCATGGCCACCCGGTTGCGGACAAGGTGTTGCACATCATCCGCAAGGTGTACGGGTTGCGGGTCCTCGCCAAGCCCCGGGATCGCCGCAAGGCAACAGACAAGCCCTGGATCTTCGGCAACCCGGACAGCGTACCTGCCGACGGCCTCAAAGCTTACCTGCGGGACGCCCGTAGCCGGTTGATCACGCTGGAACGTCAGTTCCGGGACCACCAGGGCGAACGGGACAACGTGGAGGCCAGCGAACGGAACAAGTACTGGGAAACGTATCGGGAGATGCGCCGACGGATCGTCTTGGGCACTTTCGCTTGTCGATTGACGGAAATCCTGATTCGGGCGACCGAAAACGGAGAAACGGAATGGTCGGCCTTGCGGGACACGTTTCGGCTGGGCGTCGATGTGCACACGTCGACCGCTTTGCGGATGCAGAACCAGGATCCGAAGGCGATGTTCTCCGGATTGGGACCCAAGGAGCTGGAAGCCAAGCAGAAGGAAGCCAAGCACGCCTTGGGGGACAAGCGCAAGGGTGGCAAGGTGGCCAACCTGGGCCTGCTGTACTACATGCAGGCCCAGGGCTTCAAGGACTACGCGGCCAAACTGTTCAACATCCATTGGACCCTGGACGAAACCATCCGTATTCGGGAGAACTGGTTGAACAGCCATCCGGAAATCGACCTCTGGGCGGTATGGACTTCCCTGAACGCCATCGAAACCGTGACGGTCCCCGACAAGTCCCGGCGTACCGGGTTTCGGACGGAAGAGCTTTTCCGGGCGGAAACGCTGGGCGGCCGGGTCATGTACCCGTTGGGCCTGAATGCCGGTTTGGCCTATGGGGACCAAGGCTCCGGGGCGGATATCCTGGGCGAAGTGGTTCACGAGCTGCAGATGCGTTATCCCCGGCTGTACGCCACCGCCATCAACCAGGTTCACGACGAAATGGTCTTCGAACTGGACCGGGAAACGGCAGAAGCCGATGCCCGGCAACTCGGGGAAATCATGGACGAGTGCGCCAACCGGTTCCTGATGCCCTACGGAGTGCCCAGCGCCTGTACCCCAGCGCTGGGCGAAGTCTGGGTCAAGGACTGAACCTTCGATGTACCGATTCACGGCGGAGATCTCCGGATCCCGCCGTTTTCTTGATTCCGGTCCAGGTGATTCCGGTCTGCCGAGCTGTCGTGATATAATGCATGAAAGATTGCCCCGACATCAGGATATCCCCATGACCACCATCACTCCCCGCAGCACCTGGTTCGTCAAGGACCTGCGGCGCGGTACCTTCCGGCTGACGGCCACCGGTCGCACCGAACTGCAACCGTTTGTCCGGGAGCTGGGCTGGGACCCCCGCCGGGCGCTCACCGTCGAAGACCTGGAGGAATTGCTGGCGCAGCACTGGTTGGCGCATTGCTCCCCGGAGATGCGGAAAGTCGTGGACGGCGATTTTTAGGCAGCGAAAAGCCCCATATTCCGGGGCTTTAATCGGTCAGAATAATGATTCCTGGGCCAGCTGGACGCGAAGGCGCGCCACTTCGATGGCCAACCGTCGGTTGCGGGCCAGGGCTTGTTGCCGGCCTTCGGTTTCCGTCTTGAGCTGCTGGTGAAGGCGGGTGATTTCCCGATAAGCGGCGGCCAATTCGGGAGACGCGGCTGGTTCCAGATCCAAACTGCCATTGCGGGCGGCCATCGGAATACCTCCCTAAAATTGCCAGACCTTACCGGACTGCGCTGGCCAATCCGCTTTCGGTACCATTCTATCGAGCCAGGATCGGAACACGATCTTCGGTTTCGGTTGCCGTAACACGGCGGACACCAGCGAGTCCAGGGCGAGCCGGGTCACGGTTGATGTCATTTCGTCCGGAACTTCGGTCCAGTCTTGCGCCGCGGCGCGCAGAACCCGGAGAACTTCCTCCGAATTCCGGGACCAGACCGGATGGTAACTGGTGGCGATCGTCCCGCCGTACAGCTGTTCCAGTATCCGGGAGGCGCCGGATTGGGCCTTCAATGCCTGGATGACCACGGTTTCCTCCGACAGCCTTTCCTGTTCGCCGCTCCAGAGGCTGGCATGCAACCAGAAGGCGGTCTGTTCCGGGCGATCCTGAACCATCAGCAGCACTGCGGCGGGACACCGCGATAGCGTTGGTTCCAACTGCATATTGTTCTCCTCTGTGGATATGGGCCTCTGCTACGTGTTAATATAGCGTCGGGCATGTGCCGAACCTGGGCGGGTGCTATACCTCTGTAACCGGAATATCTCCGGGGCTCAGGACAATCAATAAGGAGAACAAGCATGCAGCAAGGAATCAAAGCCGTACTGGCCCTGTTGGCCTTGACCAGTTTTGCCGGCTGTGCGGTCATGAACCCGCCCAAGCCCCTACCGGCTCCCGCGGCCGCCACGGCGCCTCAGACCACGCTGAAACAGGCCGGCCTCAGCCATCCGAAGACGGTCTACGTTCCGGCCTTCTATACGGGCGGTGCCGACAATCTCCTGTTCATCGACGGCCAGCGCTACCGGTCGCCGAACGGAGCGGGCAACGTCATGGGCTTCATCCCCCAGGCCGACGGCGGCTATGTCGTCGCCGTGGAAAACGTGCCGGTGCCGACCCGGGTCACCAATGACTATGGCTATCCGGTCGCCGAGTTGCAGGGTGCGGCCAAGCTGGAACTGTTCGACGTGACGGCGGCGGGCCAGACGGTCAAGGAAGTGGCCCATCTGGACCTGCGGCCGACGGATCAGGTGTTTCAGACCAAGGCCGCCTTCTATGTGCAGCGGTTGTCGGGATGGTTGCGGGAAAACCCCAATGCAGGGGATGGCCGGGTTCCACTGTTCAGCTACTTTGGATTGACTGCCGGAGGACACCGGGTATCCGGGCCGTCCAACGCGATTTTCGCGACGCCTGCCCCCGGTGGCGGTTGGTATCGTCTGGAAGCTACCGGCGTGAACTATGATCAGTACTCCGCCCATGAAGTTCTGACCAAGAACGGGGCCATTTTGTCCACGGTAACGGGCCAGGGCAATTCCTTTGTGCAGCCGGAAGTGTACTTCCATACGACAGCGGCTTTTGTGAATGAGCCCCCGATCGTGGACTCCGAGCGCACCGGTTTCATGTTCGCCGTGATCGTTGGCCTAAATACCATCGACCCGGGGAACACTCCGATTCAGTTCGCGGCTTACTACCTGAAGAACCCGAACAGTGCGCTCTCCGGCCCGTACGGGAATTACACGCAAGCCACGACCGCCCTGAGCTTGGGACAGACGATTTATTTTTCCCGTCGATACGCCCTGTTTGGGTCGCCGGTGGCTCCGTACGAAGTTCGGCAGATGGGCGCCAACCATTTCGGGTCTCAGCTATCCGTAGGGGTTCTTCAGTTGAAATCGGGGGTCAAGACTCCGGTATTCAGCCTTTTTGGGTCGACGATGAATACGGTTCGCCGCTTTATCGGGACCAATGACACCAGCATCTCCACGTCCAACGCGCGGGTGGATGCCTTCACCGTGGTGACGCCTACCGGAGCGGTCCTGATCGACGCCAACCACAATCAGATCGGCGCCGCTTACGACACGGCCTTGAAGGCCCAGATCCCCGCCGCTTACGCGCAGGAATTCGCCAGCCAGTACGGGATGATGCCCTGAACGGGTAGTGATAACCCTTCCAACGGAGGCCCTAACCGGCCTCCGTTTTCTTGCGTAGGGCCTCGTTCAGGCCATGCCCGCAACACGATGCCGGACTGGGCGTCGTCGAACACCCGAAGTCCCTTGGACTGCTGAACTATTCCGAACATGCGGTTTTTCCTGGGGGATTTCAGGCTTTCCCGGATGGGCTGGCTATACTGAGGCCAGGACCATTCCAACAAAGGAACGATAGCGCGATGGACACCTATTTTCTGGACACCGAGACCACGGGGTTGTCCCCCAAAACCGACCGAATCGTGGAGATCGCCATCGTCGACGAGCGCGGAGGCATCGTGCTCGACACTCTGGTGAACCCACGGAAGCATATCCCAAAGGTGGCCACGGATGTGCACGGCATTACCAACGCCATGGTCAAGAACGCACCGACCCTGGCCGAACTCTGGCCCCGGATCCGGGAATGGCTGACCGGCCACCGGGTGGTGGCCTACAACGTGGCCTACGACCGGAAATTCTTCCCCGGAGCGCTGGACTGCGCCGCCGAGGTCTCCTGCGCCATGCACCGGTTCACCCGGTATCGGCATGAACATTGCAATCCGGGCAAGCTTCCCTACCGGGTGCAAAACCTGGACAAGGCCGTGGCCATCATCGGCCATCAGTGGACCGGAGACGCGCATCGGGCCTTGGCTGATACCTTGGCCTGCCGCGCGGTCTGGAACTGGGTCGAACAGCAGGAGGTTCCCGGCATCAATATCTACAGCGGGGCTCCAGGGCTGGGCGGCGCGCTCACCAACATGACCGAATTGGCCCGACAGAAGGGGGCCATCAAGAAGGCCTACCCGGTACGGTTCCAGGGCGTCGTCTATCTGGACGCAGAGGCGGCCTACCAGGGCCGGAAAGGGCCGGATCCTCAACAGAACGAAGGACTCCTGATCCAGATCATCCATGCCAAGCTGCGGCAGCATCCGAAATTGCAGCAAGCCATTACCCAGCGGGGCGGCGAACGGTTTCTACGGAACTGTGCGCACCGCACCGGAGCCCAGGCCCCCGGCAAGCAACATTGGGAAGGCGACGGAATGGAGTCCCGCTTCATTCGCTGCCTGCTGGCCGGGTATCAGCGCTCCTGTGCCGCCGGCGTGCAGCCGGGGCTGTTCGAGGACTCCGCCTGACGGGAACTGCCCCCATAGGCATCTTAGCGGTAAAGCCGGTAGCTACCGGCGCCATTCACGCGGCGATCGCCGCATCACCAGAGGATAATTGCCATGTCTCATGATTGCCTTATCCGGGGCAGCATCCCGGTCCGCGACGTATCCAATGAGAAACTGGCGGCGGTGTTCGATCCCTACTTGAGAACCAAGGGATCCAGCTTCCAGCAAGCGTTCGCAAACGACGAAATCGATTGGCGGGAGCAGAAACTGATCCTGGACCTGGATCTCAGCACCTACGGGGACGGAGGTGGTTACTCCGATACGGCCTTGGACGAATTGGCCCAACGGCTGAATACGATCGTCCGCGGACCGGCCTGGTTCGAACTGGTGGATTCTGACACCGAAGGCCCGGAGGAGGCCTTGACCCCCTACTTCCTGGGGGCGTCCGATGCAGAGATAACGGAAGCGCAGCTGCGATACGGCCTGGAACAAGCCAAACCCTGGCTGGAACCGATTCTCGGCGAGAAAGCGTTCCAGGAAGTCGCGGAGATGATACTCCGAGCGTAACGACGTAGTTTTGCAAAACGCGCCTTCCCGGCGCGTTTTTTTGTGGTCACGAACGGAGGCGACTTCCCGCCGGGGACCGGGCGACATGCTATTATTTGTACTTTCGTATACCAATGGTATACTTAACATCATGACTGGCGCCGCCGCAATCCCCACACAAAACCATGAACCCGTTCCGGTTCGAGAATCACTCAGCCCCCGAGCCTGGGCACTGGCTCGGCAGTTGGCCGAGTACCGGACGTTTCTGCAGGAGAAGGGGAATGACGTCTCGCTACGGGCGACCGCCCGCCGACATCAGCGACCGGCCAACAACCTGATGGGGCAGGCCGCCGAACTGGCCTTCTCCGCCTGGCTCACCAGACAGGATATCTCCTTCTCGGCCCGCTGTTTTACGATCACCTACCGACGTGAAAACAGCGCCGTGCAACCGCCGTTCGTCGACTTCCTGCTCCCCGGCAACTTGAAGTGCGACCTGAAGGCGGATCGGTACGACATCCGGCGGCTGGGATGCCTGCTGCCGGTCGAGAAATTTCTCGAAAAGATCCGCACGGACCTCGTGGTATGGGCGGAAAGTCAGGAAACGGATCAAGAACCAAGCGTCATTCTGCACGGCTGGAACTGGTGGGCCGATCTGGAAGGATTACGTGAGGACCCGGACGCGACTGGTCCCGACGGCACCGTGCTGCCCAAACGGGCCAAGCGCGTTTCCCCCCGACTATGGCGGGACATGCGCAAGCTTTCGGAAGTTCTACAGGAACGCGAGCTCGGAAGGCAAGCCAGTCAAGAGCGGCGCTATATTAGGGACTGTTGACCAGGCCAAGGGGATCCCGATGAAAGTGATGTTCATGAGTCGTGCCGTCCACCGGAATGCGGACGGCAAGCCGGTTCCGGTATTGGTGCGCCAGGATCTGGCGCTCACCCCGGAGCAACAAGAGGAGCTTCGGGCCATGGCCCCCGCCAACGATCCGGAGGCCAGCCATGAAAGCAGCCGGTAACCTGAAGGAACTGGCGGCGTGGTCCCGGCCGCGCCGGGGCTTCGAGCTGCCCGCCAACCAGGCGCACCAGGACCGACGCAAGGCGGCACGTTCCAGCACTCGCGCCGCCAAACATAAAGGGCGGGACTGGGATTGATGTGGTTTCCGGCCCGGATTTTCCGGGCCTTTTCCATGGAGATTTCCGGCTGTGGAGGCGGAATACGCACTATATACTGTAACCAGAGAGTCCTTTTGGGAGTAATGCCATGTCGAATGCGGCACAGTCGGATATCGCCTCGATTCAATCCGCCAGAAAATCAAAGATCGTCATCCTGTCCGTCATGATGGGCGCCTCCGTTATTCTGGAAGTTCATACCCGAAGAAAACCGCAGATAATGCGTAACCCATATAGCGATTACTTTAGCGTGTGGGAGCCTGAGGCGACCATTCATCTACCTGGAATATGCAAGGAGGTAGGCAGCGTTTCTCTAAAAATCCATGATGTCGCCGAGAAGGCGGCCTGGTTTAACAGCGTCAAGGAACTTAATGAGGAGTTTTACTGGACGCTTGATAAGTACTCCTCCAGTGACTCCCATATGGCTGATTCGATCATTCATCGTCGCAATTTACTGGCCACGTCCTTTGCTGTAGGCGGCATTTGCACTATAGACAGAATAGAGGTTAACGCGGAGCACAGAAGCAACGGGTACGGAATGGCGGCACTGCGAATGCTTCTTCGTTGGCACATGATGACCCATGGCGTGGCTACAGGATTTCTCAAAGCTTTCCCTTTGCAATTTGCAGGAAACGCTTACGACTCGTCAAGGATTAAACCGGAGTTTCTTTCCGCGAAAAGACACGTGCGTACCTTGTACGCCGCCCAACTTGGTGCGGTGGTGGTTACTCGGGGTGGATTCATGCTGGTGGACATGGTTGAGACGATGGGTTGCGATCGGGCTGATCTAATCGAGAGGAGGACCCGTGCACAATCGACACGTCGAGCGCGAGATTTGATCGCCCTGGTCAAGGGCCGGATATATGGGGGTCTCTAGTGCAGAAGCGGGTGAACTGAAGCTTTCATCGCCACCCCTACCGGGCGGCGATCTTTCGTCTTAAAGACTGCGGCCTTTCAATCCGTAACCGAAGAGGTTACCGGTAAGGATGGCAAGCCGGACGGTGCGCTGTCCAATTCCAAATATCCTCTTCAGGGGAAGCTTCAGACCGGAAAATACATTCGATAAAACCGCCCCTGTTCATTCTGTGGGCCAGTTTGGTCACCAGCCCATACGGTTCATCGTCATGTGCTCCAAATAGTTCCGCTCAAGGTGCTCGTTCGTCATGATGCGCACCTCGTTCAGAGCAAGAGTCGTAAGCCATGCGGAGTTGCGGCCCGGGTGGAATCATTCCGTCCGGCTTATAGGGCACTGCCCAATTAATGCCAGCCCCCCGCGGTCCCGTCCCACGTTCGCCAACCGGGCGGATCGGACTGTCAGGCGCTATACCTGAATGGCGCAAGAGGAGCTCACCATGTGGCATGCACACGCTGAAACATTTCACCCCGCCTACCATGCGTACGGAGCGGCCGGACATCATCTGGGTTGGTTCGGGCATACCGTGCTCAGCGCCATTATCCACGGACTGGTCTATGGCCTGATTTTTCAGCTGTTCAGGGGCATGGGAATCTGGGAAGTACTCGTTTGTACGGTGGTTGGGCTGGGCCTGGCGGGCCTGGTTACTTTCTGGTTTACCCGCCGGGGCTCGAGGCGAAGATGACGGCAGGCCTTATCGGGGAAATCGGCGCTACCAGGCGGGTTCCGCCTGGTCTTTCCGTCTAGGGCTTCGTGTTTTCCGGAGAAACCCGGACGAGCTGCGATTGCCCCGTGGGGCGGTATGTCATCAGGAACTCCCCCGGATGGTCGGCCATCCCGACAAACTGCCATTCCACGCTGGCGTCCCACTGCGAGACGAAGCGGCCATCCGTGGGGCGGGCCAGGATGCCTTCCTGCGGAGTATTGGCGATCAGCAGCAGGGGGATCCCGATCGCCATGCAGGTGTCGATCAGCGGGGTGAGCAGATACCACAGCTTTCCGGCAGAGAAATCCCGGCTTCGGGGGGAGCTGACGACCAGCAGGCCAGAGTCTTCGAGCAGCTTCTCCGCCAGTTGTTCGAACTGGTTCTCTTTGCGCAGAACGATCGGCTTGATCAGCGGCCCTTGCGGCACCAGGGTTGGACGGTCATCGTTGAACAGCAGCCAGCCGATTTGGCTGAAACCGAAGTCGGCGCACAGGGCTTCCGCCATCTGCTGGGCCAGGTGCTCCGCTCTGGGGTGCTCCGCCTGGATATGGATCAGGGGCTTTTCCGGGTCCAGCGCCAGCAAGGCGGGAGGCGCATCTCCCAGGGAAGCGATCTCCAGGGTGAACTTCCCCTTCAGATCCTGCTCAGCCCGCAAGCGGGGGACCTCCGTTCGGCCTAACGAGGCGGTTCCCTTCGGGAATCGAGGTGGACGCGCGATCTTCTGACTGCCCAAGCGGAGGCTCCTGTTGGCGGGAAGGACGGTGTGGTCGCTAAACAAATACCTATGGTATACTAACATAAACATAATGGCAAGGAGACACGGCGTGGCCCCCGACTTCCCCCTGATCCGACGGACGCTGGTCCGCTGGTTGAGACACAGCCTGATCCTGGTGTTTCGGCATCCGTTGGGCTTCTCCGGTCTGCTGACGGCCCAGATGCTCCTGAGCTACGCCCCTTGGGGGCCGGACCTGATGCCCGCCGCCTATCCGTTCCTGTACGTGCTGGGTATCGTGATGGCCAGCCGGTCGGATGACCAGTCCTGGCGCCAGGTGCAGTGGCGGGGAGCCCTGCTGGCGGCCGGCGTGCTCAGCGGGGTCACCGTGACGGCGCTGGCCGTGCTGGCGGCCTTGGCTGAACTGCCGGGGATGCCGGGAGTACCGGGCTTGGGACTGAACCAGGCTTCCGCCTTGCAGCCGGCCCTGCTGATGGTGTTCTGGGCGCCGATCGGCCTCCTGTTCGCCCCGGCGGTGACCTTCATCGCGTTGCCGGCCCGGCGGATATGGAAGGCCTGCTGGATCCTGTATGATCTGCGCATCCCGCTGGCCTTGCCTCCCGAACACCAAGGCGTGGACCTCACCACCATCCGCTGGGCTGTACGATTCCTGTCGGCCAGCGCCATGGCCATCATTATCGTGCTGGCGCTGGGTGCGCCGCTGGGGCTGGTCGCCGGCATCGGTTTGGCTTGCAGCGCGCTCGGGCCGGCCCTGGCCTATCTGGTCTACCGGGAAATTTTCCAGGGAAGGAAGGAAAATCTCCCGCAGACCGAAAAGGCGGTTCAGCCCGGCGCCAACGAGCGGCTCGCGGAGGCCTGATGCCGTCTCGGCGCTATACCCAAACAGGACATTGCCAGAAGGAGGTAACGGATGGACCCGGTCATGCAGATGCAGGAACTCATCAGACAGATCCAGCGATATGATCACCACTACTACGTGTTGGACGACCCCCTGGTCCCTGACGCCGAATATGACCAGCTGTTGCAGTTCCTGCAACAGCTGGAGACCCGGCATCCGGATCTGCGCCAGCCCGATTCACCCTTGGCACGGGTCGGCGGCAAGGTCCAGTCCGGATTTCCCACGGTGACCCACACCGCGCCCATGACGTCGCTGGACAACGCCTTTTCTCCGGAGGAGTTCACGGCCTGGCAAAATCGGCTTCTCACTCCGGATCTGCCGCCTCTGGATACCCTGCGGTTTACCGGGGAACCCAAGTTCGACGGCTTGTCCTTGGCCGTCCGGTATGAAAACGGCCTGCTGGCCCAGGCGGCCACCCGGGGAGACGGAGCGACCGGCGAAGACGTTACGGCCAACGCCCGGACCATCCGGAATCTACCCTTGCGCCTCCAGGGTTCCGGCTGGCCCGAAATCCTCGAAGTCCGGGGTGAGGTGGTATTTCCCAAAGCGGCCTTTGCCCAGGTGAATCTGGAACGGCAGGCTGCCGGGGAGAAACCGTTCGCCAATCCGCGCAACGCGGCGGCCGGCAGTCTCCGGCAGATGGACCCGGCCATCACGGCAAAACGCCCCTTGGCCTTTTTCCCCTGGGGGGTCGGCGTTGGAGGCTCCCGTCTGGGAGAACATTTCGAAACGCTCACCCGGCTCCGGACTTGGGGGTTCAGCCTCTCCCCCTGGCTCCGGCATCTGTCCGCGGCGGAAATCCCGGCGTACCATGCCGAGCTGCTGGCGGCGCGGGCCGCGCTGCCCTTCGAGATCGACGGGGCGGTGTTCAAGCTGTCCGGGGCCCAGTTGCGGCAGGCGTTGGGGGCTACGGCCCGCGCCCCGCGCTGGGCGCTGGCCTGGAAGTTCCCGGCGGAGGAAGTGCGTACCCGGGTGTTGGGCATCGAGGCGTCGGTAGGCCGTACGGGGGTTCTCACTCCGGTGGCCAACCTGGAGCCGGTCGCGGTAGGCGGCGTGGTCGTATCCAGCGCCACCTTGCACAATCAGGAAGAGTTGCAACGGCTGGATGTGCGGGTAGGGGACCTGGTATGGGTCAAACGCGCCGGGGATGTCATTCCCGACATCATCGCCGTCAGTCTGGCGGATCGCCCGGCGCAGACCCGGCCTTGGACCCTGCCGGCCACCTGTCCATCCTGTGGATCCCCCGTGGTCCAGGAAGCCGGGCAGGCCGCCCACCGGTGTACCGGCGGGGGAAACTGCCCATCCCAGCGGAGCGCCGCGTTGCAGCATTTCGCTTCGCGTCCCGCCCTGGATATCGAAGGCATCGGGGAACAGCTTTCCGAACAGCTGGTACAGGCAGGGCTGGTGTCCACCCTGGCCGACGTGTTCCGGTTAACGGCGGCCGATCTGGAAGGCCTGCCCCGGCAAGGGAAACAGTCCTCCGCCAAGCTGTTGCGGCGCATCGAGGAGGCCAAAACTCCGGCCTTGTCCCGTTTCCTGTTCGCGCTGGGCATCCCGCAGGTCGGGGCCGAGACCGCGAAGCATCTGGCCCGGCACTTCACGCTGGACCAGTTGGGACACGCCAGTCTGGCGGACCTGCAGGCGGTTCCCGATGTGGGCCCCGTCGTCGCCCAGCAGATCCACGATTGGTTCCGAGCCCTGGCGAACCAGGCCTTGGTGGCCGATCTGCTGCGGCAGGGGGTTGCTCCGGTAGCGCCTGCCGCCAGAATGGGGGCGAACACCGGGCCCTTGGCCGGTAAGGTCCTGGTACTGACCGGCACGTTGCCGGCCTGGTCCCGGGAGGAAGCCAAAGCCCGCATCGAGGCCGCCGGCGGCAAGGTCACCGGCTCCGTTTCGGCCAAAACCGACTATGTGGTGGCCGGCGCGGAGGCGGGATCCAAACTGGACAGGGCCGTGGCGCTGACGATCCCGGTTGTGGACGAAGCCGGGCTCCGGTTGTTGCTCGGTACTCCGCAGTAATTCATTGGTATCGGGAAGGGCCGTCCCCCGGGACGGTCTGCGGTTGGCACTAGGCCAGGAAGACACTCTCCATGGAGGACTGGAAATGGAAGCTCCCGCGCTGCTGGAGGAATTGTTGGACACGTTTGGCACGATTGGCGAAATTGGGGAAACGTATGGAATGGCCACCCTGACGGATCTGGTGTATCTGCTGGGGGCCGTGGGCACGGAACAACATCTCCTCGTCGGCGATCTCGGGGTACCCGATAGCCGGATCGTCGACGTGATTCGGCAACTCCCGAGTGGAGCTGCCCTGCTGCTGGACCATACGGGCACGAGATAAGTTTTCATCGAAACGGCGAGCCTGGGCTCGCCGTTCTTGTTGTCCTGCCTCTTACCGGAGAAGGGTCAGGCCAAGGCGGGGTGGCTGTCCAGCAGTTCTTTCAACTGCAGCCGCAGGCGGCTGACGCCCCCATGCATGCGAATGTAATTTTTCGAGCGGGTCAGAGCGCCGTCGATGGAATGGGTGATGAACTTGGTGGCCCCGACAACCACATCGGCGGAGTCCAGCAAGGCCTGCAACTGGGGGTTCGGCCGATCCGCCGCCCAGAACCTCAGATCCAGACGTTCCCCGAACTGCTTGCGGATCTGGTCCGCCTGCTGGTTCAGCAACCCGACGATCAACACCTTGGGCATGGCCTCCCGGGGGACGGTCGGCGCCGACGGCTCGGGCTCCGGGGCGGCCTCCTCCGGGGCATGGTCGATCGGCGTCTGCAGCACCTCGGCGATGGCTTCTTTCACCTCCGGGCTGCTGCTGGCCCGGAACAGGGCTTCGCGCAAGGCCGGTCCGGTCTGCCGGATCACCTGCACGAAAAGGCCGGAAAAGAGATCCGTGAACAGATCCACCAGCGGGTTCTCCGATGCCGGCTTCGGCTGGGGCCAGGAGTCCCAGTCCAGTACCGACGGCGCCCCGGTTTCCGTGGGGGATTCCGGGATCGCCGCTGCCGCGGGGCGTGCTTCCCTGGCTTCGCTCGCGCGGGCGGGCGCAACGGGCTTCCGCACCGGCTTTGGGGTTGCCGCCGCAGGAGGTGGCAGAACGGTCGGCCCCTTGGCGGGAATCTCCGGGGCCGCCCGGGCCACTGCGGGCTCCGGGGCGAACTCAAGGGTTGGATGTCCACCGCTGGTAGGAATTTCCACTCCGGCGCGTTGCCGGAGCGCGGCCATCCGGCTGAGCGGCGCTCCGGTGGAAGCGGGGGCCGGGCTGACGGGTGCCTCCCGGGCGGGCCGGATGCCGACCTCCACTTCCTTGGCCTTGTAGGCGTATTGCAGTCGTTGGCCAGGTCCTTCCACCCGTTTCCGGTCCAGATATTGGCCATTGCCGTACAAATCCGACAGCCGTCGGCTCAACAGCAGGGGAGTGGCGAACTCACGCTGGAGGATGGGGGATTGTTTATAGAGTTCATCATGCGTCTTCCAGTCTCCGGATTGTTTCAAAGCGCTCAGAATCATCGCTGCTTTGGTGCCTAGTGCCATGGGAATGTCCTCCTGTCATGTTGCGCGTCGTCGGCCCGAAGGGCCAACTTCAAGTCCTGATCAGAAGGAGGATACGCCGTTCGATGGGGCGGCGTCCAGCCCGGAACGGAATCAAGGCGCGAAAAAAACCGGCAGGGCCGGTTCGCGATGGCCACCGATGGGCAGACGCCTAGCAGCTCTTGGTGGTGCAGGTCTTCCCGTCCAGGGTGCGCAACCGGGCCTGGTAGCCCGCGTCTACGATGGTTTTCTCCACGGCATGGACAGACGTCCGCGCTGGTTGGAAGGCTACCGTGACGGTCCGGGTATCCGGGTCCGCCGTCGTGTGAAGGACGCCGTTCAGATGGCCGAGTGCCGTTTTGAGAATGAGCGGGCACAGGCCGCAGGTCATGTCCGGAACGTAGATTACGGCGACCGCCGTGCCCGCCACGGGTTTCACGGCCTGAACGGCCTTGGTCGCCACCGGGTTGGCGCCGCAGGACGTGGCGTCGCCAAACGCGGTTCCGAGCGTGACCGGCAGGGAACCCATCAGGCCGGGATCGACCCGTGCGGGGTTCCCCAGGGGGGCCTGGGCGGCAAACCCGGAAACCGGGGCCAGCGCGAGGAGAACGAGCAGGGGAAAGATCGAACGGATACCGGGGCGCATGCGGTTTACTCCAGAAGGCGGGTGGGGTGACAGACCGGGCAGGGAAAGGACATGGGCCGCGGATAGGGGGTACCGACCTGGGCCATTTCCGTAATATAGCCATGGCCCTGGCAGCGGGGGCACGCGGCCGTAAGCTCCGCGCATCGGCGCAAGGCCGCGTCCACCGAACCGACCACGATTTCCGTGCAGCCCATGGCGGGCATGATGTTGACGGGCAGGCCGAAACGCTCCACCAGGTACCCGGCCTCGTCACGGATGGCGCCATCGTCGTCTGGCGTTCCGAATCGGTCTTCCAGCGCTTGAGCCGAATCGACATAACCGATCACGGGGAGGCCTTGTGCCCGTGCCGTGGCCAGCTCGAAAATGGTCCCGGAATCCGGTTCGCGCCCGCGAAAGGGATGGAGATTGGCCACCATGCCGTCTACGGTGGCAATCGCCGCCAGGCAGCCCCGGAAGACCCGGTCGGCCTGGGCGCGGGTGCCGGGCTCGGTGACGCCCGGTCCGGTGAGCGCAATGGCCGGGATGGGCAGGACGGCTTCCAGGCCCAGGGCGGCGGCCGTGGCCGTCGCGTGCCGGGCAAAGTCCGGCCAGTCGGGGCGGAATACGTCGGGTCCCGCGATGTAGACGCGCTTCATTATTGGCCGAATCCGTAGAACGCGACATAGGGGGCCGCCAGCAAGGGCAGCACGATCGCCAGGCTGATCCAGAAGATCAGCCGCTGCCGATGCTGGACCGCCGGCAAGGCGCAGGCCTTGCCGACCGCACAAGCTTGCGGCTTCCGATAGAGTTGCCGCCCGGCGGCCGCGAAAAACGCCAGGGTGACGGCAATGAACAGGGGATCGTACGGGTGCAGGGCGGTGAACATGCCGAGCCATGCCCCGGAGAAGCCCAGCACCACCAGAAGCAGCGGAATGACGCAGCAGGACATGGCGCCGATGGCGGAGAGCCCCGCCAGCAGCAGGTAGCGTACGGCGGATCCGCGCATCAGAGAAGACCGTCGACGCCGGCCGTTGAGCCCAGGGCGAGCAGGTGCTTGGACCGATCTTCGGACGAAGATGGAAGCGGTGTACCGGGCGGGGGAGAACCGGCAAAATCATCCAGTTTCGGTTCTGGCGTTTGACCCTGTTCAGGTATGGGTGCTTCCGCATACTCAAAGCCGCCCTGTCCGTTGTCTTTCAGGTGAATCCGTGCGGACACATTGGCCAGGATTATATCCGCTTCTTCCGGCGATGCGCAGCTTTCACCATCGTCCGGAATGCCCGTCGGTTCCGGAGCGGGCTGCGCGGACGCTCGGAGGATCCCATGCCGCAGCTGGGGCGGCGGACTGTCGGTAACGGATGGCATCTGCAGGATATCCTGCATCTGGCTGCGCTGGGTATCAGTCAGGGCCGGCAGCTTTTCGGCCAGGAGATGGACCAACGCCCGGTTCTCCGGAGCAACCCGCAACGTCACGGTCGGAGCGAAAAAAGCCGCCGCCTTGAACAGTTCCCGACGGGCGGTTTCTCCGACTCCGAAGGCGTCCGCCGCGCGAGTCAGGATGGGTTCCGGCAGCCAACCGTCCACCAGTTCGACCTTGGATAGCTTGGAAGCGCTGATCCCGATCTCCCGGGCCATGGCGGATTGGCTGATCTCGAGGTCGATTCGCAGCTTGCGCAGGATCTTCCCCAGTGGCGTCAGCCGGATGACCTGATCTTCCGGCGCGGGGACTGGCATCTCGCGCGGCGTGGTTACGTCGATCGGTACGGGGGTGGGCCTCACTCCCCAGGTGGTGGTGTCCACGGATGGTTCGTGAAACAGGGGGGATCCGGGTTGCATGGGGAACTCCTGTGCGCGATAAAATCGTAGTTAAGTATAGCAAAAGAATATGGATAATTCCAGCAAAACCGGGTTGACGAGGATCGCCCGGGCGCCTGGCACCGCTCCGGCTACGATGAGCGGGGGAGCCGTAGGCGCCCGCGGTCGTCAATTGCGGCTCGTCACCCGGATGCGGTAGCCACCGTTCCGGCCTGGGAACTTGGTCACCAGAGCCCAGCGAAGACTTGGGCGCCGGGATAGCGCTCCGTCCGGCAGGAGCCGACCGGGTTGCGGCGAGGCGGGGCAAGGTGGCCAACGCCGGAGGCTGGGGCCGGACGGGCATCAAGTCCGCGCAAGCGGGGCGGCAGGACCAACCGCAGAGTCTCCGCCAGGAAACGGGCGTTCGTGCGGAATTCCTTACGCATGGGGAGACCCTGGCCGAAGGTAGGCGGCGCCCGGCGTTTCGAAATAGCCGCGGGGGAGCGATTCCTGACGGTAGTCCAGGACGAATTCCTCCCCAGTTTGGATTTCACGGATGGCGGCGAGCTCCAGCTCTGGCTGGCCGGCCGTCCTCCTGAGCTCCAGGTTGGGATGGTCCGAATGGTTGATGAAGCTGTACGTCGTCCGGAAGGGCCGAACCAGCAGGTGTTCCTGGTCCAGCGCGTTCCACTCCATGAAGAAATGGGTGCGCAGCCGGCCTAGGCCCGGAGCCATCCAGGCCCGAAGCCGTTC
Source organism: Thiomonas sp. (assembly GCF_054608695.1). Lineage (NCBI taxonomy): Bacteria > Pseudomonadati > Pseudomonadota > Betaproteobacteria > Burkholderiales > Thiomonas > Thiomonas sp. The sequence goes on from NZ_JBTRXV010000001.1 coordinate 135,397, forward strand.
ATACGTGTCATACCGGATGACCTGGCCGTCCAGGAGTGCCAGCCGCCGGCCGGCTTCGACCTCTCGCGTCGCGAATAACCCGAACCCGTGTATCCCGCTATTTCTGATCTCCGTGCCTGGAAACAGGTCCAAGGTGTGTTGCCGGACGAACTGCAGTTCCCGAGTGGCGTCCCGCCGGCAATCCCGATGCCGGTACCACAGGCAGAATGCGCCGTCTTCCCGGGACCAATCCAGGCGATATTCCTCGCACGTCAGGGCCAGCATTTCGGTGAAGACCTGCCGCCGGATGTCTTCCACGTATTCCCATACGCGCTCTCCCACCCGATGCGGAGCGGCATCCAAGCCGAAATAGGCGAGGATTTCGAACGGGTGCTTCAGGGGGTTGCGGGCCGGAACCAACGTCCGGATCCGGAGCAGATCCCCCAGGTATTCGGGATGGCCGCCGGCAGCCGCCTCGCGTTTCCATGTTTCGCAGGCGGGGATGAAAAAAGAACCGCTATCAAAAGCGAGCATCAGGGTTTCCTTTCACGGTTACCCCGTGAGTTGGCCGGTGGCGGTCGTGGGCTTCCGTCCCCAATGCCCGCAACCGGCATCCCGGGCATGGACTTCGAAGCCGAAGCGACCGCACCAGGTGACCTGTTCGGTGGAATCCGCTTGCCCCCGGGCGTGATAGACGACCGTCGCAAAAGAGGCGCAGGCCCCGCAAGCGTGCCGGAGATCGGAACCAAAGCCGACGATACGCTTGGTGCCTTGCAGGGATTGCTCTTCGGGAGTCAGGGGGCGTGCCGGCGGGGAAGTCTTCGGCGGTGCCGGAGACAGGTCCCATACCGCCGGAGCCCGGGGGCCGGAGAGCAATGGGCGATCGCCGATCACGCGTCGGCCTGGTCGATTTCGTGTTGGAGCAGATAGCGCAGGCACTCGGGGCAAGACGCCAGTCCGGTCTGTAGCTCCCGGGCTTCGATAGCCAGCTCCGAATGGGCGGAAGCCGCCAGCGCTCCGAGCAACGCTTGGGGTTCCCGGGCCGCGGCGGACAGGGCCAGACCCACCAGTCGCCGGCACAACTGCCGGTAGTGGTCGGCTACGGGGTTCCCCTGGGGGTGTTCGGGTATGAGGCGGCTGGCGCTGGCCCGGGACCAGCAGATAACCACGGTGTCGGTCATGAACAACCTCGGCAAAGAAAATCTCAGGCGGGATTGCCTGAGCTTTTTCGATGCGGAAGTATAGCTACGGGGTGTGTCACACCGGCCCGCTGCTCCAGCCGGACGGCGACGCCGCCACAACCGGCTCAGGCCGCGCGCAAACGCTCCACCAGCGTGGTATGCCGCAGGCCGGCCCGGTGCGTGCGAACCGCCACGGCCAGCGCCCGGGGCTGGCCGATCAGCACCACCAGTTGCTTGCCGCGGGTGACCCCCGTATACAGCAGGTTGCGTTCCAGCAGGGTGTAGTGCTGGGTCGTCATCGGGATGACCACCACCGGGTATTCCGAACCCTGGCTCTTGTGAATCGACAGGGCGTAGGCCAGTACCAGTTCGTCCAGTTCCGTCACATGGTAGAGGATCTGTCGACCGTCGAAGTCCACCGTCAGCAACCGGTCTTCCGGTTCGACCTGGACGACGAATCCGGACTCCCCGTTGAAAACGCTCTTCTCATAATTGTTGACGACCTGCATCACCTTGTCGCCCAAGGCGTAGGTGGTCGAGCCATAGGTCAACGCGCGCGCCCCGCTGGCTTTGCCGGGGGCGCCTGCCGGATGCGGATTCAGTACGCCTTGCAGAGCGTTGGCCAGGGCCTCGGCGCCGAGTGGCCCCCGGCGCATGGGAGTCAGCACCTGGACGTCGCGCAAGGGATCGAAACCGAATTTGGCGGGGATCTTGCGGGCAACGATATCCACCAGGCGAGACGCGATGGCGTCGCTATTTTCCTCCGTGAACAGGTAGAAGTCGGTGACGTCGCCGGGCTCCTGCTTGGGCGGGATCTCGCCGCGCAAAATCCGGTGGGCGTTGACGATGATCCTGGAACTGGCGGCCTGCCGAAAGATCTCCGTCAGTCGAATGACGGGGATCCGCGCCGAAGCGATCAGATCGTGCAATACCGCCCCGGGGCCGACGGATGGCAACTGGTCGGCGTCTCCGACCAGCCACAACCCGGCGCCGGGGCCGATCGCGTCCACCAGCGCGGCCATCAGCTCGATATCGATCATCGAGGCCTCATCGACCACGATCAGGTCGGCCTCCAGCGGATCCCTGCTGTTTCGCGCGAAACCCCCCATCGGATTGAATTCCAGCAAGCGATGGATCGTGCGGGCCTCCCGCCCGGTGGACTCCGACAGCCGTTTCGCGGCCTTGCCGGTAGGAGCGCAGAGCAGCACGCGCAGTGAACCCTGGCAAACCCGGTCCAGCAGGTTCCGGGTCAAGGTCGTTTTGCCGACACCCGGTCCGCCGGTCATGACCGCGACCTTGGTCTGGAGCATGGCTTCCAGGGCGTCCTGCTGTTTTTCCGAAAGCTGAACGCCTCCGGCGGGAGCGACCGCGGAACGAGTCAGCAGGCTTTGCCAGGGCAGTGGGCCCCGGAGCAACCGCATCATCTGGGCGGCCACCGCGCGTTCCGCCTGCTGGAGTTGGGGCAGGTAGTAGTGCGGAACCTCCTTCCAGACTTCCGTGGCCAACCGGCCGCCGGACACTTCGCTACGGAGTACCGACGGGAGCAGTTCCCCCGGAACGGCCAGCAGTTCGGCCGCTGTTTTCAGCAACTGCGGTTCGGTCAGTGCGCAGTGCCCGGAACGGGCCTGGACTTCGAGCGTATGGACCAGACCCGCCGACAGCCGCGCCGGTTCGGTGGCCGCGATGCCCAGCCGTTTGGCGAACTCGTCGGCCACCTGAAAACCGAAGCCATGCAGCTCTCGCGCCATCCGGTAGGGATTCTCGGAGAGCCATTCGATGGTCTTCGCCCCGTACTGTTTGTAGGCCTTGGCCGCGCGGGCGCCGCCCAGGCCGTGCGCCATCAGGAAGACCATGGTCTCGCGCATCTCCTTCTGGTTGAGTCTGCTGGCGAGGATCGCCTCGCGCCGCTTTTTGCCGATGCCCGGTAGTGCCGCGATCTTTTCCGGTTCCTGATCGAGAACGTCGAATACGCGCAAACCGAAGTGATCCACCAGCGTCTGGGCAAAGTGTTCGCCAATGCCCGGGATCACCCCGGAACCGAGATATCTCAGCAGGGCTTCCCGGGTGGTAGGTTCGGCCAGATGCACGCTTTCGGCCTTGAATTGCCGCCCGTACTGGGCGCTTTGCTGCCAGGTTCCGATGCACCGGGCGGATTCCCCGGGGGATACGCCCGCCGTGGTTCCGATGATGGTCGATTCATAGACCCCGGACTGCAGCTGGAACACCGTGTACCCGTTTTCCTGGTTATGGAACGTCACGGACCTGACCACACCTTCCACCTGCAACCGCGGTTCGGATTTAGCCGTGGCGGTGTCGATGACCGAATCCGGAATGGGTCGTTGTGGCGGGTTACGGGTAACGCGAGTGGCGGTCGTTGCATCCATCCAAGGCATCAGGGGCCTCCTGTCCAAAAGCGGTCTGATTCGGTCTGAAATCCAACATAATGTTCATTATAGCATAGAATCGGGGCTGGAACGAGAGACTTTCGGGGTGAAGCCGGAACAACCAGGGCGGTCCTTCCGGGAAGAAAGGGTGGAAGAGCGGTGAGGACAACCTGCAACCTGCAACCTGCAACAAGAGAGGACGGTTTATCTTCCGTTTTCGATGTGAACAAGCCACAAGCCGGAGCGTCGGGTCAGGAGTCGATCAAACGAAGAGGTCAACCATAGGGGGCATCGGAGCCCCATAGGCTCACAGGTGTACCGCTCTTCCGGGCGGCTTCCCCGGGAAACCGGGCAGGCGCCGCCAGCCTGTTACGGGACCAGCCGCTTACGCGACTTGTCCGATAACCGTATGGAGCAGAGCCGCGTCCTGTTCCGAAAGCTGGATATCCAGCTTGTGCTGGTTGGCTTCGGCTACCTGGTCCTGCAACTGGAAAATCTGGATCCGCAGCGACTCGACGTCCGCCTGCAACTGGCGCTGCTGGTGCTCCGGCAGGAGCCTGGCTTGCAGCCGATCCGGTCCCGTTGGCCGGGAACTGGCCGCGTTCGCAGACGCGACCATCGCCAACGCCGCCGGCAATTCGTCGATTGGCACCAGGTTGCTGGTCTGAAATTCCAGGATGCCTTCCAGGGCCGCCAGTTCTTTCTGGCAGCCGGAAATTTCCGACAACAGCTGCGAGATCCGGGTCCGGCTGTTCAGTTCGGAGATCTGGGCGCGAACCGTGCTGACCAGCTGCAGGAGCTGACGGCCTTCCTGCAAGGCCACGGCGGCATTCTTCTGCTGGAGCCGAAGCTGCGCTTGCTGGTCCTGGCTGAGATAGCCGGATACCACCACGCCCCGATAAGCCGCCTGGGCTTCCGCCAGTAACCGGTTGGCCCGTTCGGCCAGCCGTTGGTTGATTTTGTGCCAGCGATTCAGGGTAAAACGCATGTTCCAGACTCCTTTGTTAGTTGTTGGCGATTATTGTATACCGTCAGCTTTCCCTTTACAAGTGGCGACGTTGGCCAAAGGTCGGCCACCGCGTCATTTGCGGCGGCCTGGGCTTTCCGTTCGGGCAAAGTGAGCTTGTCCTGGCCCTTGGCCCAGCTCCGGGGATGTCGGGGATTGCAACAGAACGGACAGGCGGTTTTTCCACAGTTCATGGCTTTATGTTTCCGGAACCGGCCCAGCGTCGGCAGCTCGGCGCCCGGCTCCCGATTGGACGCCAGAATTCGCAGCTGCCGCAAGGCTACCGAGGCGGAAGCCTCCCGTCGGTTGCCCCGCTTGAGATTGCTATATAAATGCACGGCTTTTCCTCTTGATAGATTATTGGGAGAACTAAACTGCACCATCAGTATATGCTTGCATCGCGCCAACCGCAATCTTCTTTTTCTCCCCCGGAAAACCAGGCACTGGAGCCGGACCTCCCCGTGGTATTCCTGTCGCGCAAGGTGGCTGAAGCGTTGCCGGGCACGCCCGGCATGGCCATTATCAGCATTACCAATCCGGGCAAGCGGTTGGCCGATCTGCCGGGTTACCTTCCGACCCAGGTGCTCCGGCTGTCTTTCGACGACGCCGACGAACTGGCGATGGGTCTGCCCTTTTGCCTGGATCCCGTGGCAGCGCCGCTGTCGGGCCTACCGGCCTGGGTGTGGTCCGGGATTGAATGGTTTTCGCCGCGGCAGGCCGAAGCGATCCGCGTGTTCGTGGAGCGCCAGTCTCTGGATACGCGGTTCAGGGTCCATTGCGAAAAGGGGCAGAGCCGGTCGGCAGCCGTCGCCCGCTGGATCGCGGGTTACCGGAAACTTCCGGAACCGCCGGGCATCAGCATCCCCAACGGGCGCGTACTCCGGGTTCTGCAGCAGGTATCGGGTTAGGCGGTGAAGCGGTAGCCTGTCGCAGAGCCCGGCTCCGGTGCAAAGAAAAGCCGCAGAACGAATTCTGCGGCGGAGAAATTGGTCACGCTGGCGATGTGGTCACCCTGGCCGGCGTTCCTCGCCAATCTTCAGGGCGATCACCTGGCCATCGGCGTACTCGAGCACCGCCCGATCTTTGGGTTTTAGCGGCAAGTTTGCCCATCGCCAGGCGGCGTCTTCCCGGCTTAAACGGTGGAACCGCAAGACGCCGTTGATCCGAATGTACCTGGCTCGGCAGGCATCCGGCATTTGGCTGGCGGTATTGCTCCAGGCACCCCGCCGGATCGCCTGCCTGATTTTCGCGCTGAGTAGTCCCATGTCCGTCTCCTATCCTATCAGGGCCTGCCCAGTATAGGGCCGGCTACGGCCCTGGTCGGAAGCCAAGCTGGGCTACACCTAAAACAAAGCCCCTGAGAAACTCAGGGGCTTGCTTATTGGTGGAGGCGGCGGGAGTCGAACCCGCGTCCAGAACGGTTTGAATCCGGATGATGCACACGCGTTGCCGGAGTTTGTGCCACTCGCAGCCTTCGGGTCCTCCGACCGACCCGAACTCCGTTACCCGTTTTCGATCTTGACCGGGTATAACGGGATCCCCGGTCCAGCTTCCGTTCTGATGACCGCCCGGTGTCTTCGTGGAAGCAAGCGCTTCACCATGGCGGGCTCATGCCGCTAGAAGGGCAGGAGCGAAGTCTGCGTCGTTGGCAGTTACTGGTTTTGCAGGTTTTTAAGGAGCATCTGCCGCTCCGCGTGCATCCGAATCTTCCGACGCCCTGTCAAAGCCAAGCGCCCCCTTATTTTTTTGGCTATCCGGATTTGGTTGTGTTTCACCACACCGAAATCCGGTTTACACATTTAATGCAACCGTCACTACTTGGTCGAGAACGGCGTCACTGGTAATAACCCAATCGGCAATCTGAACATTACCTCCCACCTTCATCAACTCATCAAGCGATACCGTCGCAAGCGCCGCATCTTCATCGACGACCAACACGTAGCTGTTGTGAAGACCAATAACCTCGGAGTCCTCATTCACATCAGCTTCATCGACTTGGTATACGCCCGGACGCGCGGCGGTCAGACGGTCAAGTAGCTTCTTGGTTGTCAGTCTCATTTGTTGTTCTCCACACTCAAATCCGGATGCCCATTTTTTTAATATAGCATCAGGCTTCCGGCGCGTCAAAGGCACCGCTGCCGTGCTGGGCAATCCGCTGCAGAGCCAAGAAAGTCCTTCCCGGGTTGCCATCAGAGTCGCTACCCAGTGATGCCGGGTGGAGCATCTCATACAGCCGATCAGGAAGGCCGTCCGCGAGGACGTGCAAGGCTTCATACGCGAGGTGGGGATCCTCGTCATGCCGTTCATCCAAGGGCAAGCCTTGTCGGTCGCTCTCCTGCCGCAAGCGTTTCAGGATCTCGGATCGCTCGGATGAATGCAGGAAACGGGATGACATGGCGCGAGCAGGGGACATGGTATGGCTCCGTTAGGCATATTTTTTATAATACATTACCGATAGTGATTTAGCAACGGGCTGGCCCACAAACGAAGCGCCGTTCGATAGTACAGGGGAGCCCAAAGAGCCCCGCTCAAGGCCATGACTCCGAACGCCATCGTCCATCCCCAGGAGGAACCAGGACCCGGCCGGGCCAGCGGTCCCGCGAGATAATCGAGCGCCAGCAATCCGGCTCCCAGAAAAAGCAGACTGGTCAGCAGTCCTATGCCCATCAAAAACCGCCAAAGCCCGATCCGGTAGCTTCCGACAGGAGGAGTTTTCGGGAAGGGGATGGGTGCCGTAAGCAACCCGAACCGCGCGAAACTGCGGATCAGGTTCCCAAGCCGGAGTGTCGACACTCAGTCGGCTACCGGCTGTCGCGCTTCCAGTTGGGGAGACCGGCGCGGCGTGCAGGCCTGCAAAGGTCTCCGTTGCAATTCGCGTTGCAGTCGTTCGATGTCCTCCAGGCTGGCCTGCAAGGCCGAGCATAGCCGGGCCTGAAGGCCGGGCGTATGGATGAGCCTCGCTTCCCGCAGCAGGGCATGCCGGTTTTCCAGGTCGGTAAGCGCAAGGTAGGACATGAGACAACTCCATGATCGGTGGGGACCCCCAGTGTAGCGCCGCGGAACGGATGGCATACCCCAACAAAACCGGTCCCTATACTTGGCAGGCCCCGTATTGGGTGTCCCGTGACATTCGAGAGGAATAAGACGATGACCAAGTATTTCATCTCCCGGCACCACGGCGCCGTAGAGTGGGCGGCACAACAGGGGATCGAGGACGCCGTCCTGGCGCCGCATTTCGACCCGGCGGTCGTACAGGGCGGAGATCAGGTAATCGGGACATTGCCCATCCACCTAGCCTACGAGGTTTGCCGGCGTGGGGGAGCGTACCTCCACCTGGTCATGGAGTTGCCGGCCGACGCCCGTGGCAAAGAGCTCACCGCCGAGGACATGACCCGGTACGGGGCACGCCTCCTGCCGTTTACCGTGGGAAGTCCCGTCAGCGCTATCGCCGAGGTAATTACAGGCACTTGGGATGCCAACGCCGGGGAGTACGCCGTCGACGAGCACGAACCCGCCGCCACCACGATCCGGGCGGGGTTAACCGTCCAAGGCGCCGAGTTACGGCTGCTCTCGCCCAACCATGCGGATCCCCGCTACCTGTTTGCGGAGCGATTGTCGGATTCCTGGCGGATCAACATCTCCATGAATTATGACGACGTAAACACCCAAATCGCCCTGACCGATGCGGGAGATATCAACATCTCCTGACCTGTTTTCTGCTTTCAGCCCCTGAGCGTTGCTTCAGGGGCTTTTTCCTGGCCAGACTGGCGGCCCGTGCATCTTCTGGTTCCGACGGTCGGCCTATACTTGGGCAGGACCATCACCGGAGGAATTCATGAGCACCAGAATCTATCAAGGCTTCCTGATCGAGGCCAATTCCCTGCCGGAAATCCAGTCGACGGTGGGCGCCTTCCGGCCGTACATCCATCGGAAGGGTATCCAGTTGCTACAACGGTTCCTCCAGAACGCCGGGATGGTGGACAATCGCGCCAAAGGTTGGCGCTTGTGGGCCGATCTCCGGGAGAAAACGGTACAAAAGGGCATCCGTGAGCCATCGGTCGATACGGAGTTTCGGCTGGTATTCATTCCGGATACCGAACAGCAACGCTGCCTGGGGATCGCCTATACCGAGCATTATTCGTGGTTTCGCCATTGGCTGCGGCAGCCGGGGGTGCGAGAGTACCGGTACTGGAACAGTACCGATCGGCCATCCGGGATACCCCGGAAGACATGGACCCGGCGAGAGCAGGACTGGGACCGTGTTCTCGGCCATAAGGCGCCATCCATGGTGGGATTCACCATCGACGTGCATGATTCGCTCGGGCCGCTGCCATACCAATTGCCGCGCCCACGCCGGAGAACGAAGTCCGGTCTAGCCACCTGAATGCCTGTTTCGCCCCTGAAGTTTGCTTCAGGGGCTTTTCATTGTGCGCGCGACCGGAATTCTTTATACCGAAAAAACGGCGGGACTCAGATGCGAGTCCCGCCGCGGAAAGGGAACCGATTCAGAATTGCCAAACGCCAGGGTCTCGTGGCGGTGTCTCCGGTTTCAGCAATGGGCGGCCGCCGTCTAGTATGAGGCTGGGAAACAATTCCTGCAGGATGGGGCTCCAAGCCCGGACGGCGGCGGTCTGCCGGTAACCGGCGGTGCGTTCGAGCGCGAGCTGTGCTTTGACCGTCTGGGGGTAGGTTTCCCAGGGGTAACGATCCAGGCTAAAGTCAGACCATAGCGATATTTCCCGCCAGCCGGTAACCCGGCCCTGGGGGTTGAGCGTGCAGAGGCCATAATCGCCGACAGCCACGTTCGACCGGAGAAGGGGGTCGCTAAATTCCCTGCGGAATGACTGGACCAGTGACCGGATAAGCCTTTCTTCGGCGTAACCTTGTTCGGCAGTATCTCCGGAGTACTCCGGCAGGCCCATCAACAGGCACCAGGGAGCCGCGGACTTCGGCCACAACAACAAGGCTGCGGGGCACCGCCCGTCTCTGGGATCCTCCAGGGAACGCCGGATCTCGAACTTGACCTGACTCTCGGGCGAGAGCGGCCAAGTGAATGGGAAATGCAAGCGTAAGTCCAGGGGCGTGCCATAGCGACGGACGGCCTCCTCTAACGTAGCGGTAGATCTTATCATATCGGCGGAATACATACGAAGTCCTCTAATGGTTTGGCCTGCCCAGTATAGGCCGCCAACGCGGGATTCCGGTCAGGGTCCGGAGGCCTCGGCGAGTCTCGCTTCCGAGCGGGCAGCCAGAGCGGCACACCGCCGTTGCTGCCATGCATGCCAGAAGCCAGGGCCGTCAACCGTTTCCAACCGTCGGCACTCGTCCTGCCGGAAATCGGCAGAGCGTTCTGGATCCGAAGCAGAGACAAACCGGAGTGTTGCCTGACTCGGATCTCCCGGCTAAAAATTCCAGATGGCGCTTACCGCCGCCGTGATCGCCTCGGGGTGGCGCAGGTCTCCCATAGGCACGGCGTGCTGCCGTAGCCTGCCGGTTTCCGCCAACTCCTGAAGATAGACCAGGGCCTCCGGTTCGAGCCGGGGATCCTCGACTTCCCTTCGGTAGGCGCTCCGCAATTGCCGGGTGAGTGTTTGGCTTACAGCGGAGTCAGCGGCTTCCCAGACATGACCGTCCTCATCGGTCAAGGACCACCAGATTCCACGCTCATAATAGAATGCACAATGCGTTCTATCGGGGGGGGGCTTATCGCGGATCCCGTGGGCTCCTCCTGTAGCGAAGTGTCGCCGTCGGCCATGTGGACAAGACAGGTAAGCGACTGAGCCGCCTCACCATCCGCATCGGAAAGGTCGGTATCCCGCCAAACCGGTTGCAGGGGAACGATCCACACGCTGGTATTGACCCCATGTTGGGTGGATTCCGTGCCCTTCAGGACCAGGATGTTGGCCTCCTCTTGAAGTGCTGGCCACTGTAGCAGCGGAATCTGGTCCGGCCCCCAGGCTTGATGAATCCACAGGCTATGACAACGCATTCGAGCTTCCTCTGGTCGCGGAGCTCGGCCTGACGAGCTATTTATTTGATATTATAGCGTACCGCAGGCTTATGAACAACCGTGGAATGGCATTCCTGCCAGCCAGGCCGTGGCGGATCGCCATGGATGCCGCCGTCGAATCAAAGCGCCTGCCATACAAAAAGCCGAACGAAGGATCGTTCGGCTTGAATGGCGAAGTTCAAAGAAGGGGGAGCTCTCCGGTGAATGGGTCTAGCTCCCGGCTGTCGGCGGGGCCTACGGCCAGCGCAGTATACGTGGGCACTCCGTGAAATTCGGTATGACCCCGATCCTGGACCAGGGCTGCTGGCAATCCCGCCGCGCAGAGCCGGGCGTGCAGCCCACGCAATTCCGCCTCGCTGTTGACGCTGACGACCACCTTGGTCTGCTCTCCATGGAACCAGCGTTTCCAATCGGGATTCGGCGCGCCTCGATACTGGTCCTGCAGGGCCAGCACCGCCGTCAGGGCGGCATGCGCCCCCTGGGCCACCATCTTGCCCTTGCGCATACCGAGGTCCTTGCGCAGGACGATGACTTGTTTCAACATCAGAAACCTCCAAGGGCAATATGGTGCTTGGGCGGGACAACCATCTGATGGCGAGCTAGCCGATGATCGCCTCGAGCATCCGGCCCAGGACGCGCTTCGCGAACTCGGGCGCCGCCGCCTTCGCGGCTTCCATGGTTGGAAAACCCCGAGCGGCAAATCCCAAATACAGGAGGTCAAACGCGCCGGCGTCATCCGTGATCGCGATCATTTCCTGACCGGCGAAACGAGCGACTTGCATCACTTCCCATTCGCCATCGATATCTGTCCAGCGTTGTTGCGGCGAAGCGAGCGTCGATTTCCCGCCTGCAATAATTTCGATGTCCATCAAGCTTCCTCCCTAAGTGAGTTCTCGTGTGCCGGACCGGGCTGCCGTCCGGGGAATTCCCCCGACACGTCCGTTTTCTTCGCCGATGGTTGCTTGGCGGTTGTCTTCTTCCAGGAATAGATGATCCGCAGGGCGACAAAGACGGCGACCGCCATTTCCGTGGAAGTCAGGTGCGCCTGGGCGCCGTAGAGCTCCAGGATCGTTTCCCGCACGGAAAACAGAATGGCCGTGTCCAGCACCAGGGTGACACCGATCTGTTGTTTGGCTTCCAGGCGGATGAACACCTGGGCCAGTTCCAGCATGATCAGCACGTCCAGTGCCTCGGTGACCGCGGTGCGGATCCCGATGGCCGTGCTGGTTTTGTCGAAGGTTTCGATGACGTGCCAGAGCACCACAAGCAGGTGGCCGCTCAGGATGGCGGCGAACGTCAGCACGATGCCAGTGACCAGAAATTCCACGGCATGCACGCCATAATCCAGCATGCGCTGGGTGGCTTGCCGGAATGGATTGGGTGGGTTGGATTGTCCCATGTGGAGGTACTCCGTAGTTGGCCTACCGAGTATAGCGGCGGCACTGGAAGCCCCTGACGGAGCCTGGCTGAAAAATGGGTGGAATCGGGCGAGAAAATGGTCGGAATAGCGGGATTCGAACCCGCGGCCCCCGGTCCCCCAGACCGGTGCGCTACCAGGCTGCGCCATATTCCGAAATTGGATGCCGGCTAATCCGTGTAGGGGCCGGCTTTGGCCGCTGCTTACGCCGTAGCCGCAAATCCAGGAACGCCTGTATCTTCCTGCGGTCGAGCGGCTCCAGCGCCAGGTAGTCCTTCAGCAACTGTTCCAGTTCCGGCTTGACGCCGACCGGGACGGGTATCGAGAGAACGGCCTGGACGGGTTTCTTCCGGTTCTTTGCGGGCGAAGCCCGGAGCGGGGTTGATGTTGGCATGACAGGCCTCCAGGCGAGACAAAATGGTGGTCGAAGCGGGAGTCGAACCCGCACGTCCTTGCGGACACCAGCACCTCAAGCTGGCGCGTTTACCAATTACGCCACTCGACCGGTTTCAGCTTGGCGCCGGTTTCAGCGCCACATCAGCAGGGCATCGCAGTGACAAGTGCCTTGACAGGCGGGGCAGACGTATTTGCGCTGGAGAGAATCTGCTTCCCAATAACGGGGGATCCGCTTCTGGCCAGAGAAGCCGTTGGCCTCCGCCAACCGCAGAAACGGATTGGGGGCCCCGTCGGACCGGTCCCAGAGCAAGGTGGCCCAATGACGATGCCTGGCCAGGGCCTCTCGAAGCAGGGCGGTGCCGATGCCTCGGCGACGGTAGCCCGGAAGTACGGCGATCTCCCCCAGTACGTGAAGCGGCCAGTGGACGGGTGCGTCGAGCGCTTGCAGCATCGCGTAATACCGGGGCGGAGTTTCGTTCTGGCCCGTCCAGCGGTAGGCGGTGGTCCAGCCCGCGATGTTTCCGTCCACGATTGCCAGGAGCACGGCAGGAGCTTCCATCTGGAGCTGGCGGGCAGTCAGGTAACCGTCCCCAAAAAGAGAACCGGACAGATGGGCCAGGGTTCTGGCGTCACCCCTGGTAAGCGGTTGCGGCAGACTCCGGATGGCCCATCCGGGACCAAGGCTGGAATCCTGGTCAGACATCGGGTTCCGACGCCCGGAAGGCGGCCATGGCGGCCCAGTACTGGGCCTGGTCGTGTGCCAGTTCCAGGATCAGCCGGCCATGCTCGGATTCCGGCTGGATGGCCCGGGTGTACGGAATATCCGCCCCTAATGGCAGGTCCTCCAACAGCCGGCCTATGTCGATTTCCGCAGCGGAAAGCCAGTCTCCCGCATACTCCCGAAGAACCCCCAGCATCCGGCTTTGGTTTGGGGTGAGGTCCCATTGGTCGACGGGGCCGTGAATGGGGTCCCCCTGCAAAAACTCCTGGCCTGGCAGATCGTTCCGAGCCGGAACCGGGCCGTCTGGACCAACCTGCCAGATGGTACCGGTGACACTACGGCCCAGTTCGCCATATTGAGCGAAGTCCAGGAGGAAGATCATCCGGTAGGCCTTTTCCCGTGGCAAGGGACCCTGTTCCTGCTGATGCAGGATTTGCAGGCAGGCCTCCGTCGCCCTGATCATGATTTTCGTTTTCAACGAATCCTCCGGCCGCTTCGGTGTGGATACTCCGGCCCCAGCGCAGTGCCTTCTGTTGGGCAGAGGCCTCCCGTTTTCGCTGTTTGCCGAACGGGGTGGCGTCAAAGGCGCCCGCGTACGGGAGCCTTCGGCCGATGGCCCGATTCCGGGCGGGCCACCCGGGCAGGACTGCGGGCTCCAGTTCGGACTCGGACAGCTCGGTGGTCAGGTACCCGAGCCAGCCTGCCAGGTATTCACTCAGCCGGCCCTGGAACTCGGGGTTTCCCAGGTCCTGGAGCCGATCTTCGGCGACCACCGTGCCGGCTTCCGGTTCAGGGCCGGATATTCCCGCCACCCACGGGATCTCCGTGGCGCCTTCCCCGGTCTCCGCAAAGCTGATGGCGTCGAGCAGGTAGAGCAGAGACCAGAGGCGTTGCCGATCGCCGCGGCACTGGCCGTGACGCAGCAGGTAAAGGACAACGTCCTGTTGGGCTCGAGGAATAGGGTTCGACATGGCTTCGTATCCTCAGAGATATCTAAATACAGTATACCATTTGGTATGGTTGGATGCCAATCCGGAATTGGAGCCGTCGGTGGGGCTCGAACCCACGGCCTCTTCCTTACCAAGGAAGTGCTCTGCCCCTGAGCTACGACGGCGAAAAGAAAAGGGCGGCTGCCCGTCTACCGGGCGGCCTTGTATTGCGTGCGTCGGTGGGACTTCCAGCTTTTCTCCGGTTTCCGGGGGAAGTCGTCGAAAACGGTGGCCCAGCCCTTGCGACGCCCACGAACGGGCGGTTCCGCCCATTCCGGGTTCTCGGTATCCGGAGACCAGCCGTGGCTCTCCCGATAGGTACGTGACGCCGTGCAGCGCCGGAACCACCGGTGGCGTGCGCGGCAATGCCGGCCGCTGAAACGACGAAACCGGGTACGAGGTGACCGGCGCGGAAAAAGCGCCACCAGGGGGACAATCTCCAACTGGGCATCGCGGATGACCCAATCATAGGTTTGCCGCGCCGGTTCTCCGCAGGACCAGGTCCAGTATCCGAAAGTGCCGTCCGGACTGATGGCGGGCCGCTCTCGGCGGATCCAGTCGCGCAACCAATCGGCCGAATAAGGGCCGAACACTTGGCTGGATTTGGAACAGATGGTGTACTCAGGCACGAGTTTCTCCTGTCAGGTGAAAATACCTAACGGAAGAAACTGGACCTCGGAAGTGGTACGCGCATGCGGATCAACCTCGCTGACCAAATTTATACTTATCGTTCCCACGTTTAAGTATAATTTAGGAAGTACGGAACGATGGTGCGTCCTGCGGGGGTCGAGCCAGCCGTCTCCTGCGTGTCGGGCAGGCGCTCTCCCGCTGAGCCAAGGACGCGGGAAATGGTACGAGTGGCGGGAGTCGAACCCGCAGGAAACCAGATCCTAAATCTGGCGCGTCTGCCTATTTCGCCACACTCGCAAAGGGGGGGATATGGCGCCCCGGGCCGGAATCGAACCGGCGGCCTTTCGCTTCGGAGGCGAGCGCTCTGTCCACTGAGCTACCGGGACGAAATCAGTCAGGGCCGAGGCAGGCGAAGGGTCCCCGTGCCGAAGGCGACCACGCTGTGGCCGAAAGATTTCTGGTTCCGCTGGTCGGATTCCTCGCCGCGGCCGGCGCGCAGCCGGGAACGGTCTTCGGGAACCCGGTGCGAGCGCAACCGGGAGAATACGGGAAAGCGCAGTAGATGGAGCATGGCGGCCTCCTGGCCCATGGCTGGAAATGGTACCCCCGGCCGGACTCGCACCGGCACGCCCTTGCGGGCACCTGCTCTTGAGGCAGGCGTGTCTGCTGTTCCAACCACGGGGGCGTTGTGGGGGACATACATGAGAAGTGGTGGACTGCCCGGGAGTCGAACCCGGAACCTCCGGAGTAAGAGTCCGGCACTCTGCCAGTTGAGTTAGCAATCCGAAATTGGTGCTCTCGGTCGGATTCGAACCGACACCCGCCAAAGCGAGCCGCCGGGGTTTAAGGCCGGCATGTCTGCCAATTGCACCACGAGAGCATGAAAGCAATGTGCAATTTTTGCACGAACTGAACTGGTGCATTTTTCACCAAAGCCTGACCGGTGGCCTCTTCCAAATTCGCCCCGCAAGGGGCGTGGATTGAAACACGCCAGTTGGGATGGCGCCCCTGACCGGATTCGAACCAGTGCCTCCCGGATAGGAGCCGAGCGCTCTGTCCTGCTGAGCTACAGGGGCCGGGTTACTCGTATTCGCCGTGCGCCTGGGCCTCGGCCACCAGCCGATCCAGAGTTTCCTTTCGTTTGGCGAGTGAAGGGCGCTGGCAGTGGTTGCATTTTTTGCAACTTTCCTCCGGAAACCCGGTTTTCGGCGAGATTTTCGTCACTATGGCCAGTTTTCTTTCGCCAGCATGGTTTTCTCCATTTTTTTTTCTTACCGTTTGCAACTTCTGGATGTGCTCACGAAGCACTGCTGCGCCAACGGAGTGCGCTCTGTATAGCCTGGCCAAAGCCGGAGTGCTCCAGACTGTTCAGAAAGCCTCCTGGTTGTGGCTGTTGTTGTTCAAAAAACAAACCATACCGGGGCGAGACTAATCTGGGAAAACTCCAAAATCTTCCAACATCCAAGACACGGTAAACGCCGGACCAGCATCAGTGTAACCTGTCCAGGGGGCAGCTTGTAGAGTGCGTTCTAAAGGTGCCGCCCAAGTGAACACCAGGAAAAGCCCAGATACTACGATATCGCCAGCGTCACCGAACGCGAAGTGTGTACCTTCCAAAAGTCCGTATACTATGACGGCCAAAACAGCAGCCAGCGGACTTGCGAGCGCTCGGATCCATCTGGGCCAGCGAACCAATGGATTGCCGGGCGTGAACCACCATGGCACTCCTTTCAGTCCGCGCCCAAAGACCAGTTTGGCAAGTCTAGCGAACACCATCGCGGGTTGTTCAGCATCCGTCGCCGGACCAAGCGGATTACGCTTCAACCAGACCTCAAATCGCTTCCGCGCCGCGAATGGGATGCCAGCTACACGCTCCAATATCGCCTACAGAGATCCTAGCAACACATCAAGCAGCAGAAAAAACAAGAAAGCCGGGTACAGCGCAAGGTCAAAACCAGCGAAATGGTCCGGCTGTTCACGCAATGCGCCGATGCCAACCAACGCCGCCAATAACGAACCAAACAACCACCAGGCGATAGTAACCGCCACTCTCCCTAACCTCCAAAGCGGTGCGCCGGTCATTCCATGTGTTGCCAGAAATCCCCCAGTGGCCCAAGCGTTAAGCCTTAGCGCCGCGCTCTGTCCACCAGCAAGAGAAGGGGACGACTTGCCAAACGCGTTTCGCCAAATAGCATACGCCGCATATGGCTTTTCCGCCAAAACTTTACTCCTCGTGATAAAATGAAAAACAAGCACGAAGAGTAGCAGGTTCCAGATTAGTTTCCATCCCATGGCGCCGGCCACCTCAATTTTTCTCTTACCGGTCCAGATCGGCCGGTTCGCCGAACTTCCGCAGGGCGGCCGCCAGCATTTCCCCGACCGCTTGCCTCGGCCTGGATGGATCGGCGCAGGCATCGTGAACCCTGGCCAGCACGGCCAAGAGCGCCGCGTGCTCGCGCTCGAGCCGGAGCTTCGCCATGGACCGATCCAGGGCCGCCTGCGTTTCCGGGGTGAGCCGGGACAGCTGCCCTTCGGGATGCATGAAGACTCGGCCGTGATCCCAATCGATACCGGCGGAGATGGCGGCTACCGGTACGGTCGGCGAGGCACCGATCGATCCCGGGGCATACACGGGGATCGCTAAGTTTAGATCTTGGCCGCCGGGTTGCGCGGCGATTTTTGTTAGGTGCTCCAAAGCGTTCCAAACGTCCATGATCCTGCTCCCCTACGGTTGAAATGGCGCGACTGGAGAGATTCGAACTCCCGGCACGCGGTGTAGAAAGCCGCTGTTCTTTCCGCTGAACTACAGCCGCATTTTTGCATAATAATGGTGCCCTTTGCAGGATTCGAACCTGCGACCTTCTGGTCCGCAACCAGACGCGCTTTCCTCTGCGCCAAAAGGGCCAATTCTGGGGTCCCCACCGGTTATGTGCGGCCCAACGCCTCGGCATGGGAATAGGTGTTCGGAATGTATCACAAGTCCGGATCCCGGCCGTCGAGAGCCAATCGCTGCTGAGCGGAACGCTATCCACATGAACGGTTGCCGCAAAACCTGCTACGTCCGTTAGGCTGCTAATTGTTCCAAAAGCTACCACTATTCCGGTCGATTCACGCCTCCTGATCGGTTTTGAATGAAAAAAGCACAAGGCTTACTTTCTGCTTTTGTTGGCGTGACGCAAGAGATTCGAACTCTGGCATACGGTGTAGAATACCGCCGCTCTCGAGGTCCAGACACAGCCGGTCGATCAACTCAAACCAGCCGTTGCCGCACAAGACCATTCCGGGCCGATAGCTATGGGCCAACGGACGAGACAGATCCAGGTGCCGGTCAATCCGCAACTGTCGATAGGCCGGATACAGGGTAGAGATCTCCCGATGGCTTAGTGGACCGATGCGCGGTCCAATTTCCCGCGCAGCATCTCCTGCAGGCCCCACAAGGCTTGTAAGGTCTGGAAAACATTCCGTATTGGCGCGCTGCGCAGCTTCCGTCGAAAATCGGCATCGGTGACTGGCGAGAGCAGGGCTTCTGGGTAAGACTCCCAGGTCGCGCTGGCCAGATCGGTGTCCGCGTCCGGGTCTTCCGGCGCGGAAAACCGTACAGCCGATTTGACGTCATCGATCGGCAGGGCATACGCATCGGACAACGCCACCAATACATGCAGCGCCAATAGTTTGGCCAGCATGTCGAACAGGCCCAGCTGAAACGGGTCGGCGTTCTCCAGTTTCAGGTGCACCGTTTCGGCCAGCCGGTTTTTGATCTGGTGGTACATTTCGGTTTTCAGCATGATTGCCTCGCTTGTGTTGATTTGAGAGCGTCCTTTTATTGGTCGGGATGGCGGGATTCGAACCCACGGCCTCCTGGTTCCGAACCAGGCACGCTACCAGACTGCGCTACACCCCGATGTGCGTGTTGGGCAACTGGTAAGGATTACTTACCAGTTGCCGGTATTGGCGCCCTGGGCAGGGGTCGAACCCGCGGCCCCCTGGTTCGAAGCCAGGTGCTCTGTCCACTGAGCTACCAGGGCCGTTATTCCCGCCATATAAAACCCCGCCAGCGGTCGGTCCAAAAAAGTACATTTGTCAGCCTATGGGACTGGACGTGATGTCCCATAATCTGGCGTTTTTTAATACCGGACGGAACGGTTCTACGTCTTCTGGACACTGTCCAGTTACCGCGATTGACGCCCCCCGCTGGACAAATTCGGCCAAAGTAGGAAGCAAGGCTGGATACACCGGCGAAATGTTTACAGGCTCGTCTACGATAACCAGGCCGTCTCGCAGATCTCCGGGAATGCTGGAGTCTTCTGGAAGATCACCTTTCCAAAGGGTTGGGATCTGTTTCGCACCGCGGTCTAGCCACAATGACTCGAAGTCATATACGAACAGGGAGCAGTCTCCTTTTGACACCTGGTGATACTGCTGTTCAGGTCGAAGGTCTATATAGTTGCCGTGGAGCAGACGGGCCAAATGCAGATACGAACGCCCGTAATCAAGGATCACCACAGGACGGCCTAAGACCAGCCTGGCCAACACGAGTTGTGCGGCTGCCGTCGATTTCCCCACTCCGGAGCGACCCACAAGCTGCAGGTGTTCAGTCCAGAATATTCCGGGATTATTCGTGTTTTCAGGGATCATTATGAGCTTCTCCGCTGTGATGTACCACCGATGAAATTGGTGTGGGCTATCCCGCCGTATGAAGAAAGAACCAGACCGGGTTACACGCGTTCCGGAAGCAGGCGTATGCCCGTTCCCTGGCATTGGCGGAGGATGCAGGATTTGAACCTGCGTGCCGGTTCCCCAGCCATCTGCTTTCCAAGCAGCGCGAATAGGCCGCTCTCGCAATCCTCCAGATTGGTGCAACGAGCCGGAATCGAACCGACGACACCCTGGTCTTCAACCAGGTGCTCTACCTGCTGAGCTATCGTTGCGTAGTGGGGTATTCGCGCCGATTTGCGGCGAGCCCCCGCCATAATTGGTACTCCGCACCGGATTCGAACCGGTGTTTTCGGGCTGAGAACCCGACGGCCTGGGCCTCTGGCCGAGCGGAGCCTGGCGCTTCGATACCGCGAATTGGTGCCCCGCGCAGGAGTTGCACCTGCAAGCCTTTCGGCACCGGCTTCTGAGACCGGCGTGTCTGCTGTTCCACCAGCGAGGCGAAGTTTCGCGCCCCGGCACGGCCGGCACGGCTTCCCGGTGCCCGATGGGCTTCGTTTCCGAGCAAAACACGGTTGGACGGTCGGCCAACCGAACGATTGTCCCCGGCTCCAGGCCCCCCGGGACAACAGGGATTCGGTGCCCCGCGCGGGGCGCTCCGAATTTGGCACTCCCAGTCGGATTCGAACCGACGTACGCTGCCTGAAAAACAGCCGTCCTGGACCCCTAGACGATGGGAGCAATGATTCTACTTACTCAGAATGGTGGCGGGAGGTGGATTCGAACCACCGACCTTCGGATTATGAGCCCGACGGGCTGCCTGACTGCCCTATCCCGCATCAGAAACTGGCACCGATACACGGACTCGAACCGCGATTACCGGTTTTGGAGACCGGAGTCCTGGCCATTGGACGATATCGGCAAAATAGGCGCGCCCAGGTTTCCAACCCTGCACGACGTTCGATTTCCGGATGTCAACCGGCTCCGCGGCTGGAATCGACCGCCAGCCCCCGCATTACCCGGCGGGACGGGCGACAAGCCTTGGGAGTCGACGACTCCCCGACGCGGCAGTGCGTCACCTGAACCCGCTTGTCGACGAGATCAGCGTCCTGCCTCGGAGTACGCAGCCGGCTTTCGCCTGCCTACGGGCCTCTATCGATAGGAGGCCATCGGGCCACACGCCCGAAGATCGGAATGGCCGTGGCCTGGCCACCAGGCTACCGGCCTGGGCGGGGAATGGGCGCAAGCCGTTTCTTAGCTGTCTGTGCGGCAGTTCACCGGTCCGTGGGACGGCGTTGTCCTTGCTAGGAACAACGCACAGTATAGCAAAAGAACACGTCACTTGCAAGGAGGTTTGGTGGACCTGGCCGGGATCGAACCGGCGACCTCTCCGTTGCGAACGGAACGCTCTCCCAACTGAGCTACGGGCCCGAAATAAAGTCGGCGGCAGGGGATTCGAACCCCACCAACGGAAGCTGGCCCCGCGTCTGCAGGTCTTCCGTTATCCCGGCTGGGCACTGGCCAGTGCGTTGCCCGGGCTTCCTGTCCGGAAAGCACACCCAAAGTGCTGACCGCCGATAAGACTAAAATGGTCGGAACGGCTGGATTCGAACCAGCGACCCCCTGGTTCCAGGCCAGGTACGCTAACCAGACTGCGCTACGCTCCGATGAAGCTGAAATCGGGAAACCTGAAGTTTTCGTTCAAGACGAATACAGTTTACCAATGGTATTGGTTAGCTGTCAATCGCTGGTGGGACGCCAGGGATTTGAACCCTGGGCTCCCCGCTTAAAAGGCGGGTACCCTGGCCGCTGAGTTGGCGTCCCGAAAAGTGGTGCACACTGGTGGAATCGAACCACCCGCCTAGCGATTATCGGTCGCTTGCTCTACCGATGAGCTGAGTGTGCAGAAATGACCATTGCCCCGGATAACCTGACTGGTTATCCGCAGGCTTGCCGAACATCGGCCCAATCGTGGCGTTCTCGGCCAACCGCTCCAGACTGGAGAAGTTGTCGGACAGCCACCGGGAAACCGGCCGAAGACGGCGGGTCAGGCTTCCGGCCATGGCCCGCAGGCACTCGATAGACCGATCTCCGAACAAACGCAACGCGAAGGACATGGTTTCGATTTGCTCGGCGGCCTCCCGGGCTTCGCCATGGGTCTTGACGGCTTCGTCCACCAGTTTCTCGACCCGCTCGACAAAAGCATGGGTGGCCGAATCGTCCGGGACGGTGATGGCCTCAGAAAAAACGGCCACCATCTTGGTGGTCAACACGATCACCAGGAAAAAAGAGGAAGTGCGGAAAACGATGGTCATGTGGATGCTCCTTCTGCGAGGCAGACTCGCGGAGCACCGTCCTATCGGTTTTCCTGACTGGAATCTGCGCTATGTGGAATCTGGTGATGCGGTACTTCCGATGTGCTGCCTGGGCCTTTCAGTGCCATGAAAACCTCCGATATGCGACGAAAATGGTAGGGGCTGCAGGACTCGAACCCGCGACCTCCGGCTTGTAAGACCGGCGCTCTACCTGTTGAGCTAAGCCCCTGTTGCAGACCACGAAAATGGCGACCCGTACCGGATTCGAACCGGCGATCTCCTGCGTGACAGGCAGGCGCTTTGAGCCACTAAGCTAACAGGCCAAAAATGGCTGAGGAGGCAGGAATCGAACCTGCTTTATGCCTGGGCCAAAACCAGGTGGCCGGCCATTAGCCGTCTCCTCAAAAATGGTTACAGGTGCCGCAGGTGTGCCGGCAGGGGCCGGTTGGCGGCAGACCAGGCTTGCGCCAACGGCGACAGACCATTGCGCGGGGCGGATTTCAAGCCTTGCCGGATGCGATCGGCAGCCCATCCGGCGTAGATTTCCGGCCTGCAGAACGGGCAGGGCTCGTATGAAAAAGGGCCACTCTCACTGAGTCCCAGGCCGGTATCTCCGCAGGGAAAACAGCAGGGCAGGGCGGCGCGTTGCTCAGACGTGAACGGACTTCGCTGAAAAAACTCATCTGCCTCCAACATGGCCATCGGCCTCCTGGCATGGGCGCGGAAATGGTGGGCCAGCCCGGATTCGAACCGGAAACCTGTCGATTATGAGTCGCCCGCTCTGCCGATTGAGCTACAGGCCCGGGGAAAATGGTAGACACGGCGGGGATCGAACCCGCAACCTTCGGCTTATGAAACCAACGCGCTGGCCGGTTGCGCTACGTGTCTAAGGATGACAGGGATTCCAGTCCGGGCAATGCCTACCAGCGCCGTACGGGGGCTGGATCCGCTGGAATGCCTACGGGCGGCCAGGAAATGGAAGCCGTCAGTTCAACGAAGCTCGAATGACGCCGCTGCGAAATTGGAGTCCGGCGCCGGAATCGAACCGACATAAAACTGCTTTGCAGGCAGTCGCCTGACCATTCGGCCAGCCGGACAAAATTTGCGGGTTACGGTCCCGCGTTGGTGTTTCGGCCCAACCGTTTCAGGTCCCCGGCCTTTTTTATTTAACGTCGCTGCAGGCCTCCGACGATCCGATGAACTCGAATTTGGGGCGGAAAGCGGGGCCCAAACGACGTCTACGCACGTTAGCGCCGCACTGAGCTTTTCCGCATACGTTGGAGCCGTCAGCCGGAATCAAACCGGCGACCTATTCCTTACCAGGAATTGCTCTGCCACTGAGCTATGACGGCGCGATTGGAGCGGGAGACGGGATTCGAACCCGCGACATCGACCTTGGCAAGGTCGCGCTCTGCCACTGAGCTACTCCCGCGAAAATGTCCGTTGTTTAATCAGCCGTCCCCTGTCGGATTGCAGCGCATCCCAGGTTCCCTGTGGCACGAAGAGTGCGGCTCATCGGGCAACCACCACTCCAGACAATGCCGCCTGTTGGCGAAGAAAGCTCCTATCCTTTTGTGAACGGAACTTCCCGGTTATGCTGGCAAACTGTTGGATACTCAGTGCGGTGTGCTGCCTGTCCACGTCCTGTTTCAGCCAGACGGCCTCCGCCCGGGGCACGCCGGTAAACCAGATGGCGGGGGCGTCAACGGACATGGAGGCATAAAACAATCCAGAAGTAAGCAGTAACAACAAAACAAATGAGACGAAAAGCGAAGTTGCATCGGTGAGCGCCGCCACCATAACTCCGAAGGTGAGCACCACCATCAACATCAGGAAAACAACCTCGTGACGGGCGACAAAAAGCAGAATCTGATTCACGGAAGAAACCTCTTTTGGTAGTTGTTCACCCGTCTGGAGCCGGCCAACGGAAGCCGCTTGCGCTTGCATCACCGGCGCAAGACCGATGCCGGAACTCAAGGGCAATGCCCCGGCTAGCCCACCGCGACTTGTGTGCGCGGCCAACAGCGCCGCCTTGTCACCTCGGGCGGATAGGCCAGACCCGTAACCCTGTCTGGCGGGATCGAAGGCCGAAGCCCGCAATGCTGAAATTTGGCGGAGACGGCAGGATTTGAACCTGCGTGCCGGTTTCCCAGCCATCTGTTTTCGAAACAGCGCCGATAGGCCTCTCTGGCACATCTCCGAAGATAGGAATGTGGCGTAGGCTATCCGGTGTATAAGCCACCGGATTGATCTAACCGAAACCCCCACGCAATTTCGGCGGAGTCCGCTTGCGGAATGACCCGGAAGGAGCGGACGAACGCCGGGGCAGTTTGCGTCCATTCAGCAGGACGGCTAGGCCGTAAGACATGCACCCGGCTAGGCGAGGAGAGGTCTTCTGACATTGCAGGCGGTATGCAACGCTCCCCAGAACCCCTGGGGCACCGGCGCTTCGCCGGGAACGCCACCCCGAAAGATGGCCTCCCGATAGGCCGGGATCAAGCCGGGCCACTTCTATCCGCATGGGATCCCGGAAGTGGACGGTCTCGGGGGTTGGCTAGCCAAGCTCCCCAATGGCTACTATTTTAGTATACCTATGGATAATCTGTCAAACGTGAAAATGGAGGAGACAGCGAGATTCGAACTCGCGGACCTGGGGACACCCAAGCCTCCGGGGTTCAAGGCCGGCGCAATCAACCAGACTCTGCCATGTCTCCGAAGTTGGCTGGGGACCGTGGGATCGAACCACGATTAACGGCTTCAGAGACCGTTGTCCTACCATTAGACGATTCCCCAAGAAAAGAGGCGCGTAACGAGATAGCAACCCGTCACCCCTTGTAATAACGTCAAACATCACCGCCTTCGTCTGCAACCCGAACGATAGCCGGAACCGGATGGCGACGCGCCCAACGATACTTGTCCTTGGGGACGACCGCCTTGAGGTCCCCCGTCTGGTACGGCGGGGAAGGCGCCAGCATGCCGGGGGTTTGGTGCGCCCGGTGGGGGTCGAACCCACAACACCCGGATTAAAAGTCCGGTACTCTACCGATTGAGTTACAAGCGCGGTAATGGCGGCGAGTGCAAGATTCGAACTTGCGGACCCCGGGGTTGCCAGGATCAACTGTTTAGCAAACAGCCGTAATCGGCCACTCTACCAACTCGCCAAGGGGAATGCGTTCGGGGGTGACCGACGGGATTCGAACCCGTGCCGCCAGGGCCACAACCTGGAGCTCTGCCACTGAGCTACGGCCACACCAGAGCGCACTCCGAAAACAGGGATGGCCTTTCAGGCAGCCACCGGACCTTTTGGTCTAGCGAATCAGGCGTGGCCCGACGATCGTCTGCCAGCTACCGTTTGCCGTACGCAAACTACCAATACTTGGAGCCCGCCACCGGTCTCGAACCGATCACCCCCTGCTTACAAGGCAGGCGCTCTACCTGATGAGCTAGGCGGGCAGGATACGGCTGGCATTGGAGCCGAAAACCGGAATCGAACCGGTGGCCTACTGATTACGGGTCAGTCGCTCTACCATCTGAGCTATTTCGGCGAAACCGGTATTCGACCGGTTGGAGTAGTCCTTTCCGTTCTGGAAAGGGCTGAATTATGGTGCGGAATGCAGGATTCGAACCTGCGATCGCCAGAGGCAACTGGTTTACAGCCAGTCGGTTTGAGCCACTCACCCAACTCCGCAAGACCAGATGGCCCGATTTCGGGCCCGGCTCTGGCTGGCCGAACTGCTCGGGTCGTCGGCAATAGTGCCCGCTCGTACCCGGTACAATATGGTGGACCTGGCCGGATTCGAACCGGCGACAACCTGCATGCAGGGCAGGTGTTCTCCCGCTGAACTACAGGCCCAAGGTTGCGCGGACACGGGATCTGCCCGCTACCCACGACTTGCAGAAATCGGTCTATCGTGGACCGACGATGTTCCCTGCCAGACATCCGGCACCCCTTATCAGCGCCGAATACACCTTGCGATGTACCGATAACGCGCCATCGGATGAACGATGGTGTCGTCAATTCTACCGGCCATAGGTCGGCGAATATGGTGGAAGACTCCGGATTCGAACCGGAAATGCCAGAGGCGTCGGAGTTACAGTCCGATGGTTTAACCAATTCACCCAATCTTCCAGGATGCGCCCGGTATTCAGCCGGACGGCTTGTCGCTTTGCAACGGATATGGCGACCGCATATCCCGGTCTCTCGACCGGTCTTGCCTTGCCCACCCCGGCAATGGCTTTAGCAGCGGCGTACAAGTCACCATCCCGTAACCCAGGGCGGGGAATTTGGTGGACCTGGCCGGGATCGAACCGGCGACCTCCAGCATGCCATGCTAGCGCTCTCCCATCTGAGCTACGGGCCCATGCTGCTGGTTACGAATCCAGCGTTGGCGTACGACCCAACCGTTCCCGACCCGCTACGCGGATTTGGCTGGCATGGCAGGACTCGAACCTACAACCACCCGGTTAACAGCCGGGAGCTCTACCTGTTGAGCTACATGCCATTCGAGTGCAGATTCGCGTGTTACGCCGGCGCTGCACGGGCCGTCCCAGGATCGCTTGCGCGCCTGTGGATTTGGAGCGAGATAGGAGAATCGAACTCCTGTAGCCTGCTTGGAAGGCAGGGACACAACCACTATGCCAATCCCGCGAAAACGTGTGCTCACGCACACCGCAACCGACCGGTTTCTGTCCCGCGCGGCTCTGGTGTGCGTCCGGTTGCCCGGACGCACGGATATTTCCTCTATTGGAAAAGAGCGGACCCCGTTGCCGAGGTCAGGTGGTTTCCGGCTCTCTCCCCACAAGGAAAGACCCGGCAACCTCCTGGTCGGAGCCTGTCGGGTCGTGTACTCCCCGGTGGAGGCCCCCTACTGCGGGACCCCTGGGAGTCCCCTTACTGCATGATCACCTGCGTATTTGTTTCAATCCACGCCCCTTGCGGGGCGAATTTCGAATAGCGTTGAAAACCGTGTGAAATCCACAAAGCCAAACTCACGGTATCCGCCAGGCAAACGCCTTCCTGCCGGCCGATGCTCGGCTGCGGGGCAGGATGCGCTGTGGATTTCAGAGTTGCCGTCATGGTTCAAATCGCCTTCGCTTGTTCGATGCGACAAAGTATAGCAACTGTGACTGTGGATGTCAACACCTGGAATTTACGGGCCTCGCGGAAGTGATTCCGATAGGGGCTAGTTGGTCCACTGTAACGTGACCACCCCGTTCTGGCCTGGCAAGGACGTATTGGCGGCGTTGTACGTATCGCTGGTCGTCGACCCCAGGCCTCCCGTGGCTCCGCCCCCTACCGTGTCCGTAACGCCGGTCGCCTCCGGAGCGGCGTAGTCCGAACCCCCGCCCGCGCCGCTCGGCCCCGCCCCACAGTTATAGCCGCTGCCCCCGCCATAATAGCCGGAACCCCCTGACGGATCCGCCACCCCATACGGGGAAGCGACGGAAGAACCGTTTCCGCCGTCCGTCAGGTTGGTCAGGGAAATAGGGCCGGAACCGGAAACGCCGGTCCCGCTATAGCCGGGGCTGGTCCAGTCATCGATGCCCGGACCGGTGTCGGTGGCCCCGGCACCGCCGGCACATCCGGAATAATAGGCGCCGTCCACATTTTCTCCGGAAGTGTTCGACTCTCCGCCGGGGCCACCTTCCGCCGCCCACGGCTGGGGGTTGACACTATTATCCAGGCCGCCGCCACCCCCGCCTCCAGCCACGGCCACAAATTGGCCCCCCAGCACCAAGGCGGAAGCACCCCCGCCAAATCCCCCGTTTACGCTTCCGCTCCCCGCTTGTCCGCCCGCGCCGACGACGACCGTGACCGAGGAGACCCCGGCCACGGATACCGTCCCGAGGATCAGGCCGCCGTTGCCGCCAAAGTCGGTACCGGGCGTCGCGTAATAGAGAAAATAGCCGCCCCCGCCTCCAGCCCCCGCCAACTGAAACGCGATCCGGGTGGCCCCGCTTGGGACCGGCACCGTATAGGTTCCCGGGATGGCAAAGGTCTCGGTCACCGAGAGTTGCTTAGCTCCCGGAATGAGTGTTCGGAATTCGTACGTTGGGCCGGCGGCCGCCATGCCTGCGGCAAACAGCCCGAGGACCGCCGCGATGGCAAGTGCTCGCCTTCGTTTGTGCATAAAGATACCTCCTGGTCCCAGAATATAGGCACAACAGGCCTGCGGGCTTCGTGGGCCACGGAACGGCCGGGCTCCGCCACTGCCCGGATAACGATATCTATTGTATACCTATGGTGGAGTTCATGGCGGCCCGCCGCTATACTGGGCCGTAGGATCATTGCACGAGGAGAACACCATGGCAGCAGCACGGCAAAAGCAAATCGGCGGAAAGACCTTCAAGGCGGGGCCCCTGACATTAATCGCCAAGGCTATCGGCAGGAAGTATAAGGTGCAGGTTGTCATCAGCGACCGAGTGACCGTACCGCATACGGACGGCAAGGTCATTTGCCTGCCAGGCCTGCGGATTGACGGCAGCCCGGAAGACGTGGCCAAGCTGAATGCCTTTCTGGATCACGAATCGGGCCATGTCCGTTTCTCGGACTTCTCTGTCTTGGCCGGATGCACCCCCCTGGAACGTATTCTTTCCAACGTGATCGAGGACCCCCGAATCGAGGCCCTGATGGAGTCGAAGTATCCCGGCTGCAGGTACAATTTCGAGGCGTGCCTGGAACTTGAAGTGCGGGATCTGACCGAGGATCGGGCAAAGCAGCCGGATGGGCCGGAGGAGCCTCCCCATCCCGCTTCCGTTCTCTGTACGGCGCTGCTCAGCCAGCTGTTCGTAAAGCTGCTGGACCGCAAACTGCTTCAGGCCCACGCGCAGGAAAGGTGGACCGAGGCCGAGCAATTGTTCGGGAAGGACTTGATGGCCCAGGTTTACGCCATCGCCGAACGCGGTGCTACGGCGGCGAACACCATCGACGTCATGACCGCGACCCGTGAAATCATCGAGTTGCTAAAACTGCCCAATCCCCAGGCGATGGAGATCCAGGTCGAAATGGCCGGGTTCCGGCCCCATGGTGTGGAAGATGGCGAATCCGAAGCGGGTCAGGGGGCTGGGCAAGGGAAGGGCAAAGCCTCCCCATCCAGAGAAAAGGGGAAAGGTCGGGGCGTCGAGAACGAGACCACAGCCGAGAAATCCGGAAAAGGCCTGGAACAAGGCGATCCGGAACCAGGGGGTGGTTCGGGTACCGCGGAAGGAGAAAAACCGGAAACGGGCGAGGAGGCGGACGGCGATGAGCAAGGCCAGGATGACTGCGAATCCGGAGACCAGCCGGGCAAGGCAGAAGGCGCCGGAGACCTGCCGGGCGGAACGGGTGCCGGTAACTCCGGCACCCACCGCGGCGACGAGGCCATCCAGTCGGTTCTGGACGTCGGCGCCCAGGATGCCGCCGAGATCGGAGACGATCTCGATCGGGGTCGACGGATGGCCGAATCCCTGGCGGATTCGGCACGTGACGGGCATACGGCCACCGATAGCCAGATCCAGCCCACGCAGTGGAGAGGCTCTCCGGCAATGGTGGAGATACTGCGGATGGATGGGATCACGCGTCCGTTGCGGATTCGCCTTGAGGACGTTCTGCAAAGCCGGCAGATGGAATCCTACTACCCGGTTCGCAATGGATTCCGCACGCGGCGCCGGAGCATCGGCCTGTATGGCACGGGGCTCGATCATTTCTTCCAGAAAAGGGAGGAGGTCGAGCAACTGGACAGCGAGTTCATGGTCAGTTTCGACATGTCCGGCAGTATGTCCTCCGGATCCCGGATGACGAACGCCAAGATCGCGACGATCGCCGTCGGTGACAGCCTGATGGGTTTCGACGGGGTGAAATTCCAGGTGTCCGCCTTCGACACGATGGTCTTTACGTTCCACTCGGACTGGCGGCAGGCTCGGCAGCAGATCGCCGGCATTCCGCCACGAGGCGGCACGCGGTATGGCCCCGCCTTGCTACATGGGATCGGACTACTGCAGGCATCGGAAGCGACCCGCCGGGTTTTCGTGCTGGTGACGGACGGAGATCCGTCTGACGCGGAGGAGTCCTCGGCCATTGTCCGCTATGCCCGCCAGCTTGGCATCGAGGCGTATGGCCTGTCCATCGAGGCTCGGCTTTCGGACAACATGAGGCAGATCTTCGGGGCCCACGCCGGCAGCATCGGTCGGCCCCAGGAATTGCCGGCCGTGCTCGGCAACCTCATCGAGGCCAACCTCTAAACCATACGGTTTCCATTATTCCCCGCCTAACCGCGGGGATTTTTTATGGGTAGGCCTCGTGCGTGCCTATATTGACCCAGGACCATTGTGCGAACCAGGAGAACAAGAATGAAGCTAGCCATCCACAGAGCGGTTGACACCCGGGGCCTGGGCGAAGAGTCCGGTTTTCGGATTCAGGCCAATGCCAAGGCATTCCAGGCGCTTTCCAGCACCCTGTACTCCGACAAGATCGCGGCCGTGCTGCGGGAATTGGGATGCAACGCCCAGGACAGCCACAAGGCCGCCGGCATCCGTCGGCCCATCGTGGTGAAATTGCCCAACGCCATCAATCCGGAATTCTACATCCAGGATTTCGGTATCGGAATGAGCCATGCTCAAGTAAAGGGGTTGTATACGACCTACTTCGCGTCCACCAAGGACGACAGCAACGACGAGGTCGGCGCCTTCGGGCTGGGATCCAAGTCCCCGTTCGCCTACACCGACAGTTTCACGGTGGAGACGGTCAAGCGCGGCGTGCACCGGGTATACGGCGTCTTCATAGGCCCCAGCGGGAACCCCCGGATCGCGTCGGTCGATAGGCGTCGGGCCACGAAGAATTGGGCCTCCGGCGTCAAGATCGGTTTCATGGTCCAGCCCCACGATGTGCAACAGTTCCAGGATAAGGCCCTGGAGGTCTTCCAGTGGTTCGACCCCTTGCCGAAACTGCTGGGGGTCGAGGAACGACCGCAACCGCCCGTGCTGCGGTTTCGGAGCACCCGCCTGGGGATTGCGACCGTCCAGCGGCCGACCAACCGGGTCTACGTGGTCATGGGCGGGGTTCAGTACCCGGTTCCGGACGATCTCCTGAAGCAGATGGACACCCCGGCTCTCGGCCCGAGCGCGAAGCCCCAGCCGTTTTTCAACTTGGGCTACGACAAGGTGGCCTATCTCTTTGCGGAGATCGGGGAGGTGGAAGTGGCCATTTCCCGGGAGACACTGTCCTATACCAAGACGTCCATCGCCGGTCTCAAGAAACTGGCGGAATCCGCACGGGCGGAAGTACTGCAACTGGTGGACGACGTGCTGTCCGGCCCCGGGACCCTGCTGGAGCAGTTCAATGCCTGGCATCAGAACCAGTCGGGCAATCTCGACGTGGCGATGTCGGTCTTTCCGGATACGGACCACGCGGCGAAAACCAGGCTGGTCTGGAAAGGCGAATGGTTGCCGGAACTCTTCCCGGACCTTGGGAACCCGCTCCGGTTTTTTCGGCAGAAGGTGAATACCGCTTCCGGCTACCAGGTCCAGATCGATACCAGTTCGGGGCGTGAATTTTGGGCCAAGCCGACGTACGGCTCGTCCACCGTCATGGCCGGAATACTGGCGGTTCTCGATAAGGATCTAACGGAAGCCGGCATTCGAGCGCGGGTACGCACGGTACTGCGGGATCAGCCGGATGGCACCCGGGTGTGGGTATTCCGCCACGGTTCTGAGCTGGAATCCGCCGCCAAGCGCCTGGGCATTCCGGCAATACCGTTATCCGGCATCTCGCCCGTCAAGGATCAGATAACCGGCGAACCCAAGATGGACCGATCCCTGGCGGTGGCCACACTGAAGTTGGATCCCCCCGCAGGGAAAATCGATATCCATCAAGGATTCTCGACACGCTGGGCGCACTACGGACTGGCGTTCTCCAAACCGGGCGCAGGTTCTCGGCTGGATCTGGACAAGGAAGCTCCCGGGATATTCTACTATCCGGACACGGCAGTTCTGCAAAACCTGCGTTCCTACGGTTACGGCAACTCGTCATTTCTGCCCTACCTGAACCTCGTACTGGAAGGCCGGCTGGGACGGAAACCCGTAGAGAAGCTGCCCGCCGTCTCCAGCGAGCGATCAGCCAAACTCTTGCGGGAGGCGGGTTGGCAAAACTTGAAGGATGTGCTGCAACAGGGCCCCGCGCCCAAGCTGGATCCCGCCTGGAGCCGGCTAGCGTTGCTGGGTAATTGGTTCGGTCTACCGAATACCGTTCCGACCGTTCCCATCAGCATCGCCGTCGCCTGGCTGCATTTGCCGGAACTGCGAAAACAGTTGGCTTCGTCCCTGATCGGGCAGGCAATCTGCTCGGAAATCGGGATGGATCCGGACCTGACCGGACTTTGCCTGGAGAGTCTGCATACCGGTTTGCTTCGGGAGGTGACCCAAGGACCGACACCCTACCACCGGGTACATTGGGCCGAGGCGTTTACGGCGCGGCATCCGTTCGTCGGTCAGGCGCCCGGTTTGAATACGGCCCCCCTGACCAGCGGGAAGCCGCTGGAGGCACGGCACTACATGCGCTGGGTGGATCTTGCCAGGACGGTAGCCGCCATCGACTGATTATCCGTTTCCACCGCCCTGGTTCCCGCCAGGGCGGTTTTTTGTCCATCGCTATACTCTCCAACCTGTCTGATCCCCGCCTTCGTGAGGTTGCCGATGTTGAAGTACGTAGTCGCCGGTGGCGCGCTTCTGTGGCTGATTTTCGTCTACGGGGAAAACCATGCGCCCCAACCGCCGGCGGCGAAAGAATCGTCTCCTCCGCCCTTTTCACGATTGGGCGGTGCGGCCTCCCAGCCCGGCTTCTGGAAGGACCAAGCCAGGCAGGGCACTGCCTTGTGGACGCGGACTCTGGCCTGGTGCCGGCAGGAATATGCCAATCGCCAGAACCCCACCGTGTCCCAGGGAATCTGCACGATGGTTTTGAGCGTGGAGTCCCAGCTGGAGTTGAGCCATGTCTGAGCGGCCGACCGTTCCCATCGCGCCGCCGTCCGCCGGGCTGGGGCTGCTCGGAGACTACCTCATCCAGCGCGGCCTGGTCTCTCCGGCCGCGATTCGCATGGCGTTGCAGGAGCAGACGATCAGTCACGAACGGCTCGGTTCCATCCTGGTGCGTTCTGGCTTCCTGGCCCGCAAGGATCTGGTCCAGGCCATCCTGGCCATCGCCCCGGACCGGATTCACGGGGAGGAACTGTACACCCCCCGGGTACCGGTCGCCGCGCTGGAGGCCACGCGCACCATCCTGGTCGCGGAAGCGGACGGCGTTCTCTACCTGGGAACCCTGGGCTCCGAGATGTCGGCTCGGATCGCGCTGGCCCCCTATTTCCCGGACCATGATCTGCAGTTCGTGCCCCTGCGCCCCGAACAGTTGGACAATTACCTGGCCCGGCTGCGGGGTCTGCAGACCGACGACAGCAACCTGGTGGAACGGTTGATCAGGGAAGCGCTGCTGGAGAATGCGTCCGACGTGCATCTGATCCCCAAGACCGGGTCCTATTCGGTATTCTACCGCACCCTGGGCGTGCTGGAGCCCGCCCGCGAAGGCACCCTGGACGAATATCAAACCCTGGTGTCGCGCATCAAGGATTTATCCCGCATGGACATCGCGGAGCGCCGGCTCCCGCAGGACGGCGGATTCCAGCTGGAATACAGCGGCCGGTACATCGATCTGCGCGTCGCCACCATCCCGGCCGTGGACGGGGAGGTCGTGGTTATCCGGTTGCTGGATCCGGATAACGTCCGGCCGTCCCTGGACGGACTGGGGATCACCCGGGTTAAGGAATGGCGCCGGGGCGTTTCGCATCCGGACGGACTGTGCCTGATCTGCGGTCCGACGGGTTGTCATGGGAAGGGGACCCCGATCCTCATGTTCGACGGGGGCATCAAGCCCGTGGAGGACGTACGGGTGGGAGACGAACTGATGGGACCGGATAGCCGACCGCGCAAAGTAATTCGGCTCTATCGGGGCATCGGTCCGTTATACGATATCGTTCCAAATCGAGGAGGCGAATCGTTCGTAGTAAATGACGAACATGTGCTCTCGCTGGTCAGAACGAACGACGGAACCAAATTTTCCGGAACGGTGCAAAATATCGCTGTAAAAGACTATCTGCAGCAGACCAAAACATTCAAACACACCCACAAGCTCTATCGCGCAGAAGTGGATTGGGCCGAGAAAGAGTTGCCTGTAGACCCCTACCTGATAGGAGCCTTGTTGGGTGATGGCTGTCTGACCGGGAAGTCAGTCCGAATATGCAATCCCGACTTTGAGATCATCGAGCACCTGACTTGTCTGGCCGAAGCGGAGAATCTCAAGCTTACCGGCACCGACTGGAACCGAGCCCCAGTGTTTGGGTTTACGGCCGCGTTGGGCCGCAACCCCAATGGCAGCTACAAGTCCAACGGTCTAGTAGCAAAACTGCGGCTTCTGGGCTTGCTGCCCATCGATTCCGCCTCGAAATTTGTACCGCAGGGGTACAAAACCGGAAGCCGAAAACAGCGACTGTCTCTGTTGGCCGGGCTCCTGGACACCGACGGATTCTCCGATGGGGGCAGCGGTTATGGCTTTGTGTCCAAGAGTCAAAGACTGGTGGCGGACTTGGCATTTGTCGCGCGTAGCTTGGGGCTTCTCGCCACCAGGAGGCCGATCCAAAAGTCCATTCAGGGTACCACCTTTCAAGGCGATTACTGGGCGCTGAGCATCAGCGGTCCAGCCCTGGATGAAGCCCCCTTAAAACTGGGCAGAAAGCATTCGAACGCCTGGAACGGTAACAGGGACGCAAAACGGACGGGCTTTGATGTGCGTAGCCTTGGTGTAGGACCCTACTATGGTTTTCAAGTTGACGAAGACAACCTCTATGTTCTGGGAGACTTTACCGTAACTCACAATAGTGGTAAAACCACCACGCTCAACGCCACCGTCAGGGAAATGGACCGATTAGGCCGCGCCATCTTCTCGGCCGAGGATCCGGTCGAGTACCGCCAGGCCTACGTCCGGCAGGTCAACGTCAACCCGGGGATCGGCCTGGACTTCAGCAGGAGCCTGCGGGCCTTCATGCGCGCGGACCCGGACGTCATCATCCTGGGGGAAATCCGCGATCTGGACACCGCGCAGATGGCCGTACGCGCGGCGGAAACCGGGCACCTGGTGCTGGCCACCCTGCACACGGATTCCGTCCATGGCGCGTTCGCCCGGCTTCGGGATATCGGTATGCACGACTACGAGCTGAAATACCTGCTGCGTTCCGTGCTCGTGCAACGCCTGGTCCGGGTACAGTGCCCCAAATGCCACGGAGCTGGCTGCCCCAGTTGCCACGGCAAGGGCTACAGCAGCCGCATGCCGGTTTCCGAATGTGCCTATTTCGGTTCGGAAGAGGAGGTCGGCCAGATGTTCGCCGGCCATCGCAGCTGGCCCACCATGCGGGAGGACGCCGCCCAGGCGGTCCTGTCGGGCCTCACCGATGAACGGGAAGTCATCCGCGTGTTCGGTCCGGAGATCCTGCATACCCTGGCGCAGGTGAAGGGAGCCTGATGGCGAATTACGCGATCAAGGTCAGTACGCCATCCGGACCGAAGTCCCTTTCGGTGGTGGCCGAAACCGAACAGGCCGCGCGTGCCCAGGCCTTGCGGTCGGGAAGCATCATCACCGTCAAACGGGTTCGCAAGGCCTGGTGGCGGGCGCCGTTGTCCGAAGCCGACCGGCATACCCTGCTCACACGGCTGGGCGCCATGCTGGTGTCCCGGATCGGGGTAGGGGAGGCGCTACGGCTCCTTCGCGATACCTTTACCGGGCATATCTCGCGCACGGCGGGGGAACTGTACGGCTACATCGACGGTGGCGATGACCTTCCGGCCGCGATGCAGAAGGTCGGCCGACCGGACTTTCCGGACACCATCGTGGCCCTGATCAAGGCCGGCACCCGTGCCGGGGACACCGCGCGCGCCTTGTCGGACGCCACGGTATTCGAGCAGGAAATCCGGCAGGTCAAAAAAACCGCAGCGAAAGGGCTGTTCGGGGCGATTACCGGATTCCTCGCCGCCGCAGGCACCATCCTCGCCAGCTCGTTCTACATGGGCCCCCAGGTGCTGCATAGCGGACTGATCCAGTCGGCGGGCGATTCCATCCAGGTGGGCTGGATCTTCACCGTGGGCGACGTCATCGGCTACCTGATGCTCGCCATGCTGGCCATGGCCGTACCCCTGGCGTTGCTGGCGTCCGTCGGCCGACGACTGGTGCCTGATGGCGCGGATATGCTGATTCTCCGGATTCCGTTCTACAACGAACTGGTGCTATCCCGCGGCAACTACATCACCCTGTACGGGCTGGCCATGCTGGTCAAGTCGGGAGTCCGGATCGAAGATGCCCTAAGGCTGGCGCGGGATACGGCCCCGAAAGGCGCCCTGCATACCGATCTGGCGCGGGCGGAAGCGGCCGTCCGCAAAGGCCAGCCCTGGGCGCCCCCCATGCGCACGTTGCACCCGACCGACAAGGCGGCGTTGATGTCCGCCCTGGACCGGGAACAAGTCGCCCGCACCCTGCTCGCGCTGGCCAACCAGTACAAGGAAATCTATGGCCAGCGATTGGGAACCTTCGTTCCGGCACTGACGCTGCTATCGGCCCTGCTGCTGACCCTGGCCGGCGGAATCCTGTTCGGCGAAACCATGCTGCCCATGCTCCAGGCCAGCAGCGGCATCACCGGCGGGTGATCAGGCGGGGATTGCGCGTCTGGTTCCTATACTTTGGCACGACCTCCGAATTCGGCAACGAGTTCGGCCAAAAACCAACCATACGGTCGAACATCCTGCCCCGCCCCGCCCCGCCTGGCGGGGTTTTTTTGGAAGCGATCCTGGCTTGAGTCTAAGATTGCGCTTGACATCCTCCTTGGAATAGTTTTATGCTTTACCAACAGACAAGTTCCACCAAAGAAAATGGATCGAGGAGTGAAGGGCATGTGCGATTTGCATTGGAAGTGGAAAAAAACCGAACCACCCGCTACGAAGCCGCAGAAGGAGAACCTCGTGGAGGAGGCCATCGAAGAACATGCCCGGTTCGCCGAGTATGTGCTGGAGATGCCCCTGCTGCTCAAGGGAACGGCTCTGGTCCTGTTGGGGATGGCTTTGCTGCCCGGAATCCTGAACAACCTGCGCTCGGCTAGTGCGCTGGCGGTTTCTATGCTGATCTTCGGAGGCGTCTTGTTCTCCGAATTCCGGCATATTGATGAATTGCGCCTGCCTGCTCGCGCCTTGTCCACTTTCGCCGGCCCCCTGGTTGCCACCTATGGAGTCCTGGCGTATGCCTTACTTACCTACCTGCACCCCGCCTGGTAAAGCGGTCGCGATAGCCCTGACCCTGGTCATCGGCTCGGCCGCCGGGGGAACCGCTTCGGCCACGGTCCGGCTGCGGGCCACTCCCATCGCGGCGCCTCCCGCGAATACGCCCCGGGCGGAACTCGCCTACAAGACGGTGATGGCCGGGCCCACAGGCCGACCCGTGGTGGTGGGGCGAAGTCACCTGCTCACGCAGTCCGCGCCCGCCACGAACCCCTATGCCCGGCCGAAAACGCCGTCGGAAACCAACCTTCGCCCCCTGCAGCGACAAATTCTCCATAACGCCCGATCGCTGTCGCCCAGGGGGATTCCGGCCAATGCGCCGCTGACGGCGCGACAGCAGGCGCTGGAACAAGCGCTTGTCAAACGGCTGACGCCCTTGCAGCGGCTAACGCCGGAAGACATCCTGCGACAAACCTTCCCGGGATCCAAACCCAAAGGAAATTAGCGCGATTCTCCCTGGAATTGCTATACCCTTGCAGGACCATGAGGAGCACAAGGAGACCATGATGGAACTCAACGTAAGGCCCGTCGATCGTTCGGCCGTAACCCGGCTGATCGGCGCGGGCCATCCCCGGGCGCTCGCCCGGGTGTATGCCGGACGGGGCATTATGGACGAAGCCCAATTGCAGTACCGGGCGGCCCAGGCGGCTCCCGCCAACCTGAAGGGGATGACGGAAGCCGTGCGACTGCTGCTCCAGGCGATCCGGGACGATGCCCGGATCCTGGTGGTGGCCGATTACGATTGCGACGGGGCCACGGCCTGTGCCGTGATGGTACGCGGCTTGCGTTCGCTGGGCGCCCGGCAGGTGGATTTCCTGGTTCCCAACCGGTTCACGGACGGCTACGGCCTGACCCCGCCCATCACCCGAAAAGTGGTGGAGCGAGGCGCCGATATCCTGATTACGGTGGACAACGGGATTTCCAGCATCGCCGGCGTAGCCGCGGCCAAGGCCGCCGGATTGCGGGTGATCGTCACCGATCACCATTTGGCCGGACCGGAACTTCCGGAAGCCGACGCCATCCTGAACCCGAATCAGCCGGATTGTCCTTTCCCCTGGAAAAGTACAGCGGGGGTCGGGGTAGCGTTCTACCTGATCCTGGCCTTATACCGGCAACTGCAGGAGGACGGCATTCCGGATTTGCGGAATCCCGCCTGGCTGACCCCCCTGGTGGCGCTCGGCACGGTAGCCGATGTCGTTCCCCTGGAGTACAACAACCGGCTTCTGGTTTCCCAGGGCCTGTCACGGTGGCGGGAAGGTCACGCCCCAGCGGGACTCCTGGCCCTGGCCAAGGTTTCGCGCTGCGAACTGGAGACCTTGTCGGCCCAGCACATCGGGTTTCAACTGGGACCCCGGCTGAACGCGGCCGGCCGCATGGACGGCATGACCATCGGAATCCGCTGTCTGTTGTCCGATGACCCGGACGAGGCCTTGCGGCTCGCCGAGGAGCTCGATGCCTTCAACAAGCAACGACGCGTCGTGGAGAAGGAGCAATGCCTGGATGCGCTCGCCATCCTGGGTTCGGTGCCTACCGGAGCCAGCGGCTTGACGGCCCGGCTACCGGACGGCCATGTGGGGGTGATCGGAATCGTCGCCGGCCGGCTGCGCGAGCAGTTCAACCGCCCGGTGATCGTATTCGCCAAAGACGGGGATCTGCTCAAGGGGTCCGGTCGAAGCATCCCCGGATTCCACCTGCGCGACGCCTTGGCCGACATGGCCACGGAGCATCCAGAGTGGTTCCGGAGTTTCGGTGGCCATGCCATGGCCGCCGGGATGGCGATCCCGGATGAATATTACGAGGCCTTCGCGCAGCGTTTCGATCAGCTCGCGCAAGAACGGATCCCGGCCGAGGCCTTGCTGGAGCGGCTGGAAACCGACGGAATCCTCGGTCCCGGAGAGATCACGCTTTCCCTGGCGGAAGCCGTCGAACAGGCCGGAATCTGGGGCCAGCAGTTTCCGGAGCCTGTCTTCATGGGCAGCTTCGATGTCCTGGACCGGTCGGAAATGAAGGGCGGCCATCTCAAGTTCCTGCTGGGCCTGGACAATGGCGAGGAAGTCGAGGCGGTGCTCTTCGGAGGCGGTGTCGATGCTCGGCAAGGCCAACGGCTGCAGGTGGCCTATGCGCTGGGAATCAATGATTTCCGTGGCCGTCGCCTGCAACTACGATTGCTCTGGGCCGAGGTGCCAGCGGATAGTTGACATCCACTTTTGCTATACTTTAGCGCACCCGGTTTGGGTGCGCTTTTTCGTCCCGACCAGGAGTTCTCATG
This sequence comes from Thiomonas sp., assembly GCF_054608695.1. NCBI lineage: Bacteria > Pseudomonadati > Pseudomonadota > Betaproteobacteria > Burkholderiales > Thiomonas > Thiomonas sp. The sequence continues at coordinate 174,686 of NZ_JBTRXV010000001.1, forward strand.
CCCGTATTCCGTACCTTGCGCGCCTCGGCTACCGCCGCTCCGGCCATCGCCGCCATCCGTAAACCATTGAAGGCCCGTCTGAACACGGTCTGCCGGGAACGGGGGGAAACGCTGGAGGAGGTCGCCGCCAATGAAGCGGTGATGGCCCAGGTTTTCCTGTACGTCTGGCAACAATTCTCCAGCCGGATTCGCGCCGGCCTTGACCGGGAGTTCTTCATCCAGACCTGTCTCCAGGAACGGCATAACCTCATCGGAGATGCAGCCAAGCCCGCCAGGAAACCCCCGCTGCTGGAACGGTTGCGCGCCAAAAAGGCGGAGCGGGCCCCCGCTTGAGTTTGGCGTTACCGGCCCTATATTGGGCAGGACCTGGCATCAGTGTTTCACCGGACAGCGGCTAGAACTCGACCGCCATTCCCCTTCACCGCGAGCTGGCCTCGCGGTTTTTCTTGGGCGCACCCACAAAAAGGCGGGCTCAAAGAGCCCGCAATCGGTAATCCGCCTAACAGAGGTCAGTCGGGGTCATCACTCGAACGACCTTGTTGGTCTGGTCCTCCTGGATCAGGACGCGAATGGCGCCCTTGCCGACGGCCAGAAGCATCTGTGCATCCTTCTGTGCATCGTCGAAGCTGCGGCCCGAGGAGTACAGCTTGGCTTCGAGCTGGAAATCCTCGCTGAAGTAGAACACCGAATAGCTGGCGGGCGCCGCGTCGGTCTCTCCATTGCGGTCGGCAGCGGTCAATACCCGGACGACCTCATCGGATTCCTCCGCCTGAATCAGGACCCGGATGGCCGATCCCGCCGCCAGCAGGCGTTCACCCATGCGGACGGCATCTGCATAGGACTCGCCTCGAGACTCGAGATCCGCTTCGATCTGGGCATCACTGCCAAAACTGAATACGGTGAATACGGGGAATTCCTCCGCATCGTCATCCTCGAAATCCTCGAAATCGGCCACGCAACCCGTGAACGCGGGCAGGGGATGGTCGCGACGATAGTCGGAGTACTCCGCGATGACTTCATACTCGCAGCAACGGCCCTTGGTGTTGTTGTAGTCGGCCGGAATGCTGACCACGTCCCGGGGATTGATCTTCAGGATCATGACATGGCCGTCGGCACCCCCGAAATGCTGGAGGTAATCCAGGCTGCAGAAATGCAGCCCGGCCGAACAGGTCCGGTTGCAGTCATCGTCCACGTCCGAGCGAGGCATCCGGCAGACTTGCCCGATACTGTTGTCATACGTCCCGGAATGATAATCCCGGTAGTCGGCCTTGACGATCTTGTAGGCCAGAAAATGGCCATCGGGGGTCAGCGGAAGCTGTCCGACTTCCAGGAAGGTATACAGCTCCTTCCGGGCGCGATAGGACGGATTCTGATCCAGATTGGCCAGGAACCGGGCCATGGGGACCAGATCGAAGCCTTCGGCGCGCATCTGGATCATGCGCCGGGTGAGGCTGTTGTCGATGACCTTGTCGTGCAGAGTCACCAAGCCATCGGCTCGGATCGCCACACCGGAGTCACCGATCACTGCCAGACTCTCGGCCAACTCGCGAGCGGCTCGTTCGATTACCTCGAGGAATGCCTCTTCCGATGCGTCGGGTTGTTTCATCAAGTCGATGATCTCCCCGTAGGATCGGTCGCCGCTGGCCACCGAATAGGGCTTGCCGCCGATGAACAACGTCACGCCGGCCTGGGTTTTGATGCTCGGTACCATGGAACTCTCCTCATTGTCCTGGGCCATGCGGCTGCATGGTACCCAGTATAGCGATGGTGAATGAATATCAGGTGGGGCTACAGCAAACCGTCTCCGGCGGCAGGCCGGGACCCGGGCACCGATACCGCCGGCAGGCGCCGATCGGAATCCCCCCCTTTCCGGGGGGCGGCTCCCGTCGGCGGCACGCCATAGGCGCTTTTTTCATAGCGTTCCGATGCCGCCAGGGACCGCCAGGCATCAAATTCCAGGCGCAGGCTCTCCATCTTCCAGTATAGGCTGGTTTCCTGTTCCACTGCGGCCACCAGGTTCCGTACGGTTTCCGCATAATCCGCGTGGGCGTAGGCGTATCGTTCCTGCTTCTGCGCGGAAACGATGCCGGCATCGGCTTCCGCCTGAACCATCAGGCGGGCTTTGCGGATTTTACGGGCCTCCTCGAACTTCACCCGAGTCGCTTTGGCCTGGGCAAACTGTTCCGCCAGGACCCGGAACTCCTGAAGCAAATGCTCGATCTTCTCATCACTGAGCGGGGTGCGTTGCACGGTGAAGCCTCCTTGGAATCAAGGTTATAAGTATACTATAGCACAAGTGTGCAAACAAGGCCGGGTGCCCAGAACCAACCTTCGCCTGTAACCGCGTAGCCCTTCAGGGAGTGGTAGGATGAGACGGCGGAAGTCCTGGGGCTGGAGAGTTGCTGCCGTCCGTGCTAGGATGCCCAATGCTGATCATTCATTCGCAAGCACGTTCGGCCTGCCGGGAGGCGAAGTGTCAAAAGATGGTCCAGACGATCTGTTGCTGAAAGGGGAGGACCCCTGTCTATCCGGGGCGGGGGTGACTGCCATCTGGGGCCGGGACACGGTTTCCCTGCGGGAAGTGACGAGCCCGGCGACCAAAGGTCGCCTGCAGCAGTTGGTGACAACCGCGAAGACGACCCACTATGCCTTTGCCGGGCCTTTCGCAGTCAAGACTCCCCACGCCTGGCTGGAAGCCAACTGGGTGTTGATGCAACGGACGGATGGGGCTTTCCGGGTCCGCTGGACCGACCCCATTTGGCTGGAAGCCGGCGCTACGCAGAGCACGCGGCTCTTGCGGTTGGCGCAGGCGCCCGGCTGGGCCGAGCAGATCCCGGTCCTGACCGGCATCGAGCAGCAGGTACTGCGCAGCGGGCTGGCGGACAAGGACCCGGCGCCTCTGCTGAACAGCCTCCTGGCCCAGAAGCCCGGGTTGGCCCTTCCCCTGATCCGGGAAGTCAACACCCTGCGGTACGGGTATGCCGCCCGGCCGGTGCGGACGTTGGAAGAAGCCCTGCTCCGGATGGGGATCAAGGGCGCCGTGGGAGTCCTGCAGGCCGTGCTGCTGCTGGATGCGGTGAACGATGCTTCGCGGCTGCAGGCCGCCTGGGAGCGGGCCGCCCAGATGCTGCGTTGGGTCCGGATGTGGTCCGCGGACCAGGGAGCGGATCCCGAGCGGGTGAGTCTGGCCGCCAACTTCCGGGTGATGGGCGATGCCCTGCTGGCGCATTTCGGCTCTGCGGACAAGGCGGGGCTGCTGGATCGGCTGATCCGGCACGGAGCTCCCCGCCGCGAGGCGCAAATCTTCCTGTATGGGGTTTCCGGGCAGGAAATGGGCGCATCGGTGGCTCGGCATTGGCAGATGCCGCGGGACACGATCGAGTGCCTTGCCGACCAGGATGGTGACCGGTTTTTGGATCGCGTGGATCATGCCTTGCCCGCCTTGGCGGTACTGGACCAGCAGGCACAGGCGCAGCCTGGGCGTTTCTCCACCTGGCTTCGGTACGGCCAGAAGGCGCTGCTGAGCGGGGCCGACGCCGTGCTGGAGACTTTGTCTCCGCAGCAGATGCAGATGGTGAGCGGCCCGTTGCTCCAGTTGCGGCAGACGGCGCCGGACAAGGATCCACAGGCATAAAAAGGCCCGGAGATCTCCGGGCGATTCGAAGGATCAAAGAATTCGTTAGCCGTAGGCAATCCGCAACGGCTTCTCCGCTTCCGCTTCCGCGCGAGCGTTCAGGCCCGTCGGCCGGTTAATGGCATACCGGGCGATCAGGTCGTCGAGAACCTCATCCACTTCCTCCGGGGACATGCTGTCCATCCGGGCCAAAAATTCCTTGGGGGACATGACGGCTTCTTCCTTGCGCATGACTGAGTACTCCAATTAGGGACCTGTACGGTATAGCGACGGCGGCGCCCATTCCGCTCCCGCCTTGTAGAATTGCATTTGCTATACTAAAATGCAGCAACTCACAGGCCACGCAAAAGGAAACAGCATGGACGACACCAACACCCAGACAAAGACGTTGGCAGAAGTTTTCGGCTTGGATTCGGAGGTGATGATACCCATCCGAACCTACGGCGCGGAGGAACAAGGTCTCGCGTCCTACGTTCCACGGGTGGACCCGCATTACAAGTTCCGCAAGGAACTGGTGCAGATCCTCTTGTACTGGCTGTTCGGCCGAGAGCAGCAAAACCTCTTCCTGCACGGCCCCACCGGGGCGGGAAAATCGTCCCTGGTGGAGCAGGGCGCGGCGCGGCTGGGCCTCCCGGTATTCAAGGTCTCCTGTCATGCCCGGACCGAATACCCGGAATTCACCGGCCTCTACATCAAGGGCGGCCACGAATTCTGTGAAGGGCCGCTGACCAAGGCCATGAAGGCGGGAGGCATCTTCCTGATGGACGAAGGGGACCAACTGAATCCTTCGGCGGCCATGGGCACCAATGCCGCCCTGGATGGCAAGTCCATCCTGGTGGTGGAAACAGGGGAGGTCATCGAACCACATCCGAATTTCCGGATCGCCATCACCGGAAATTCGGCCGGAAGTGGAGATCGCGCCCGGATCTACAAAGGGGTGACGGCCCAGAATCCGGCCTGGCTGGACCGGTCCATGTCGGTGATCATCGACTATATGTCCCCGGAAGAGGAAGTCGCGGTCATCAGGGCCGCGGTGCCCACGATGGATGCCTGCTATTCGGAGGCCATGATCCGGGTGGCCAACGAGGTTCGGGACCTCTTCAAAGGGGTCCAGGAAACGGGAATGAACCACACGATCTCCACCCGCACGCTGGTCCGCTGGGCCCAAATGTCGGTGGCCTTTGCCGACAGTACGGCCCAACCGGTCATGGACGCGCTGAAACCGGCCTTCCTGAATCGGCTGGACCCCGACCAGGCAAGGGCGGTCGAAGGGATTTGTTCCCGGGTGTTCGGCCGCAACGTCTAGTATCGCCCGGCCTTATAGCAGGGCGTGGATTGAAACAAACGGCCGCAACGTCTAGCCAAAGCGCTTCAGAAGGCGCCCATCCGGGCGCCTTTCTCTTTTGCTATACTAACATGCAGCAGTTTACCAAGAGGACAATGCAATGACGCAAGTGACAGTATTGGCCCCAGTATTCCATGTCTACGGCGGCGAGCATGTGCTTCGTCGCGAAGATCTGGGCAAGGGTGCCGAGCAGCTTCCGGATAGCCGGATCGCCTCGCTGGGTGTGAAGAAAGTCATTGATCCCGATCATCTGAAGCCCTTCGACAAATGGCGGAAGCAGGTTTGGGCGATCGCCGCCAAGCGAGGCATCCGGATCATGGACGGTTTTGGCCACAATCCGGCGGAGGTTTCGGAAACCGTCACCGAGATCCAGGCAGTTCTGGCCGACGCCCGGAAACAGGCCGCGTTCCTGGTGTCCGATTGGGATGCCCTGGTTGATGCCTGGGCGATGGCGAATCCCCAGTGGGAGACGCTGATCCGCAAGGGGGCGCCCGATCGGGCCTGGGTGCGAAGCCGGTTCGAATTCGGCATTCACGCCTATCCGTTGGCCCTGGACGCCTTGCAGGACATGGGCCTGGCCGGGAATCAGCTGGTCCAGGAGATGGAAGGCCTCGGCGACAAGCTGGTCCGGGAACTGACGACGGCCGCCACGGAAATGTGGCAGGAGTTCATGACCCGTCCGAAAATCGGGAAAAACCAGATCTCGCCCCTGGTGACCATGGCCCAAAAAGCCAAGTCGCTGGCGTTCCTGGACGCCCGGGCAGGGAAGGCGGCGGTCGAAATCCGGAAGGTGCTCGACGCGTTGCCGAGTTCCGGACCGTATGAGCGGGAGTTGCCGGATATTCTGCGGGTGCTGCGTCAGGTCGCCAAACTGGGATTGCCGGCAGAACCGGAAATACCCCCCCTGGTGCCGAAAGCATCAGCCCAGGAGGCACGGCCCAAGGCCGTCCCGGAGCCCCTTCCGATACAACCAGCCACCCGCGTATGGGCGTTCTGACGCAGTGATTTCCTGACCTGGGTCCTTCCCAGGTCATTTTTTGCCGGAGTAGGGACTGTAAGCCGGAACCCCGAGTACAAGGCCGGCCCTATACTGGAGCATCCACCTATCCAGGAACGATACCGTGTTGCTACCCGCCATGATCCTGATGTCGGCGCTCCGGGGACCGCCCGTCTCCCCTGTGCTGAATGCGCCTCAGCCGAACTCCGTCGTGCGCGCGGAACAAATGCTGGTGCGCGGGTTCCAGCAATGGCAGATCGCGTTCAGCGGCTACACCGCGGCCACCAACTCGGTTTTGCCCGCCACCTCCGGCTGGGCCGCGCTATTGACCCCCCGGTATGGATTTCTACCGGCCGCGCCCCAGGGGCAGTCCTGGGCGTACGGCACGGGGATCTGGAACGGCGCTGCTTCCGGATGGTTTTGCCTGAGCGGCACGTTTTCGTGCGCCGAGGCAGAGGCGGCGGAGTACGCCAACCGCTATTTCCCGAACGGAACCGTTTTCTACAACGCCGGATGCGGAGCGACCTCCGACGCGGCCCCGGCCGGTTATCCGGCTGCCATGGCCGTTACCTACTGGGCGAAATCGGCGGCGAAACCGCCCTTGGCCACGGCCTCTCCCCCGGTGACCTCTGCCCAGGGGGTTGCGTCCGCACCGGCAGGCCCGCCCCGACCGACCGGAAGGCGCTCCGGGAAAGGCTTCTGGCGCGGCCTGCGGGGAGGATCCAGGGGTGGATTCGGGGGAAACATTTTGGGAGGCGGCTGGTGACTTCGCTGGTACTGACGATCATGAGCATCGCCCTGCTGGCGGCCATGGCCCTGGCCACCGTCAGCTATCTGCCGGCGGATACCGATTCCATTTCGACGGCGCAATCCCAGGTGTCCGCAGGCTTCATCTCGCTACAGAACGGTTACAACGCCTACGTGGCCGCCACGGGCTCCGTGCCAACAACCGCCAATTGGTCCAGCGTCTTGACCCCCCAATACGTATTCCTGCCGGCCGCGCCGCTGAACACGAGTTGGGCTTACACGGCAGGCGCCCCCTACAGCGGTAGCGCGACCGGGAATTACTTCTGCCTGAGCGGCACCATGAACCAGGCCCAGTACACCGGCATGATCAATGCGGCCCGGCAGTTCTCCCCCCAGGCTTTTTTCTACGGGAGCGCCTGCGGCGCCACCAGCGACGCGGCCACCCCCACCACTTGGCCCGCCACGGTGGCCGTTACCTTCTGGGTGTACGCCAACTGACCGACGCAGGACAAGGCGCCAGGGCTTTCGCTATCCGGAGTCGGTCGCAGGGGAGACCACCGTGGGCAGCGGGGCCACCACCGGGGCGGTCACGATCACCGGGGGGCCGACCGCCTTGCCTGGCGCCGCCGCGAGCGTTGGGGATACCGCAGCCGCTACCGGAGACTGCAGCTTGCGGACCGTCCGCCGCGTGGTTTTCGCGATGGCTTCCGTGGCGGAAACCGTCTGGCCCATGGCCCGCTGGGTTTCCAGCACGCTGGGGAACACGACGAGCGGCATTCGCAGTGCGCCGGTCGATTCGGTGGCCGCGACCGAGCGGCTTCCGGAAATCGGGGTGGCCGGGGGATGGGAGCAACCCGCCAGGATGAGAAGCCCGGCGGCACCCAGCCATCGGTTCAGCTTGGTCATGTCAGGAAACCCCCAGCCAGGCCAGCAGGACGGAATCCACCGGATCGCCCAGGCGCAATCGGACGGTCCGACGGGGCAGGGGGGCGACCACCGCCGGCACGTCCTGTGCCCCGGTTTGGCGTAGCCAGCCCAAGGCGGGAGCCATACGCTGTTCCAGCTGGAGCATCGAAGGCGGAGCATCTACGGTCTCCGCAGCGGGCGCACCTGACATCAGCCCGGCCAGAGACCGGGCGTTTCGCGGCGTGTGCCAGTACGGCCGCAGCCGCTGCGCATCCGCAACCGTGACCAGCACGGGGATCCAGCGAAACTGCAGCGCGGCCACTTCCGGGTTGGTGTTACGGAGAACTTGCAACTGCCGCCACAGCGCGTGGCAATGGGAACAATCCGGTCGGAACAGGATGTAGACTCGTCTGCCGTTCTCCGGACCCACGGTATACCCCGGGAATGCCGCCAGGATTTGGCGCTGGGACGTGTTCAGCTGGGGCGTCAGGAACTGGAACAAGCTGCCCGGTTCCATGGCTACGGACGCAGGTGGATCCGCCGCCCAGGCTGCGGGCGCCGCCGCCAAGGCCAGTCCGAAGACCGCTCCGGAAAACCAGGAATGGCGCAAACTCGCGGGGCGCTCGTGATGTGGGGACATTCGCCTTCCTTGCAATGCGTTGACTTATGATATAGTGAAAGTATAGCAAGGCGGGGCGCGAAACGAAAGATCGCCGCCCGGCAGGGGCGGCGATGAAAGTTACGGGAAACTAGACTTCCGCGGCCAAGGCGGGAGCCGGGTACAACGAGGCTACCAACGCGATTTGCCGGAGGATCTCCGGATCCTTCAGGTGGTAGGTCTCCAGGAATTTTCCCAAGGGGATGACCGATCGGAGTTTTTCGCGGAACCTCCGCCGATCGCCCGAATCGGCGATCTCCTCCCCCGAAGGGAGCCGGTAGGTCCCCGTCAAATAATAGGCTAGTGTCTGCAGATCCTCGGCACGGGACACAATCATTCGGACTTGGGCCTCGTCATAGACGGCACTGGCTTCGGCCAGTAGCACCCCCAGTTGTGTGCCCTGGACGGCCTGCCGGAACGTCGTTTGGCCTCGATAGGCCATCAGCAGGTGATAGCTCTCGTCCCGTTCGCTCCCTACCGGCAGCGGTATCGGTTCGGCGGGAAGTCGGCTCGAGAACCAGGCTTCCAGCGGCAGCCAACCGGCCGGAGCCTTAGTGTCCCCCTGCAGCAGATGGATCCGGATGTCCGGATTCCCGGAAAGGCGACCTACGGCAGCCTGCATCAGGTTCAGATCGGCACCGTTGGCGTAAATCCGAAAACCAGGACCTGATTCGAAATGTTGCCGCTTCTCCGTATTCCTGAGCTTGGTCACCGACTCCCCTTTCCGCAGCCGGAGATAGAGGCTTTGCCCGTCCAGATCGACTTCCCCGTTGCCGCACCCCATCCGCCCCCAATACGTCAGGATCCGTTTGCCCTTGGCCGGTGACGACGTGCCGGAAGCCGCCCGGGGGGCGCGCGCCGCTCGAGGCTTCGGTTGAAAACAAGCCAGGCTGGAATACGCTGCCACCGGTTGACCCGTCAGGATGGCGGCCTGCTCGGCAGTTTCTCGGTCCGGGAACAGGGCCAGCACCGAAAAACCCCCATTTTTGGCATAGTCTCGTAACTGCCGCTGAGTGGGCATCTTGTCTTCCGGCGACAGATAGACCAGATGCGGGGAGCTAAACCAGCCGACCGACTCGGAACTCTCACGATCCACCAGATGTGCCCCCCAGCGGCGACCGAATGCGATCATCCGATACACCGCCCGGGCACCGTGTGCGTACAGTGCTGGCGCAAACGGTGGACAGGTGTCGGTAAGCCATCCGTATCGGGCGCCGGCCGTCCGCAACCAGGCCAAGGCCCCCTGGCCCAACATGGACCGAAGCGACTGGGGTTGCTCGCCAAAGGCTAACCACTTCGTCAGGAGCAGTGGACGGGTGGACTCGTCCTCCGTCCAGGCTTCGGCCTGAAACAGATCGTCATAAAACCGGGCGATACGCTGTTCCGCCAACCGCAGGTACCGCTGCAGATTACGGGACGTCCGGGCATCCAGGGACAAGCTTTCCCGTGAAGCCGAAACCGAAAAACGACCGATCGGCGCCTCCACCAGGAGACCCCCGTTAGCGCCAAGGATTCGGGCCAGCAAAGGTCGATCCAGGAACGCATGGTCGTCCTTCTCGTATGGGTAGGCCACGCCGCCCATCAGCACCGTGAGATAGTGTGAGCCGCCTGTCCGGGCAGATAGGGACAGACCCGATCCGAGCCGGAGCAGCGGTCCCGGTGATGCCATGCGGGTAGCGGTTCCCTGTAGTTCCGGGATGGGCGAAAACCAGCGCAGCTGCTCTAACGCTTTACGCTCGAATTCCGCGAAATCCTTCTCCGGAACCGGAAAACCCACGCGCAGGCCCGAAGGCCAGTCGTCGGTAGCCGGGGTTTCCCCCATCAACTGGATCCGGGGCACGCCGTTGGTCCCGATGTACTCCGCATACGTGCGCTGCACGCCCCCGTGCACGGATACCACCGAGAATTGGTCGGTATACGCGAAGGGCGACTTGGACCCCAGGCCGAACGCGCCCACCAAACTGTTGGAGTCCGTTTTCGTCGAAGCAAAATAAGTCGTGTACAACTCGAGTAATTGCTCGTGGCTGAGGCCCGTCCCGTAGTCCTGGATATAGAATTCCGGGCTGACGACGTTCGGAAGCTTGACGAGGATGGGGCGTTCCGGACAACCGGCGGCTGCATGACTATCCTTGGCGTTACAGCCGATCTCCCGGATAACGGCTCCGATCTTGTCGGAATACAAGGTGTCCGACAGAATGCGGAATGCCTGGGCGCTCGCCCGAAGGCTGCATTCCCGCGCCGGGCTGTCGCTGCGCGCTTCCGCCAGTAAAGCGGTTTGGTATATCTTCATCGTCACTCCTTTTGGCCTGATCAGAAAAGGTCCTATGGCAATATAGGCTCAGCCGGTAACCGTCGATCCCGGAGACGCGGCCACTGCCCCGCGCCGCAATTCCGTGGCGGAAATCGTAGCGGCTCCCAGCGCCTCTTTCAGGAAGGCCAGGGCCAACTCAGGATCGGCGCTGTCCCCGCAGGTGAAGACATCCACTGCGGCATAGCCGTATTCCGGCCAGGTGTGGATGGTTAGGTGGGATTCGGCCACAATGACCGCCCCGCTGACGCCGTAGGGCGAGAAGTGGTGGAACGCCTGGGTGACGATCGTGCACCGCGCCCGACTGGCCGCTTCCAGCATGGCGACGCGAACGGCATCGGCATCCGACAGGAGCCGTTCGTCGCATCCGTACAGCTCGGCGATCAGTTGTTTTCCCAGAAAGCGCATGAGACGGCTCCCGCAGTGGCCCAAAGAGTAAAGAAAAAGCCTGAACACACGGGACTGCGCGAGTTCAGGCTTCGGGACGGCAAGCGCGTCCGGCCTGAAGCTACGTCAACATCCGCGGATGCTTGAAACGCGCCTTCAGGAAGTCCATCTGATCGGCCAGGATTCGTCCGGACGCGCGCAAGTACAGGTACTCCGCATGATTGGGCGCGAAGGGCACCGCCAGCAGCGGCATGTTCGCCTCTTCCGGAGTCCGGTTATCCTTCCTGGCGTTGCAGGCGGTACAGGCGGAGACCACGTTCATCCAGGCGTTGCGGCCGCCGCGGGAGACCGGTTGGATGTGGTCCCGCGTCAACCGGCTCTTGGGGAACTCCTGGCCGCAATACAGGCACAGGTGCTCGTCCCGGGCGAACAGGGTCTCGTTCGTCAGGTGCGGCGGATGGTCGTGAAAGAACCGCTGGCCCTTGACCGCGATCACCGGATGGATCTCCAGCAGGCTTTGCTGCCCCCGCCGGCGATTGATGCCCCCATGCAGCAGGGTCATCGGGTCCCCCCAGGACCAGGCGACCCGGTCGGTCGCGTAATAGGCGGCCGCGTCCTCCAGGCCGATCCAGGCCCGGGGCTCCCCGCGAATATCCAGTTGCAACACTTGTGCCGTCATGGCCGCCTCCCGGCTGTTGATAGGCAAGTATAGCGTCTTATGGTATAATAAACAAGATCAGTAGGAACTATATTCGGAACAGTAGACAGTTGAGAAGGAGCGTTTCCATGAGCGACCCGGATGTAAGAACGGTCCAAGTCAACATTTTCAGCCACTCCACCAAGATCTGGGCCAGCCTGCGCTTGTCCTCCCAGGAATACCTGGCGTTCTGGGGGGCAAAGAGCGGTATCGGGATGACCGTCCGCGGCGGCCAGATCCAGCGGGTCCAGGGTTCGGTTACCGCCAAGGAGAACGAGAAGCGGCGGAAAGGATACAACTCAGTCGGAGTCGGGCCGGTGCACCAGCTTGGACAGGGGATGGTGGACAAGTTGCAAGCGCTCCTGGCCGGGGATCTCCAGCTGGCCCTGGAGGTGCTTGGGGCCTCGAATCCAGTCAAGCCTCCGATCACCGCCAACCCCCTGCCTAAAGGCCAGCTCAAGCCAGACCCCACGGTGGCCCGCCCCTGGAGCTTCTAGGCCCGCCACCCCCATTTGTTTTACGAGGAACCGAAACATCGGTTCCTTTTTCTTTGCCCGTGAACCGATTTCCCTGGCGGAATTCGGTGGCTGGTGCATATTCTAAGGATATACTAAAATGATCCGATCGTTCATTTTGGGAGCGTCTCATGCCCAGCCTTGCCACCGCCCAGGTAATCCCTTTTCGTACCGACGGGGTATCCCTGGCTTATGCCGCCCTGGAGCGCGTGGGCTTCCAGCGCCGATCCGGGCAGGAGGACTTGTCCCGCCGGATTCGGGATGCCTTGCGCAGCGGCCGGGTGCTGTGCGCGGAGGCCGCCACCGGCACCGGCAAGACGTTCGCCTATCTGATCGGGGCCCTGGAGGCCCAGGCGGAAAACGGGCTGCCCATCGTCATCTCCACCGCCACGGTGGCGCTTCAGGAGCAGATCTACCGGAAGGATGTGCCCGCGCTGGTGGATGCTGGTCTGGTATCCGCCGGGAGTTTTGTCTTGTCCAAGGGGCGGGGCCGGTATTTCTGCCCGCAAATGACCCGCCACGGCCTGACCGGAAGCGCCGCCCCGGTCCAGCTGGGCCTGATGGACGGGTTCGAGGATGCCGAGGCCGACGCCATGCGGGAGGCCGAGACCATGCTGGAAGCCTGGGACCAAGGCCAGTGGGATGGGGACCGGGATAGCTGGAAAGGCCGGTTCCCCCGCAAGACCTGGCCTCTGGTGCAGGCCAGCCGGGAAACCTGCAGCGGCAAACGCTGCCCCGAGTTCGGCGACTGCCCCTTTTACCGGGACCGGATGCGCCTGGAAAAAGCCCGGATTGTGGTGGCCAACCATTCGCTGGTGCTCGCCGACCTGAAAATGCGCGCCGAAGGGGTGGAACCCCTGTTTCCGTTCGTCGAATATCTGCTGGTCTTTGACGAAGCCCACCACCTGCCGGATATCGCCCGGGACAGTGGCGCCGGGATCGCGGCGGTTTCCGCAGCGGAAAGCACGCTGGGCCAAGTCAATACCTGGCTGCATCAGGCTCAGGAGGCCGGGCACCGGATTACCGAGGCGGTAACCCCCCGCAGGGATACGGCCAAATATTGCCTGCGCCTGGAATCCCTGGCCGAACAATCCAGCATCACCCCGGAGAACTGGTTACGGTTCCGGCAGGGAACGGTTCCCGCCCCCTGGAAGCCCTTGGCCACCGATGCGGCCGTGGCGTGCGGCGCGTTCCTCACCGCGCTGGGCGAGATCCAGGGAAAGATGAAGAACCGGAAGGACCCAGCGACCCTGACGCTGCTCAATCGCGGCCGCGTCCTGACCGGCGAGGTGCAGCGGCTGCATCAAGGCCTCGTCCGCTTTGCCGGCCTCGATCCCGCGCTGCCGGCCTGCGCGCGATGGGTGGAACGGCATCCGGAAGACGGCTATCGGTTCTGCGCCACCCCCCTGGAAGGGGCCGGAGTTCTGCAGGCCCTGGCCTGGGCCGGGGGTGTGCGCGTCGTGCTCATGAGCGCCACCTTGCGGGCGCTGGGTGGTTTCGAGGCCTTTGCCGAGAGCGCGGGGCTCCCCGGCGATACCCGCTTCGAGGTGGTTCCACCCGTGTTGCCTTATCATCGTAGCCAATTCCATTTGCCACCGCTGCCGGCCAGCCCGGGAGATTCCGGGTACCCGGACATGCTGGTCAGCGAACTCAGCCGGAGACTGGACCCCGCCGAAGGTTCCCTGGTTCTGTTCACCAACGACCGGCTCATGCGCTGGGTGGCCGAACAGTTGCCGGAACCGTTGCGCAAGCGATGCCTGGTGCAGGGACGAGGCGCGGCCCCGGCGCTCCTGCAGCGGCATAAGGAGCGAATCGAAGCCGGGCAGGGGAGTGTGCTGTTCGGGCTGCAGACCTTCTCGGAAGGACTGGACCTGCCCGGAAACCTTTGCACCCACGTCATCCTGACCCGGTTGCCTTTTGCGTTCCCGGCCACCCCCCTGGAGGAGGCCCGCCAGGAAGCCATCGGCGCCAGCTACTTCCGGAAGGTGGCGCTACCGGGCGCCGCCCGCCGCCTGGTGCAGGCGGCGGGGAGACTGGTACGGCGGGATACCGACCGGGGGAGAATCACCTGCCTCGACCTACGGCTTCGGGATACCGACTATGGACGCGCCATGCTGAAAGACCTGCCGCCGTTCGAGATGATCAGGGAGGATCCAGAAAAACTCAAGCCGATGCCTATATTAGGTTCAGGTCTGCTATAGGAGAACCAAATTGAAGAAAATGGCACTCGCAGGATTGATCGGCGGCTGCTGGCTAGTCGCCGTGATGGCCGGAAACGGCATCCTTTTTTCGCTGGTGATCGGAGCCATATCCGGAATTTGGCTCTGGGCGATGATCGTCCTCCCCTTGAGCCAGCTGTTCGCCGGCCAAAAGGGAAGGTTGGCTCGGAAGAAATAGCATCATGATTCGCGGGGCGCTGGCCGCCCTGCTTTTTATCGCGCCGGTTCCGGTCGGGTGCTATACACCCAAATCATCGAGATCTGACGGGATGCCGAATGCCGAACGCCGTACCCCTGGAAATGCATTACCAGCCGATTCGTCACCTGCCCAGCGGCCGCGTACTCTATTCGGAAGCCTTGCTTCGGTCGCCAAGCCAGGATACGGAAGCCATGTTTCGGCAAGCAGCCGACCGCGGAAACAGCAATCGCCTGGAGCGTTCCGCGCTGCAACTGATCCTGGCGGACGTTCGGGCGGGCCATCTGGGGACTACTCCGATCGGCGTGAACCTCTCGCAAAAGGCCTTGGTCGAGGATGCCGGCAGCTGGCGGGCACTTCGGCAACTCGCACGGATCCAGCCTTTTTTCCTGGAGATCACCGAACAGCACACGGCGACGGACCGGGCCTTGATGCGCAAGCGGCTGGACACCTTGATCCAGCTCGGCATACGACTGGTGCTGGACGACTTCGGGACCGGGCACGCCAACGTCCTGTATCTGCTGGATACCCCCTTCGAATTCGTCAAGCTGGACAAGCGCTGGATTCCCTGGTTCCGCCCGCAGCGGTCCCGGGCCGCGGAACAACGGCAACGCTTCTGCCTGGGACTGCTGGCCGGACTCCGGGACCTCGGCCACCAGATCATTCTGGAAGGCCTGGAAGACGAGCGGGAAAGCGGCGCCCGGGCCCGGGAACTTGGCATCCAGTACGGGCAGGGGTATGCCCTGGGCATTCCGCGCAGGCACAGGCCGGATTCCCTGGGCGGCCAGGGCTTCCACCGATCATCTGCTTTAGGTATACTATAATTCTTCAGGGGGATTCATGGCAAGAAAACGCACACCGGACCGGCCATCGCCAGCGTCCACCGCGCCCACGATGTTCACCCGTGCGCGCATTGGCTGGCTATCCGGAGCGGCATTGGTCACCGGCGCCGTCTGCATCGGGATGATCTATTACCTGGCCCCGACCAGGGAAGCGGAGCGGCTTGGAATGGCCGTGAGCCACCAGAACATTCCGTACCTGGCCACCCAGATGGATTACCCTGCCTTGCGGGTCAACCTGCGCGCCAACCTCTATCGGATCATCGCCCAGAACAACGCGGCCCATCACCTGAACCTGCCTCCCGCGGCCATGGTGTCCGCGGCGGAAAACGGGTCGCGCCAGATGGCCACGCCGGCGGGGGTGAGCGCCCTGTTGCGGCAGACGCTTCCTCAGCTGGGACAACACATCCCGATCGCGGGCTACACCTATCGATTCCTGGCTCCCGACCGGTTCCTGGTGGCGCTGAAAGGGCCGTCCGGAGGTCAGGTCCGCGTCGTGCTCTACCGCCAGGGCTGGCTGACCTGGAAGGTCGGCGATGTGGAGATGTTGCCGCCGGGCATGCCGGTTTCGGCCTATCCGGCCCCGGCCACCGAACGGGCGATCGCGAAAGCGACGGCGCTCCTGGCGGATTCAAAGGCGCAGCCACCCTTGGCGCCACGAAAGCCGCTGGCCCCGCAGACGCCACAAAGGCCGCAGGCCCCCGCGAAATCCTGAGAAGAAGAGCGTCGCTATACTCCACTCGATGACCGGGCATCCGGTCCCTTATTGCCTGATGGGAGTGCCCCGTGTTCGCTCTGATTATCGCCTTAATCGCGACGATACTGGTCGTTGGTCTGGTGATCGCCGGTATTTACTACGGGGGTCCGATCTTCTCCGACAACGAGGCCACCGCCCAGGCCGCGGCCTACCAGGCCCAGGGCAACCAGCTCGCGGGCGCTATTCTGCTTTACGAGAACGCCAACGCGGGGGCGCTGCCTCCAAGCTTGTCCACCTTGACCCAGGAAGGGTACCTTACCGTCGTTCCGCCCGGAGGCTGGGCGGTGAACGGCGATTATGTCACCCAGGACGGCGTCAGTCAGGCGAGCTGCCAGGCCGCCGATACGGCGGTCGGCATCAGCGCCGTTCCCGCCTGCTCGGCGGCCACGCCCACCACCCCTTGCTGCACCCAATGACAGGAGTTCCCCCTATGCCCATGGTTCGTAACCGCCGGCTAGTTCGTCCGGCCCTGGTTCTGGCCGGGCTCGCCGCCCTGGCGGGCTGTACTTCGCACTCCGCGCCGCCGAAAGCGCCTCCGGCCCCGACGGCCCCGGCGATCCGTGCCGCCAAACCCCCGGTGAACCCCGTCCAGACCTTTCTCCAGCGGTTCGGGAAGGGCTCGTTGGCGGCCGTCAAGCAGATGGCGGGCCCGGACGGCCTGACTGCGGTACTGGTGGCGCCCCCTGGGACCAAGGTAGTGACGCCCACCACGCCCAGCGCCCTGTTGTGGGTCCTCCCGGGCGGCAAGTACGCCATGACGGGTACCCTGCTGGCCCAGGATGGTACCAATCTGACCCTGCAGTACAGTGAACGGCTGGGAGTAAATCCCCCCATGATCATCTCGACGCCCACCGCGCCTCCGGTCAGCGCCGCCGCGCCTGCGACCAGTGCTAATGTATTGTCCATTACGGTTCCGAAAGAATCACTGCCAGGAAAAGGAAATGACCACAGAACACGAAATCCTTAATAGACGGTCGGAAACAGGAATGAGCGAACTGATACTGGTTGAGTTATCCGGTTTCTGTTGATATACTAACGCTTTAGGACTTGCCGAGGCCATTGTGGAACCAAGCGTCCCATCCATCCAGGGAGTCAACCACACCCCCTAAGCCATTAAGGCTATAGGCAGAGCTTGTGAAAGCAGGTTCCTGGTTGACCAGGCTCAGTCCCTATAAGGAGTACGGGACTACGTTATTGGGGTCATGACACCCTGGAATGCGAGCGGCATCTCTACCGCGCACGCCCTTTCGGGCTGAAAGCCAGTTCCAGGCCCTGTCGGCAAGGATTAAACAGGGATTCGGGAGTATGACCGGTGTCCTTGCCATGACAAGCCCCGATAACCTTGCCGAGGCGCACTTAACCCGCGAGAGCGGAGACTGAAAAGGTAGCGACCATGCAAAACAGAGTATTGGTATTGGACAGGAACCGGCAACCGCTCATGCCCTGCCATCCGGCACGGACGCGGGAACTGTTGCGGGATGGGAAGGCAGCGCTTCCGCTCCAGCTAAACGCTCGAGCGGAAGCGCTGAATTCGGATGGATCGTCAACACACCGTCGCCTACCCAGAAAACCGAGCGGAGCGTCCAGCGGCGGCAAAGGACGCCGCGGCCCTGAATGATGCGGCGGGGCTTACGGAGGAATACGCTATACTCCTGTCGGCCCCGGGAGCCATCCCGGATAATCAGAAAAATC
Organism: Thiomonas sp.; assembly: GCF_054608695.1. Taxonomy (NCBI): domain Bacteria; kingdom Pseudomonadati; phylum Pseudomonadota; class Betaproteobacteria; order Burkholderiales; genus Thiomonas; species Thiomonas sp. The sequence goes on from NZ_JBTRXV010000001.1 coordinate 192,583, forward strand.
CTGGCTGGAGTCTTCCCATGTCCCCCGAAACCTTGCCGGCAAGCGCCGTTCCCCAGGCCGAAACCCCCCATCAATTGGCGCGCCATGCGCTCAACACCCTGCTCGGCAAGGGCCTGGATCCCACTCCGTTCAACTTTTCGCTCCACTACGGGGATGGGAGTCTGACCCCAACCCGCTTGCTGGCCCAGGCTTGCGCCGCCTTCAACGGCCTGCTCATGGAACATCCCCAGCTGCAGGTCGAACTAGGGGAGCTTACCAACCGCCTTGCGGATCCAGCCTGCGCCCCGGAACACGCGGAAATCCACCTGGAGACCATCCAGTCCAAGAAACTGCAGTGGCTGACTGAGATCTTCCAGCTTCGCCATGCGCTGCGGACCGGGGTGGCCGAATTTCAGCGGGACGGGAATCTGGCGCAAGGCCGGCTATTCGAGCAGCTGGAGCACGCCCGGGAGCTGCACGGGATGCTGAGCGGTATCCAGGACGCCGGGACCGACCTGACCCCCCAGGAGCTGCGGCAGGTGATGGCGATCGCCATCAGCAAGAACCAACAGGTGGCCCAGAGCGGCCGGATCCTGAGCCGTGCGCTGGCCCACGCTCTGCAAAGCACGCAGACGTTGCTGGAGCGAATCGATGCCCTGGAACAGGCGGCGCATGGCCATCAGCAAGAAGCCGACACGGATTCGCTGACGCAGGTGCTGAACCGGCGGGGCCTGGAACGAAAGCTGCGGACCCGGACCACGCCGGCCATCGTGCTGGCACTGGACCTGGATCACTTCAAGCGCCTCAACGACACCTACGGCCACCCCGCCGGCGATGCCGTCTTGGGGGAGGTCGCCCGCGTGCTGCAAGGCCAGGGGCGGGAAGGCGACCTGGTGGCCCGGTTCGGGGGAGAGGAATTCATGCTGGTCTTGAACACGACCTCGGCGGATGCAGGCTATCGGATTGCCGAACGCCTTCGCACGCACCTCGCCCGACATCCGTTTCACCTCCCCAACGGCATCACCGAGCGAGTGACCGCCAGCCTGGGAGTCGCCCTGTGGACTCCTCCGAAGATGGCCTTCGACACGGCCTACCAGCAGGCCGATCAGGCGCTGTACGCCGCCAAGCAGGCGGGACGCAATCGCGTGATCACCCGCTGGGAACTGGGTCCATCCGCATAAAAACGGCAAGGAGCGAATCCTTGCCGTCCGAAAAACGCGCGTCCTGGCGCACACGAGACCCCAGCCTGTCCAAAAAGCGCGCCTGGCGTTCTTTTCGCTGGGCTGTTCGCTTACGCGCACCGTTGCCGGAATTCCCGGTAGGTGTGATTATCCTGCTCCACGCAGCGGAAGCCTGCCGGTTCCAGGATCACGGCGCGCAACGCCCCGCCGTGCTCCACCTTGCCTTCGAGACAGAATCCGCGGGCTCCTGCCCGAATGGGCCGATCATCCGGATTCCGGTGTCCGTGAACCTGATACTGGTGCGGTCGGCCATTCCTGGTAAACACCTCGTCGACAGGGCAGCCGTAGGGACCGCTCCCATTGGTATATTCGCGAGTGGCGACCAGGGCCGGACGATCCGGTACCGCCGTGACGCCCCCATGGCTGACAAACACCTCCGTCCCCTGATACCGGTAGTGCGCCCATAGTTCCAGCTGTCGGCAAAACGACTCGGCATCGGGCAGCGATACGTCGCTCAGGTGCGGCAGGGTCTTCTCCCGGAAAATCTCCGAGCACCGGTCCACTTGTCCCGTCGCCCAGTACCAGAGCTGCCGCTCGTGGTTTCCTTCCAGGAAACGGACATTGGGCCGGCCCGCCAAGGAAAACAGGAACGGCAAGAGCCGTTCGTGCTCCCGTCCACGATCGACGTAATCCCCCGTGAACAGGTACATCTCGTCATCGTGAAATCCTTCATCGCTCAGGTAGTCCAGCAGAACCTGGTAACACCCCTGCAAATCTCCGATGTGATGCACGCGCTTCCAGTACGACCAGTCCTCCGGGCCTGCATCCAGGTAACGCTCCGCCTGCTCCGGCATCAGACGCCGTATCGGCTTGGGCCAGTGCCGGGCGTGCGCCTCCATTTGAACGCGCATCCGGTCGATGGCCGCTCCCGGTACCCGGTAGGGCGCGGAGCGGGCCTGATTCCTCGCCAAGGCCAGCTCCGGAGTCACGTCCGTGAAGTCCACCACGGCCACCTGGTACCGGTATCGCCGTGCCAGGTCCACATACGGCTGCAGCTCGTTGATCGCCGCGTGACAACGGTCCACGACCGTGAAGTCCCCGCGTTTCATCCGGGCCTCCAGCAGGGTGGCCAGAACCGTCTGGGCCTCGGAGGAGAGACCGGCATTGGCCTGCGCCTGCCCATCCTCGTCCAGGACCAGGCCGCCCAGCATCAGGCGAAGCCCGTCCATGGACAGGGTGTGCCCGGTAAGCCCTTGCCGTTCCAGCCAGGTGGTTTTCCCGGAACCGGGAAGTCCCCGCGTCAACCACAGGGTACGCTGATTTGCGGTCCTCTTGCTCATTTTTGGCTCCTTGTCATAGGTCCTTGTATGAGAATATAGGGCCACCCGTTGCCGGGAAGTTATCCACAGATTTTGTGGGTAACTTCACTGGCACTAATCGATTCACATCGAAAGTGGATTTGTCTTTTGATATACTATACATGTCTAAGAACGTGGAGAACAGGCTGGACGCGGTGCCTGGCCGGGCACACGCGTTCCCACCGGCGAGCGATCATGCTAAAATGTGAATTCGAACGGCATCCCGCCGGATGCCGAGATAGACTCGCAGCCCGCTCACCGGCAGGTTTGTACAGGTCTATAGGAGCAGACTGAATGCGCTTTTGGACCAAAACCTTGATCGCCGTGCTGCTGTTGCTGTGGCCGGCACTGCTTTTGCCCCTGGTTGGCGAACGGCACCTGCCATGGGTCTTGTGGCTGTCGCTCGGCAATGGGGTCCTGATCGGAGCCTGGGCAGCCGACCGGCGCACCCCGAAGGGCTGATCCCCGGCGAATTGGCAGCAACATGGTCTTTCGCTATACTGTAATTCACTTTCACGACTTACAGACGAGGAACAACCCATGCGCAAATCTTTTCTGGCGTTGCTGGTCACGGCGAGCCTATTTCCCATGACGGCCCAGGCGGACGTCATCGGCGTCAACAACGAAGTGGGGATCTCCATCAACGGACTCCTTCAGAAATACCAGGAGATATCGAACGGAACGGTCCCGGACTCGGAATCCGGAGTGATCCCCGGGGCGGGCATCAAGGTATCGGTCATGCACGACGTATTCGGGATATCTCATGTGTATGCCGCCGTCAGCTACCGCTACGACCTCGGCTCGGCCAGCTATCACGGGGGATACCAGAACGGCTCCGGAAATCAGGTGCCGCTCAACAGCTCCAGCTACTACCATATCCAGAACATCAAGGTTCGCGTCGGAAAGGGCTTTTTGCTGAACGACAATTTCCTGGTTACCCCCTACCTGCAATTTGAGCATCATAACTGGGATCGGGAAGTGGCGGGGGTTGGAGCGGTCATGGGCGCCCACGAGGACTACCGCTTCGATGCGGCCGGATTCGGCGTGAAAGGGGATGTCCAGGTGATGCCCCGACTGGTACTCACCGCCGACGTCAATGCTTCGGAAACCCTGGATAGCAGCATGCGCTTCCACGCGGAAGGCGGAATCCCCGGCATGAACTTCAGTCTGGGCAACCGTCCCGTCCTGGGTGCTTCCGTCGGCGCGGACTATCGGATAGACGGGCCGTTGCATGTGTACACCAAGCTCGCCGTCGAGCGCTTCGGATTTGCGGCCTCGGAAGTGAATCCGATGGGGTATCAGGAGCCGACCAGCCGAACCACCCAGATCAGCGCCGACGTCGGAATCGCCTACCAGTTCTAAGCCGCGAGTTCCTGCCGGCAACGCGGAAACCGCCGATATCGGCGGTTTCGCTTTGGATCGGATCGCGCCAGATCGGTTCAGATCTCAGGGAAGGGGGTTTTCTTGGAAGCACGCCTGGCGTACAGTACCGCCGCTCCATAGACGATGCCGACGGCGCTCCCAGCGATCAGGGCCCACTGCATGAGTTCAGGCCACATCAGAATCAAGGTTTGCATTGTGAACTCTCCTTCGGTCGCAACCTGTTTCCAGTATAGCAGGAGACCCGGCAAACACCAACAAGAAGGGAGGCCTTGCGGCCTCCCCTGAACACGCAGGTTATCTGTGGTGTTTCGAATACCGGACGCCCCATAACAGCAGGAGCGCCACGAATACACCCCCGGGGATCAGCCATTTGGCCACAAGGTTAATGCCTTGTGCCAGCAGGGCTAGCATGGTAACCACCTCCGTCTCATCTCTTTCTCCTTTTCGTCTTGCCACCCGCCAGGCGACGGACTGGTGGCTTTGGCCCGATGTCCTTGACCAGCTCCGCTACCGTCCACAGCAACACACCGACCGTCACCATCTCGAACAGCGTGGCGAAGGGAACCAGCCACGTTCTCTTGCTGGCATCCACACCCAGGCTGGTTAACGCCAATCCCAGCAGCCCCTTGCCCAGGAACTGGACCGGCGGGCCGGCCGCCACTACCAAACGCCGCACCCAAGGCGGACTCATTTTCTTTTCCGTCATGACACGCTCCTTCCATTATCTAGGCCTGTTTCCGACTTCCGAAACCACTCCGGATCTCAGGTATAGCGACGAAGGCCGATCAGGTAGCCCCTGGCTATACTCTGGCAGGCCCATCCCCCAACCAGAGGAGTTTTGCATGAATATCGAGATGCTGTATGCCCAAAGGGAGGCTCGCCGCGCAGAGATCGTGCAGACCGTAGAAACCCTGACGGACGAGCAACGGCGCATCGACCGGCAGTTGAGCGCCTTTTGGCTGTTCGGCTTGATGGCCGTCAACCCGGGGTGGAAATCCTTGCGGATATCCGCAGACTCCCGCTCCGAGTATGACGACGAAGGGGGTTACTTCACCTGCTGGGACGCCAGCTACCGCGTGAAACTGGAAAGTCCACAGGACGTGCACCATGACACCCTGCGCTGGGACGGAAACACCCCCATACCAGAAGCCGCTCTGACGCTGGACGATCCCGGATCCGAAGAGGAGATCGCCGACGCGCTTCACCAGCGTCTCGAGGACTCCAGCGTCGCCTACTCCATGGCGGAACTGCATCCGGGCTGCCACGACATCGTCTGGGAGATCAGGCGAGCGGACGTTCTGGACGCTCCGGAATCGATCACGCTCGAATGGCTGGAACAGTTGTTCTCTCGGATCGCTTCTCGTCAGGAGGACGTATGACAAGCTCCATCGGATCCACCCAGGACCTGGATCAGGATTTGTGCGCACAGAAAAAGGAGATTTCCGCCAGGATCAGCGAGCTTGCCGGCCAACGGAAAACCCTTCTTCGGATGACCACGGCGCTCTGGCTCTCTGGCCTGATGATCGCAAACCCCGGATTCCAGATACTTTGCATCACCGCCGTCCGGGACGGCCTTGGCTGGAACGTGGCGGTGGCGGTGACGGCCGATCCACAGGATGTCTACTATGGCGACATGGACTTAGGCTGGGACGGGGACATGCCGGTTCCCGAGTGTCCGCTGGCGGGCGCAAACCTCGACGCGGTCGACCTCGCTGATCAGTTGCGCGAAATCTGGCAGGATAATGATCTTGGGGCCTTGATGTCCAGCCTCTACCTGAAAGGCGATCCCGCGCGGATTTCCTGGTGCGTCGCAAGGGCCGACATCGTGGCCTTGCCGTTCCCGCCCACCCGGGAAAGCCTTGCCGATCTGTTCGCCCGGATCCATCAATGAACGGGCGCGCCGTAGCACGGGTCCAGGGCAGTACCGCCTGCTGGCCGGGACTTTCGTTTTCCGAAGCCCTGGCCCGGCTGCGGACCGCGCAGGAGCCGGCCTGGGGGCCGATCCAGGCGGAGCATGTCCAGTTGTGCCCCCAGAACAGCGGGGCGCTGGATGAGGCGACTTTGGCCCAATTGCAGCAAGAGTCGCCGGGAACCCAATTCCGGTTGCATGCCAACGTCCGGATTGGTTCCAGGCGGATCACCTGGAACGCGGCGCAGGCCCATAAACCGGAAGCCCAAGGCGATTTCCAGCGCTGGGCGGCGTTAAGCCGATGGTTGAACGCCCCCGCGTACACCCTGCATGCGGGTCGCCGGGACCAGGCATCGCTACCGCGGCTATGGGACAATATTCGTCGGCTGGAGCAGTGGTTTGGTTGCCCAGTCGGCGTGGAAGGCCACTACACCACGCCGGAGGATGCCTTCCTGCTCTCGACCTGGGCGGAATACGCCCTGTTGCTGGAGGCCGGTGTTTCTTTCGTCGTAGACCTCAGCCATCTGAACATCGTGGCGCATCAATCCGGAGGCTGGGAACCCGCCCTGGTGCGGGAACTGCTGGCCCATCCCAAGTGCATCGAGATCCACCTGTCCGGCAACGATGGCCGGCAGGACCACCATCAGGCATTGCGGGACCCGCCCGAGTGGGCGCCGTTCCTGACCTCGGCCAACGGCACCGCGGTATGGTTCACCGAAGGAAACCAACTTCGGTAACCGGGCCTGTTCCGTACTTTCAAGCGACCGGTTCCGGTCGCTTTTTTCGCGTCAGAGTGGAACCATTTCCACCGCTATGCTATAATTTCAACTTCTTCGGAGTTTCCCGTTCGATGCCGTTCCGTACGCTGCCGCCCCTTTTGCGCATCCTGATCCTGCTGGGAATCCTCGCCGTGGAAGGGCTGGATTGCGGGATCGCCTGGGCGCAACCCGTGGAGTCCCTGACTCAGGCGGTATCCGGACTGCCCCGCGCCGCGGAAATGGCCCACTGGTCGGATTCGCGGTTGTCGGGCGTGCTGCAGCAAGCGCGCATGGTGGCCCACCGGGCGCAAGGCTGCCTCCGGAAAAAGGCGGCGCAACAGCAGGAACTGGCCGCCGATACGAAACTGCTGGGACCGGTGGCGCCGCACGAACCGGCGCTGTTGCAAACGGAACGGGGGCACCTGGAAGCACGGGCGCGGGCGCTGGCTACCGAGAAAGGCGTCTGCGAGGTCGCCTTGCTCCAGGCCCGGCAAACCGAACATCGGGCGCAACGCTGGATCATGGCCCACCCCTTGCCCAAACCGGTTTCGCCGCCGACCTGGACGACTCCCGATCCCCATTGGCTGCGAGCCTTGTGGCAGGCCCCGGCCGGCGGCTGGCGGACGGGCTGGAATCGCATCGCGCAGGACGTCCTCCAGTTGACGCCACCGCGCCTGCGCGGATGGCTCGGCGCCCTGCTGGTAGGGATCCTGCTCGCCTGGGCGCTCCGCCGGGAGCTGCCGCCCCGCCCCGCCCACCAATGGGGCAGCCGGATGATCCGGGTGCTGCGCCGGAATCTCTGGGGGCTGTCCAGTCTCGCCGCCTGGGCCGTCACGATACAGGCCCAAAGTCTGGCCCATACGGAGTGGGGCCCCTTGAGCCTGTCACTATTCCTGGCCGCCCTGGCCTACGCCGTCGTCCAGCTCCGCTTTCCGGAGGAATCCTGGCTTTTCCGGGCAGGAATCGGTCTGGGGCTGGCCGGGATCGTCGGATGGTATCTGCTGCCGCGACTGGCGTTTTTGGCGCCGATCACGCTGGGGTTGGTCAGCCTGAGCGAAACCTTGGCCGCAGTCGGCCTGCTGATCAGCATCTGGTCGGTTATCCTTCGCCGGCCTAAAACCGGTTGGCACCGGGGGGCAAGCGCCTTGGCCACGGTCGCCCTGGGCGGGCTGGCGGGGCTCCCCTGGCTGGCGTATCCCCGGCTGGCCCTGCTGATCTGGCCCATTCTGCTGGTGACGGCCGGTGGCCTGCTCCTGGGCGACCTGCTGACGCGGGCCGAGCTTTCCTGGCTGGAACAGCGGCCCAGCCCGTCGGTGGCCGGCTGGGTCATGGCGCCCACCTGGGTGCTCACCTGGCTGGCGAGCCTCACGGCCATCGTTTTCCTGGTGCCGTTGCCCGCCGCCGCCAAGCAGGCCTTGCAATCCGCGCTCGTCCACGGATTCACGATTGGTTCCATCTCCATCGCCCCTTTGCGCTGGGGCGCAGCCTTATTGAGCGCCATGCTCCTCATCGGGCTGAACCGGGTGGCCAACCAGGCGTTGGACCGATCTCCTGGATTCGCCCGCTTCCTGGCCGCCGGTTCCCGGCATACGTTGCTGGCGTTGCTTCGCTACCTCGGCGTGGCGCTCGCTCTGTTGCTGGCCATCGCCGTGGCCGGCCTCGGCTTCCATAACGTCGCCCTGGTGGCCGGCGCCCTGTCGGTCGGCATCGGATTCGGGCTCCAGAATGTCGTGGCCAACTTCATCGCCGGATTGGTCCTGCTCTTCGAACGGCCGGTAAAACCGGGAGACTGGATCGCGGTCAACGGCCGCGAAGGCTATGTCCACCGCGTCAGCTTCCGGGCCACCGTTCTGCGCGCCCAGGACGGATCGGAGATTTTCGTGCCCAATTCGGAAATGCTGGCCACGCCCGTCACCAACTGGATGCATAGCGATACCCAGGCCCGGCTGGAGCTGTTCCTGGGGGTTTCGTATCAAGCCGACCCGGGCCAGGTCGAGGAACTGCTGCTGGCCATTACGGCGGAGGACCCGGACCTGCTCCATGCCGAAGGTTTCGCGCCCCAGGTCCTGTTGCTGCGGTTCGGGGCGTACACCCTGGATTTCGTATTGCGGGTACATCTGCACGATGTGACTCGTCGCTATACGGTATCCAGCCGCATACACCGTCGGATCCTGCAAGAATTCCGCGAAGCCGGCATCGATTTCCCCTATCCGCGGCAGACCGTGGACCTGACGCTGACGGCCTCCCCCGGCCCCTTGGAGACGCTCGCCCATGCACGCTTGGAACAACCGTAAAACCTCCGGCTGGCGGGCGGGTATCCCGGCCCTGACCACGATCCCGGTATGGGGGTTTCTGCTGTGGCTCCAATTCTCCCAGGGAATCGAGCCCTGCAAACTTTGCGTGGAACAGCGATTGGCGTTGCTGGTGGTCGGCCTCACGCTGCCGGCCGTTCGGGCCGCGCCGTGGCTCCAACGACTGCTCCTGCTGAGCGGGCTGTCGGCGGCCGTCTACGGGGCCGGGATCGCCTGGTCCCAGTGGCGGCTGCAGCTGCATCCGGTGCTGACCGATGTTTGCAGCGTTTCCCCGCAGAACCACGCCTGGCTGGCCCGCCTGCCGCATTGCGTGGCCTCCCTGTTCACCCCGCAGGGGGACTGCGCGCTGATTCCCTGGACCTTGCTGGGGCAACCCCTGTCTTTATGGTCCGCCGTGTACTTTGCTATGCTGGCCGCCGGCTATGGACTGCTGTTGGCGGCCCTTTCACCCGAACGAACGGACGAACCCCCGGTCATTGGAGAAGACTGATTTGGCTGCTCAGGAATATACCGCCGAGAATTTTTCCGTACTCAAGGGCCTGGAGCCCGTCCGGGTGCGACCCGGGATGTATACCCGCACGACCTGCCCGACGCATATCATCCAGGAGGTCATCGACAATGCGGCGGACGAAGCCCTGGCCGGGCATGCCCAGCGCATCCGGGTGACGCTCTCCGCCGACGGCTGGATCGAGGTCAAGGACGACGGTCGCGGCATTCCGGTCGGCATCCCGCCCGGAGAGACCCGGCCGGCGGTGGAGCTGGCGTTCACCACCCTGCACGCGGGCGGCAAATTCGACAAGACCGACCTGCGCTCGGCGTACCGGTTTTCCGGCGGGCTCCATGGCGTCGGCGTCGCGGTCACCAATGCGCTCTCCCATCAGGTGGAAGTCGAAGTCAGGCGGGACGGCGGCGTCTGGCAGATCGCGTTCGCGGAAGGGGAGGTCGTCCGCCCCCTGCAGCGCGTCGGGGATTGCGGCCCCCGGACGCACAGCACCCAGGTGCGCGTGCGGCCCAACCCAAAGTATTTCGACAGTCCGACGGTCCCCGTCCGGGAACTGGTCCAGATCCTCCGGTCCAAGGCGCTGCTGCTGCCGGGGTTGACCTCCACCCTGCGAACGCCGGACCGGGAGGAGAACTGGACGTATGAGCGGGGGCTCGCGGAGTACCTGGAGGAACTGCTGGCCGAAAATGCGCCGGTCACGCCGATTTTCTCCGCCGAAAACCATGTCACGGAGACCGGCGGCGCCTTCGAGCCGGGGGAAGGGGCCGCCTGGGCGCTGGCCTGGGTTCCGGACAACGCGCCCAAGCCCGAGACCTTTGTCAACCTGATCCCAACGCCGGATGGAGGCACGCACGAATCCGGATTTCGGGCCGGTGTATTCGAAGCCGTCCGCGCCTTCATGGAACATCATGGCCTGATGCCCGCCAAGCTCAAGCTGGTGCAGGAGGACATCACCGGAAAACTGGCCCTGGTGCTGTCGGCCCGGATCCTGGACCCCCAGTTCCAGGGGCAGACCAAGGACCGGCTGACCAGCCGCGAAGCCCATCGCCTGCTGCTGCAAACCATCCGGGACCCCCTGGAACTATGGCTCAACAGCCATGTGGAGGCCGGCAAGGCCATCGCCGATCTGGCCGTGCAGTCCGCGCAAAAACGGTTGCGGTCGGCCCAGAAGATCGAGCGGAAAAAGGGCTCGGGCTTGGCGACGCTGCCCGGGAAACTGACGGATTGTGAAAGCGAGGATCTCTCGCGCAACGAGCTGTTTCTGGTGGAAGGGGATTCCGCCGGGGGCTCGGCGAAGGAAGCGCGGGATAAGGAATTTCAGGCGATCCTGCCGTTGCGCGGCAAAGTGCTCAATACCTGGGAAGTGGACCGGGACCAGATTTTCAAGAATACCGAGGTACACAACATGGCCGTGGCCCTGGGTATCGACGCCCACGATCCGGAAGCCGCTGCCGATCGGGTTCTGGCCGGATTGCGCTATGGCAAGATCATCATCTTCTCCGATGCCGACGTCGACGGCAGCCACATTCAGGTGCTCCTGATGACACTGTTCCTCCGGCACTTCCCCGCCTTGCTGCTGCACGGCCATGTGTACGTCGCCAAGCCGCCCCTGTACCGGGTGGACGCCACCGTCAAGGGCAAGGCGCGCAAGGTGTACTGCGAGGCCGAAGCCGAACGGGATGCCGCCATCGTCCGCCTCAGGAAGGAAGGCGCCAGGGATTCCGGGGTCACCGTCCAGCGCTTCAAGGGCCTCGGGGAGATGAACCCGGAACAGCTCTGGGAGACGGGCATGTGTCCGGACACCCGAACGCTGCTGCCCATGCGGGTGCAACCCGCCGAATTGCCCGGGTTGCGCGACCGCTTTACCCTGCTGATGGGAAAGGGCGAGGCCGGCGGTCGCCGGGCGTGGCTGGAACAGGACGGCTGGATGGCCGATCTGGATGTCTGATACCGCCCATCTTACTTTCCTGGGGAGACCTTTCTAATGACGGATACCGCGCAGGATACCCGCGAGAAGGAGCCGATTTTCGGCACGTACGCTTCTTCCGCCTACCTGGCATACGCCATGAGCGTGGTCACCGGACGGGCCATCCCGGCCCTGACCGACGGCCAGAAACCGGTACAGAGGCGCATCCTCTATGCCATGCGCGAGATGGGCTTGCAAAAAGCCCAGAAGCATGTGAAGTCCGCCCGTGTCGTGGGCGAAGTCCTCGGCAAGTTTCACCCCCACGGGGACTCCTCCAGCTACGAAGCCATGGTCCGGATGGCACAGGACTTCTCCCTGCGTTACCCCCTGATCGACGGCCAGGGGAACTTCGGATCGCGGGACGGGGACGGGGCCGCCGCCATGCGCTATACCGAAGCGAAACTAACACCTATCGCGGCACTGCTGCTCGATGAAGTGGAGGAAGGCACCGTAGGCTACAAGCCGAACTATGACGGCACCTTGCGCGAACCGGAACTATTGCCCGCCCGGTTGCCCTTCCTGCTCCTCAATGGGGCCTCCGGCATCGCCGTGGGACTGGCCACCGAAATTCCATCCCACAATCTGCGGGAGGTAGGCCAGACTGCGGCCCGCCTGGCCCTGGACGCCCGCCTGTCCGACGACGACATCCTGGGTGGAATTCCAGGGCCTGACTACCCGGGCGGCGGACAGATCATTTCCGAGGCGGAAACCATCCGCCAGGCGTATCGAACGGGGCGCGGCAGTTTGCGCGTCCGCGCCCGCTGGGAAGTGGAGAAGCTCTCCCGGGGCGAATGGCGGGTCCTCATCCAGGAATTGCCGCCCGGCGTGTCTACCGCCCAGGTGCTGGCCGAGATCGAGACCGCCTCGAATCCCCAGATCAAAACCGGAAAAAAGGCCTTGACCCCGGAACAGGCCACCCTGAAGGCGGCTTTCGTTGGCCAGATCGATCGGGTGCGGGACGAATCCGGAAAATCGCACAAGGTCCGGCTGGTGATCGAGCCGCGGTCCAAAAACCAGTCGGTCGAGGACCTCATGCGTCTGTTGCTGGGCCATACGTCGCTGGAAACCAACGCGGCCATCAACCTGACCGTCATCGACCCGTCGGGCCGGGCACCCTGCCTGCCATTGACCGATCTGCTGCGGCAATGGGTCGATTTCCGGATCCAGACCGTTCGCCGCCGTAGCCAGTTCCGTCTGGACAAGGCCGAGGCCCGCATCCACATTCTCGAAGGCCGGATGCGGGTGCTGCTGGACATCGACGCCGTCATTCACGTCATCCGCAACGCCGACGATCCCAAGGCAGACCTGATGGCTCAGTTCGACCTCAGCGAGATCCAGGCCGAGGACATCCTCGAAATCCGCCTGCGGCAGCTGGCCCGGCTGGCCGGCATCGAGATTGAGAAGGAACTGGCCCAGCGCCAACGCGAGGCCCAGAAACTGCGGGTGCTGCTGACCCAGGAGAAAGCCCTGCGCAAAGCAGTGGCCGCCGAAATCACAACGGATACCGAGGCGTTTGGCGATGACCGGCGCACCTTGCTCCAGACCGAAGTCCGGGTTGCCCCCGCCGAGGCCAAACCCGTTCTCGACGAACCGGTCACCGTCATCGTCTCGCGCAAGGGGTGGCTCCGCACTCGCTCCGGTCACGGGATCGACACCGGCGCCCTGGTCTTCAAGGACGGTGACGCCCTGCTGGCCTGCTTCGAACTCCGCACCCCGGACCATCTGGTGGCGCTCGATCAGATGGGCCGGGCTTACAGCGTTCCGGTACGCCTGATTCCCGGAGGAAAGGGAGACGGGATCCCCATCACCAGTCAGGTGGACTTCCAGCCCGGCGGTCATCTCGCCCAGGTACTGGCCGGCCCCGACGCCTCCCAATGGCTGATCGCCGGCACCGGAGGCTACGGCTTCCGGACCGATCTCCGGCAGAGGCTCGGCCGCAACAAAGCGGGCAAGGCCTTCCTGTCGCTCGAGGCGGGAGAATCTCCGCTGGCCCCGGTACGGCTACCGGACACCGAACCGCTCGGAGAAGTCGCCGCTCTCTCCAGCGATGGCAAGGGCCTGGTGTTTTCCGTGGAAGAAATCAAGAGTCTGCCGAAAGGGAAGGGCGTCAAGCTCATGCACCTGGAGGACAAGGCCACGCTGAAGAGCCTGGTCCGCGTGCTGGAGGCGCCGGTGCCGGGATTCGCCAAGGGGCGGCTGGAGGCCTGCCGTGGTAAGCGGGGCGGGGCAGGGCGCAAGGCCTCCGGTAGGTAGCCGGCCCCAATTTTCCGCCAATGGGCATACACCGGGCTGTTCGCGGCCAGCCCAAGGCGTACTCCCGCGAAGCGCAATCGTACTCGTATTAAAAAAGATCCCAATGTGGCGATTGCCCCGAGTGGGCCCTGTGTTTATATTGTGACTGGAATGTCTGGTTGATGACTTTGGCCGGCGATCCAGTTCATTTTTTGACAGGGACAATCCATCACCGATGGCCAAGCTCGCCGACCTCATCTGGAAAAACGCCGAACTCCTCCGCGGAGCCTACAAGGAAAACGAGTACCGCAAGGTGATCCTGCCCTTCACCGTGCTCCGGCGCCTCGATTGCGTCCTGGAGCCCACCAAGCAGGCGGTCCTTGACCAGTGGGCCGCCATCCAGGACAAAGGCTACACCCAGGAGATGCAGGAGACCTTCCTCACCCGCGCATCCGCCACGGGCTTCTACAACCTCTCCCGCTTCACCTTGACGGGCCTCCAGGCCGACCCGGACCGCCTGCGCGACAATCTGGAACACTACGTCAACGGCTTCTCGCCCAACGTCCGGGAGATCTTCGAGAAATTTACCTTTCGGCAGGTGATCGACAAGCTCCAGGAGAAGGAGCGTTTGTTCCTAGTGCTGCAGCGCTTTGCCGAAACCGATCTGCACCCGGATGTCGTCTCCAACATCGACATGGGCCAGGCCTTCGAGGAACTGCTGCGCCGCTTCAACGATCTGTCCCCGGCCGGCGAGCAGTACACCCCGCGCGACGCCATCCAGTTGATGGTCAACATCCTCCTGGACCCCGACGACGAAATCCTGTCCCGCCCCGGTGTCGTCCGGTCCATCTACGATCCAGCGGCCGGCACCGGCGGCATGTTGTCGGTGGCCGAAGAACACATCACGGGCATGAACCCCCGGGCCAAGCTCAGTCTCTTTGGCCAGGAGCTGGAAGACGAAACCTACGCCATCTGCAAGGCCGACATGCTCATCCGCGGCCAGGACCCGGCCAACATCGCCTTGGGGGACAGTCTCAAGACCGATCTCCATGCCGGAAAACGCTTCGACTATCTGCTCTCCAATCCACCCTATGGCATCGAGTGGAAGCCCGCCAAGGACGCGGTGGAGGCCGAGCACCGCAAGAAGGGCTACGGTGGACGCTTCGGGCCGGGACTGCCGCGCATCTCCGATGGCCAGATGCTGTTCACCCTGCATTTGCTGTCGAAGATGCAGCCTCTTACCAAGACTACGGATGGGACTATCACGGGAGGCAGTCGCATCGGCGTGGTCCACAACGGCTCGCCGCTGTTCACGGGGGACGCCGGGAGCGGAGAGTCCGAGATCCGCCGCTGGATCCTGGAGAACGACTACTTGGAGGCCATCGTCGCCCTGCCGCCGGATATGTTCTACAACACTGGCATCAACACCTACCTGTGGTTTCTGACCAACCGTAAGGAGCCGCACCGCAAGGGCAAAGTCCAGCTCATCAACGCCGTCGATCTGTTCACCCGGCTGCAGAAGAGCTTAGGCAAGAAGCGTAATGAGCTCTCCCAGGAGCAGATTGAGGAAGTGACCCAGATTTATGATCACTTCCAGACTGGGCTGCGCTCCAAGATTTTCGACAACACTGACTTTTTCTTCCGCAAGGTGACCATCGAGCGGCCCCTGCGCCTGCGCTTCGATGTTTCGGCCGAAAAGGTTGATGCCTTGCGGGAGGACCCGGGATTCGGACGACTCAAGCCGGAGATGGCTGAGGCTCTGGTTTCCGCGCTGGAAAATCTGGTTGGCCATCAGCCGTGGATGAACGCGGTCAGCTTCAATGTGGACCTGCGCCTGGCGTTCACCAAGGGGTCGGAGCGTGTTCAGGGATGCAGCACTCAGGCTGCATCCTCTGCTCCTGCGAAGGCCATCAAGCCTACAGATGCCGTCATCAAGCTCGTCCACAAGCATATGGGCGAACGGGATGAAGGGGCCGCAATCGCCAGGGATGCCGACGGTAAGCCCATGTCCGATTCGGAACTCCGGGACACCGAGAAGGTGCCGTACGGGGAGGACGTGCGGGCCTACTTCGAGCGGGAGGTGAAGCCCCATTGGCCGGAGGCATGGATCAACGAAAGCGTCCGGGATGAAAAGGACGGCAAGGTAGGGATTGTCGGCACCGAGATCAACTTCAACCGGTATTTTTACGTCTACCAGCCGCCCCGGCCGCTGGAGGAGATCGACGCCGAGCTGAAACAGGTGGAGGCTGAGATCGCAGCGCTGCTGGCGGAGGTGACGGAATGACGGAGGTCGCCATCTACCAGACAGACCAGGGCGCTATCGAAGTCAAGTTGGAAAAGGAGAGCATCTGGCTTACCCAGCGCCAGATGGGCGAGCTGTTCGACACCTCCACCGACAACATCGGCCTGCACCTCAAGCGAATCTTCGCTGAAAGCGAACTGGATGAAATAGCAACTACCGAGGAATCCTCGGTAGTTCAGCAGGAAGGTGATCGTCGTATCACCCGCAGGGTCAGACACTATAACCTCGACGCCGTCATATCCGTCGGCTATCGCGTCAACTCCAAGAAAGGCGTCCAGTTCCGCCAATGGGCAACCCGACTCCTCAAGCAACACCTCCTGCAAGGTTACACCTTGAATCAGCAGCGGTTCGAGGCCAACGCCCGTGAGTTGAAGGCGGCTTTGCGGCTGATCGGCAAGACGGCCGACAGCGCGGCCTTATCCACGGATTCCGGGCGGGGCCTGGTGGAAGTGGTAACCCGCTACACCCGCACCTTTCTATGGCTGCAGCGGTATGACGAAGGTTTGCTGGCCGAACCCACCGGTCAACCAGGAGGCATCCTTCCCACGGCGGAGGAAGCCCGGCAGAGCATCGCCGCCCTAAAGACCGACCTCCTGGCTCGCGGCGAGGCGGGAGGCCTTTTCGGCCAGGAACGGGACGATGGCCTGGTTGCCATCCTCGGAAACCTGGACCAGAGTGCCTTCGGGGAAGCCGCTTACCCCACCGTCGAAGCCAAGGCCGCGCACCTGCTGTACTTCGTCATCAAAAACCATCCTCTATCGGACGGCAACAAGCGCAGTGCGGCATTGCTGTTTCTCGAATTTCTCCAGCGTAATGGCCGCCTGATTCGCCCGGATGGAAGTCCGGTCGTCAACGACGTGGGCCTGGCTGCGCTGGCCCTGCTGGTGGCGGAGTCCAACCCCAGGGACAAGGATGTACTGATCCGTTTGATTATGAATATGCTGGTGATAGATGCTACAGAGGTGACAGGGTGATACTGGCTATCCAAGACAACCTCTATTTTGAAGGAGACGAACGTCAGGTCCATGCGATCTATCCGCGACCATTCATAATTGGGTCCAGGTTTGAGAAAACGTCTTTGATGCCGGAAAGCTCTCGACCGCCGTATGTAAAAACTCTCTTTCGAGAAGATGCGTTTGACCCCGCTGTACGGATCAGACGCGGAAGGTTTTACTTGACCGCCAGCGACGAAAGCAGTCGCAGCTGGTTTCCAGGTAACGTAAGTTTCTACCCCTATCCCGCACCCCTTTATATCCAGCAGGCTTTGCGGCAAGGACCCACTGCATCACAGCCTGGCGTAATGTTTAGGGCGGAAGCATACAGACCCCTGCAATTGAATGAATCGCCCTTACATCTTGTTGGGTCTTTTGTCCACCTTGGGGAAGGCACGATCTCAACTAAGTGGCGAATTATTCAGGCCGAACCGATGGTGGATGCCGAACTCCTTTTCACCTTGAAGGCGCAAAGCTCATTTGGGGTTCTACCGAACATAGTAATGGAAAATGTGCCAGATGAATGCCAGGCCACCGTCGCCAAAGCGGTGGAGAGCGTCGTAGACATCGCTCATCGGCACACCGGGGCCTCCGTGGTTGATGTTTGCCGAGAGGCTGCCGTAGAACTCTGGAGATGCAAGTATCCTCACCCTGGCAGCGATACGAAAGACTTGGCAAAGCTTATCGGCCCTTATGAGGAAGGCCGGATTAACTGTGTCCAGTCGGCGGCGACGATTATCAATGCGCTCCATTCACGAGGAAAGTCTTCAGCAAGGAACCAGCATCATACCAGAGAAGTTTCTGTCGAGGACTCAGAATTTGCCGTTCAAGCAATCGGCTTCCTGCTTCAGGACTTCGGATGGGCTGAGGCATGAGCAGGTATAAGCAGTATTCTGTGTACAAGGACTCCGGCGTGGAGTGGCTTGGGGAGGTGAAGAAGTGATCGGTGACGGGATGCGCGACGGGTACCAGGTCCGCAGCTCAGGGGATGGCGCCGATCACGGTATTAGCGATCCACTGCAGCCAAGGGTGGCCGACTATAACGGCATGCATTCTGAGATCGTGCAGATGCTGGAGTCTGCCCGCCGTGCAGCGGCACGTAGTGTCAATGCTCTGATGACCACCACCTATTGGGAAATCGGTCGGCGTATCGTCGAGTTTGAGCAGGGCGGCAAGAATCGCGCAGGCTATGGGGAGGTACTCATCGAGCGATTGGCAGGCGATCTGACGACGCGCTTTGGCCGCGGTTTTAGTCGGCAAAATCTTCAGCAGATGCGGTCGTTCTATTTGACATGGCCCGCCGAGGCAATTTGCCAGACACCGTCTGGCAAATCTTCTGACTTCGCCACGATTGCTGCCCGGTTCCCGCTGCCCTGGTCGGCCTACGTTCGCCTACTATCCGTTAAAAACGAGAAGGCCCGTCAATTCTACGAAACCGAGGCACTGCGCTGCGGCTGGTCGGTGCGCCAGTTGGATCGTCAGGTCCATAGCCAGTTCTACGAGCGTCTCGCCTTGTCACACAACAAAGCGGCCATGTTGCAAAAAGCAGAGCAAGCCGAATCCGGCGATAGCGTGACGGCAGAGCAGGCGCTGAAAGACCCATTCGTGCTGGAGTTCCTCAACCTCAAAGACGAATACTCGGAGTCGGAACTGGACGAAGCGCTGATCCAGCACCTTGCAGACTTCCTGATGGAACTTGGTGACGACTTCGCCTTTGTTGGCCGTCAACGTCGCTTGCGTCTGGACGATAACTGGTTTCGCGTCGACCTGCTGTTCTTCCATCGCCAACTCAAATGCCTGATCGTCATCGATCTGAAAGTCGGCAAATTCAGCTACGCCGACGCTGGCCAGATGCACATGTATCTGAACTACGCGCGTGAGCATTGGATGAAACCTGGGGAAAACCCGCCGATCGGCCTGATTCTCTGTACCGACAAGGGCGCAGCCGAGGCTCATTACGTGCTGGAAGGGTTATCCAACAAGGTCTTGGCCGCCGAATACCAGACCGTGCTGCCCAATGAGCAGTTGCTGGCCGATGAACTGGAAAAGACGCAACGGGAGTTGGAAGCGCGCAGGCGTGGCAATGCGGGAAGTAAAGTATGAGCAAATACAAGGGTTATTCTGTCTACAAGGACTCCGGGGTGGAGTGGTTAGGGGAGGTGCCGGAGCATTGGCGTGACTGTGGGATAAAGCACCTAGTCCGGTTTTATACAGGGTGGACACCTCCCACTGGAGAAACAACTGCATTTATCGGAAAAAATTTGTGGGCAAACATTTCTGATCTTGGCCCAAAGTCATTAGAAGACACAGCAAAACGGTTGAGTGATAACGCTATCAGTGAGCACCGTATAAAAGTATCGCCAACAGGATCATTGTTGTTTAGCTTCAAGCTGTCAGTGGGACAGGTATCGTTCGCCGGAAAGAACATGTACACCAATGAAGCGATCGTCACATTTCTTCCGTCTCCTGATGTGGACCTAGCATTCGCCTACTATGCTTTCCCCATATACATCGTTAAGAACGCTTCGACTAATATCTATGGCGCGCTTCTTCTAAACCAGGATTCAATCAAATCAGCAGCGATTACTATTCCTAAGATGGGGGAGCAATCCGCCATCGCCGCATTCCTCGACCACGAGACCTCCCGCATCGACGCCCTGGTCGCCAAGAAGACCCGGTTCATCGAACTCCTGCGCGAGAAGCGCCAAGCGCTGATCACTCGTGCGGTTACCAAGGGGCTGGATCCCACGGTGAAGATGAAGGATTCCGGCGTGGAGTGGATTGGGGAGGTGCCGGAGCATTGGGGGAATGCTCACCTTCGGTGGCTTACAACGCGGTATTCAGGTGGAACACCGGACAAGCTAAATCTTGATTACTGGACGGAAGGGAATATTCCTTGGATTAATTCAGGGGCAGTCAATCAATTATTTATTAGCGAACCATCCGCCTATATTACTGAGGCGGCATTCGAAAATAGCAGTGCCAAGTGGATACCTGCGGGGGCGCTTGTGATGGCGCTCGCCGGACAAGGCAAAACCAAAGGTATGGTCGCCCAATTGGCTATCCCCACAACATGCAACCAGTCAATGGCTGCCATCATTCCAAACCAAGAACTGGCTGCAAGATTTCTCTTTTGGTGGCTGACTTCCAACTATCAGAACATCAGGAACATGGCTGGTGGTGACTTGCGTGACGGTCTGAATCTTGAGTTATTGGGAGATATAGCATG
Organism: Thiomonas sp.; assembly: GCF_054608695.1. Taxonomy (NCBI): domain Bacteria; kingdom Pseudomonadati; phylum Pseudomonadota; class Betaproteobacteria; order Burkholderiales; genus Thiomonas; species Thiomonas sp. The sequence goes on from NZ_JBTRXV010000001.1 coordinate 212,686, forward strand.
TCCGTTGGCGCCATTCTCTGAACAACAAACCATCGCCACCTTCCTCGACCGCGAAACCGCCCGTATCGACCTTCTCTCCACGAAAACCCAGCGCAGCATTGACCTTCTCAAAGAGCGTCGGTCTTCCCTAATCACTGCTGCCGTCACAGGACAGATCGACTTACGGGGAGAGATAGCGTGAATTGCTTTGCCGTGTTTTTCGATGCGCTCACCGGAGTTGGAACATTAGCATTGGCATTCTTTACGTATAAAAGCGTTGATCAGTCAAAACATATGGCTGCCGCCGCCAAGGAAAGCATTGATCTAACAAGGAAGATAGAAAAGTCTAAGATAAAACCTTACTGCACTATCTCTCCGCTTTCTGAAAATTCCGAAAAAGTGCTTTTTGGAACTTGTCCAGAGGCATACTTTTCCAACAGCCATGATGGGCCGACCCTATCTTGCGTTGTCAAGAATCATGGCCCAGGAGCCGCTCATGCGGTAAGCCTTATGTTGTGCGGAGATGATAAAAAATTGTGGACCAAAAGAATACGTGTCGCGGACATATTGGCACCCGGAGATCAGATCAGTTTTCAAAGACAGTTCGCCAAGTCAGATTTGCCTTCATCCGAAGTGCGGGAATACCGGCGCAGTAACGGTTCCAGCAGGGTGGAAGGGCAACCGGAATACTTATGCACAAACATCAAATACATAGCCGTTGAATATCAGGACTCGGAACAATACACGTTCCACGCCGTGCGGCTTTTCGTACCGAGAGCGGCACTGAACCATCCAGTTCCCGCTATTGAACCAACAGATGCAGAAAAATTTGCCACCGAATCGGTAGAAATGCTTTATTTTGATGGCCCGCACGAAAACAAGCCTTATTACAGCGAAACAGAGGACCAAAAGGACGCTCGACTGGGCGAATTTACTGAAGGGAAGGCATGAACGGCAACACCGCACATCAAGAAAAGCATTTCGAGGCCTACGTCGTTTCCAAACTGGAAGCCCAAGGCTGGCAGGTCGGAAACACGCTCCAGTACGATACCGAGCGCGCCCTGTACCCGGACGATCGCATCGCCTGGCTGGAAGCCACCCAGCCGGAAAAATGGGAGAAGCCCCAAAAGGACAACGGCGAGCGTGCCCGCGAGGTGCTGATGGATCGCCTGGCCAAGGCGCTGGAACAGCATGGTACCATGCAGGTCATCCGTAACGGCTTCTCCATCGCGGGCTGCGGTCACATCGACCTCACCGAAGCGGCCCCGGAAGACAAGCGCAACGAAACCGTGCTCAAGCGCTACGCCGCCAATATCCTGCGCGTGGTGCCGCAGCTCGAATACCACCCATCCCGCAAGCTGGCGATTGACCTGGTGCTGTTCATCAACGGCATTCCAGTCGCCACCGTGGAATTGAAGACCGACTTCACCCAGTCCGCCGAAGCCGCGATGGATCAGTACCGTACTGACCGGCTGCCGTATGACCCCAAGACCAAACGCCGCGAACCGCTGCTGACATTCAAGCGCGGTGCCGTGGTCCATTTCGCCATGTCCGATTCTGACATTCAGATGGCGACCAGGCTCGATGGCGAGAACACCAAGCTTTACTCACCTCCGAAAAAAACCAAAATCTGGACAGCCATAACTGGAGTTGTTTGATGCCCGCCATAACCTCCGAAGCTCAATTCGAAACCGAAATCGTCGCCCACCTGGTCCGTCACTCCGGCTGGTTGGAAGGCCACGATTCCGGCTACGACGCCCATCTTGCCCTATTTTGTGAGGACGCCGTCTTCTGGGTGAAGGAGACCCAACCGGAGTCCTGGGGCAAGTTCTGCTTCAACCATCCCCGCGATGCCGATGCGGTGTTCTGCAAGCGTCTAGCCGAAGAACTGGACCGCAAAGGCACCCTGCAGGTCTTGCGCAAGGGCTTCAAGGATATCAACGCCACCTTCCGTATGGCCCAGTTTGCCCCTGCCAACGGCCTCAACGAAAAGACTTTGGCCGATTACGACCGCAACCGCCTGCGCGTAGTCCGCCAAGTGTATTACTCCGAGCATAACCGCAGATCCATCGATCTCGTCTTTTTCGTCAACGGAATTCCGGTCGCCACCAGCGAGTTGAAAACCGATACCACCCAGCCGGTACAGAATGCCATCCACCAGTACCGCGTGGACCGGCCCCCGGTAGATACCCGGACCAAGGCCAAGGAGCCACTCCTGCAGTTCGGTAAGCGCGCCCTGGTCCACTTTGCGGTCTCCTGCGACGAGGTCTGGATGACCACCCACCTGCAGGGCCCCAAGACCTTCTTCCTGCCCTTCAACCGGGGTACCGAAGATGGCGGCGCCGGCAATCCGTCCAATCCCCACGGCTACGCCACGTCCTACCTCTGGGAGGACGTCCTGCGGAAGGACGTCTGGATGCTCCTGCTGGGCAAATACCTGCACGTCGAGCGGAGCGAAAAAGAAGACCCGGTTACCGGCAAGAAGGCCACCCGCGAGATTCTGCTCTTTCCCCGTTTCCATCAGTTCGATGCCGTGCGCAAGATCCTGGCGGCCACCCGGGCGGAAGGCGCTGGCGGCAACTTCCTGGTTCAGCACTCGGCAGGCTCTGGCAAGTCGAACACCATCGGCTGGCTCGCCTATCAGTTGGCCTCCCTGCACGACGACCTGGATCAGAAGATCTTCGATTCAGTGATCGTGGTCACTGACCGCCGGGTGCTCGACTCGCAGCTCCAGGACACCATCTACCAGCTCGATCACCAGCACGGCGTGGTTCAGAAGATCGACGAGAACTCCCGGCAACTGGCCGATGCCCTGAATAGCGCCAAACCCATCATCATCACGACGATCCAGAAGTTTCCCTACATCCTGAGGCAGGTATCGGAACTCGGCGAGCGGCGCTTTGCCATCATCATCGACGAGGCCCATTCCTCCCAGTCCGGCAAGACCGCCCACTCCTTGCGCCGGGCATTGTCCTCCGGTGTGCTGGTCAATGGAGAGGAAACAGATTCCGCAGAGGAAAACGGCGGCGAGGACGAGATCAGCGGTGAGGACGTGGTGGCGACCCTGGTGGCCAGCCGCAAGCGCCCGCCGAACGCCAGCTACTACGCCTTCACGGCCACGCCCAAGCCCAAGACCATCGAACTGTTCGGTCGTCCGCCCCGGGCGGATCTTCCGGCTTCTGACGACAACAAGCCCGAGGCATTCCATGTGTACAGCATGCGCCAGGCCATCGAGGAAAAATTCATCCTCGATGTGCTGACGAACTATGTCACCTACTCGGTTTTCTGGAAGCTGTCCCAGGTGGGGGAGGACAGGGAAGTGGAGGCCGGCAAGGCCAGCAAGGTCATCGCCCGCTATGCCAAGCTGCACCCCACCAACATCACCCAGAAGGTGGCCATCATCATCGAGCACTTCCGGGAAAAGGTCATGCACAAGATCGGCGGCCGGGCCAAGGCGATGGTTGTCACCGATTCCCGGCTGGCGGCGGTGCGTTACAAGCTGGCCCTGGACAAATACCTGAAGGCGCAGGGCTACACTGACTGCAAGGCCCTGGTGGCCTACTCCGGGACCATTACCGATGCCGAGAGCGGCGTGGACAAGGCCGGGGAAGGGGATCTCAACGAACGGCATCAGCGCGACGACCGGATCCAGGCGGACTTCGCCACGGACGAATACCGGGTGCTGCTGGTCGCCAACAAGTTCCAGACCGGATTTGATCAGCCGTTGTTGCACAGCATGTATGTGGACAAGCGGCTCGCAGGCGTCCTGGCGGTGCAGACGCTCTCCCGGCTGAACCGGACCTGTCCCGGCAAGGAGGAGACCTTCGTCCTGGATTTCGTCAACAAGAGTCAGGATATCCTGGAAGCCTTCACCCCCTACTACCGGACGGCCACGCTCTCTGGCGTCAGCGACCCCAATATCCCGCACCGGTTGAAGGACAAACTGGATGCCGTGGGGGTGTATCTGCCGGCGGAAGTCGAAACCTTTGTCCGCGCACTGATGGCCCGAAACGGTAGTCAGGCGGTTTTGCAGGCGCAGTTGAAACCTGCGGCGGATCGTTACCGGGTTCTGGCGCCAGAGGCACAGGAATTGTTTCGCACAGACCTCTCCACGTTTCTGCGGGCCTACGAATTTCTGTCCCAGATCATCCCCTACGAGGACCCCGGCCTGGAAACGCTGTACTGGTATGCAAAGGCGCTGCTGCCGCGGCTTCAGCCCCAGGTTGAATCCGATGACCTGCGCCTGGAAGATAGCCTGACGCTGACGCATCTGCGCATTCAGAAACGGGGCGAGATGGCTATTCGCCTGGAAGGGACGGAAGCCGAACCCCTGGAGCCGATGACAGATGCTGGCAGTGGGGCGGGCCATGAGAACGTCAAGGCGCCGTTGTCGCTCATCGTCAGCAAGCTCAACGACCTGTTCAGCGGGGACCTCAGCGACGCCGACCTGATCGGCTACGCCACTCACCTTATTGGCAAAATGAGCGAGAACGAGGAACTGCGGGAACAGGCCCGGGCCAATGACACCGTAGGCCAGTTCGCCAAGGGGGACTACCGGAAGACGCTGAAGGACAGTGTCATCGACGCCATGCAGAGCCACCAGCAGATGGCGGAGCAGGCGTTGAAGCAGGTGGATACCTTCAACGGCTTGGCGGAATTGCTGGTGGATGCGGTGTATCGACGGCTGCGGGGAGAACGGCCTGACGTCGGGATCTGAGCCGTGTCGGCAGGGATTCAGACCTCAAAGCGGCGAGACCTGTCATACAAAGTTTCCGGGGATATATCGATATTTACAGGTCAGACCACTGTCCCGTACATGTCCATTGCGAGCAAGCTATCCGGCCACGTCCGGCGAGAGCGCTACGACTTGGTACCGCCCCCGATCGGGAGCAGGCCGAACCATCTCCGCGCCCGGTTCACCAGAAAATGTCGATCGAACGGCACGGAGGACATCGGCTGCCGTTGCGATGGTTTCGCCTGCCATCCCGAACGGTTCGATACCTCTGCCTCCGGGAAGGCCACCCGCAGCCGGGCCACCCACTCCCGCCCCGGACCCCCGCCATGGTCATCGAGGACCTGCTGCAGCCGGGCGAAGGCCTGCGGCAGCTCGGCGGGAACCCCGCCTTGCCGTACCTGCCGCAATACGCGGGCCTGCTCCAGCGGCGATAGCCCCAGGCGCCGCACATACTGCAGCAAGCGTTCCGGTAACGGCTGCGCGGGGTGGGGGAAGGGCACCACCCGGACGGGATCTCCGGACGGTGGACGCAACGGTACTTCCAGTATATCGGGGGACATCACCATGGCACACCTAAACGCAATTGGAACCCACTCTAATCAGCAAGAATCGTACCGAACTGATAACCCCAGATGGAACAAGGGGATCGGTAGCGCAGGGAGCGGATAGGGCCGGGAACTGTCGGTATTCAGCGACGATTCCGGGAAGCTGCTTGTCAGAATTGGGGGAATGTCTTATGCTGAAAAGACAAATGGCCAATAACTGGAGGTGGCCTACATGGAAACCATGCATTCTTACGCGTTAGCCGAAACATCGGCGCATAGCCGACTCGATATCGCAGAGTGCATTGAGGCGGGATTGCCCTATTCCGCCATCGCAGAAACCAAGCGAGAGTTGAGGCTTACCGACCAGGACCTCGCTGAAGTGCTCGACGTCAGCACGAAAACGCTCCAGCGCCTCGGTAGGCAGAGAGACGCCCGACTCTCCTTGACCGTCGGTGACCGGCTCTATCGGCTATCCCGGGTAGCGTCCTTTGCCGTCGAAGTCTTCGGTGACCAGGGACGTGCCCGGGAATGGTTGCGGGAGCCGCAGTTCGGGCTGGGCATGCGGGCGCCGCTGCACCTGGTGCGCACCGACGCCGGGACGCAAGAGGTCTGGGACCTGTTGGGGCGCATCCAGTACGGCGTCTATTCCTGATGCCACAAACCCTGTGGCGGCTTGCGCCCGCCAGCCATGCGGACACGGCATTCACCGGCCAAGGGGCGGAGCGTTTCGGAGGTCGATGGAACGAGGCGGGCACGGCCCTGGTGTACTTGAGCGAAACGCTTTCGTTGGCAGTGCTGGAAATCGTAGTGCATCTGCGCGTCCAGGACTTCCGCTGGGACTTCGTTTGCTTCCGGGTGGAAGTGCCGGATGCATTGCTGCCAATCCCCAATCCGGCCTGGAAACCGCCGGAAGACTGGCGCGCGGAACCGCCCGTGCATGCTACCAAGAAACTCGGCACGGCCTGGGCCCACGCCGGTGCCTCCGCGCTGTTACGAGTACCATCAGCAGTTGTGCCTCAGGAATGCAACGTATTGCTGAATCCCCGGCACGCCGATTTTCCTCGATTGAGGATCCATCCCCCGGAGCCATTTCATCTGGACAACCGGCTATTGCCGCCGGATAGGGGTCCTTCGCGGGGTGACTAAGCCGGCAGCACCCCCCCAGAGCCACGCGGAGGTTCTGAAAAGAGGCCGGGAGACGCCGAAAGGCTTCCATCCCGTCATATCGCCATCGGTTATAGGTTGGTCAGGCGTGGAGGAGGACCCAGCCCGCGAGGAACAGCCAGAAGGGCCAGGACCGAAAGGCGATCTGCCAGTCGGCGGAGGACGGGATGCCGGAGCCGAGCAGGGCGGCTGTCCCGTAGAACCAGGGAATGGCGAGCAGGGGAGCGGTATTCCAGTCGATTTGCCGGGAGCACCACCAGGCGGCCGGGATGAGACCCAGGGGGGCCAGGCCCACGAAGAGCCCATTATACCAGGTGATGTGCCGGAAAGTGACGCTGCCCAGGATCCACCGGTTGGCCCCCATGGCTCCGCCAGGGGCAGGCGTCCTTGGGAAACCCAAGGGGGCGCGCGCCTCCCGGTGGGGACGGACGGAGAAATCCTCCGGATCGGCGAGCAGTGCCCAGCCGGTGATCCAGTGCGCCAGCTCGTGACAAATCGTCCCTGGCAGAAGCAGCAAGGCGGTAGTCCCCAGGGAACGGTTGATGCCGCGCAGGACCAGGGCGAATACCGCGGCCGCCCAGAACGAATCCGGCATCAGACTCAGGGGGCTTCCCGGGAGGCCGCAGAGCCATAGGGTCTACGGAAATGGTGGTGCAAGATCGCCTTCGGAAGCAGCCAGCTGGCCAGGATCGGGCCGATTAGTAGCCAGGGGTGAGACCACCAGGCTTGTGCCGCCATGCCGGCGATCAACCACCAGGCGAAAACCGCGACTTGCGCCGTCCGGGTGGCGGGGTTGATCCGGTAGGCCAGATCGGCGCTGGCCAGGCCCACGGCAACCAACAGTACCGGTACGGACGACAGGATCCAGGAAGGCATATAGGGGTTTTCCGAAAGAAAAGGCGGCTCAATATAGCGCCGGTTGCGCGACGCTATATTGGGGTAGGCCAATTTTCAGGAGAAACATTATGACCACCACCCACACCTGGGTTTTTCCGGACACCGCGCGGGAGCTTGGCGAGATCGAAGCTCGCGCCCGTCAGGGCCAGATCCGCATCCTGGATCGGACCGAACCCCGCTGGTCCGCGCCCCAAGGAGGCCTGCTGGTTGCCGAACGGATCCCAACGGCTCCAGTGGCGACTGCCAGCTGGTTTCGGCGCGTTTTCGGTTGAGACCCGTGCCTCGCGTCCTTCGAGCAGACTTCGGTCTGCTCTTCGTTCGCCTGGAAGGGCATGCGGCCTGTGGTATAATCGCCAGATCGCCTATGATTTAACATAAGGGACATTATGCGCAACTTATAGAACCGCCGCCGCCCCCGTTAAAGGCCCCGGAAAGAGATCACCGGGGCTGGCGCCAGCGGCCGGATTACTTGGTGGAAATTGCCTTTCTCGTGACGGCGGGCGTGGTCCTAGGCATCGGCATTCCCGCCATTGGCATTGCCATGCCCGCCATCGACCGGGCCATCGCAGGCTTAGCTGACTTGTGCACGGCTTTGGCCGCGGGCGCGGCTCCCTTGGCAGCGCCGGTTACCGGGGTGGCGGCGACCGCCAGCGAGGAAAGCATCAAGGAGGATACGGCAACGGCAACAGCGGAGATACGCATGGGATACATCCTTATAAGGGGGAAGTGAAACCACCCGTTTCCGGGGCGGGAACAAACCATCCGGCTCGTCTTATGATATACAAGCAAATCATGTTCCACTGCGGAACGAGTCAGGAACCTGGCCGTTTCCAGCGGGTTGTCGCTTTTCGGATGGGCTAAACTTGTAATATTAGATAACCATCTGTTTTTTGTGGATCTCGCCGTGTAGCCGCCAAGCGACATCCGTTCTGGCAAAGAAACACCCGGCGAACCGGGTGCAAAGTCTACGATTATAGCATCCAGGCTTCGTCCGGGATGCGGGCCTTGGCTCGGACGGGTCGAGCGGAAGGAGCCGCGGTCGGAGCGCCCGAGACGGCAGCGGCCTGATCGGAGATCAAGCGCTCCAGAACGGGATCATAGTCCTTACCGCCAGTTTCCGCTCCGGGAATGACGACGTGGGCCGAACCACGGCCGCGCAAGTAGCTGATCACCGCGCTGTCGCCGGCTCGGATTCCGGAAAGGGTGTTCTCCGGGAAAAACCGGCGCTCATGCGCCACCCAGAGATAGGCAGGAAAAATGGTCTCGTCGAAAGACGGGCCTTCCGGATCCTGCACACGCTGGACCAGGATTTCGTCGTCCTGGTACGCGATCAGGCCGGCGTAGCTGGCCCGGTTCAGATCGGGATCCAGCGCCTGCATCAGGGCGCCTTCCGGGAATGTGGGTAGTGCTTCCAGCATGGCTTTGTCCTTGTGGCATGGGTCTGTCTAATATAGGGACGCCCACTGCGGGGTCATCCAGCGTTCACGGATCCGGCGTTTCGGATTCCGGACGGGAACCCCCCGGACGGCGACGACGTCTGCGCCAGAGCCAGATCCCGCCACCCGCGGCCAGGAGCAGGAAGGCCAGCCACTGCGCCAAGGACCCGGTTGACGAAGAAGGCACCGCAGCAGTCGGAGCCTGCGGTGTTTCGCCTGGTGTTCCGGATTCCGGATTACGCAAGCCGGGACGAGCCGGCGCCCTGTTCAAGGCCGGAGGCGTTGAGGCCGGGGCTTCCCCCCAGGTCATGCGCTCCGCCTCGGCGACCGTCAATTCCTGTGCTTCATAAGCGCGCAGGGGTTTCAATGGTTGCGACTCCAAGGGGGCCCATGCGGCGTTCAGGTTATCCCGCTCGGCGACCACCATCCGACTGTTCATCTTCCTGGCGTATAGGTCTTCGCTGGACTGGCCGTTGTAGGCCTCAATGTCTGCCAAATCAGCGCCCAACGAGGCTTGCAATTGCGTTTTCACCGAATTCAGGCTAGTGATCCATTGGTGTTCCGCCGACTCAAACAAGAGATCCCTGCCCACTAAATAGCCAATGACATAGGACTTGGTAACCGCCTGCGGGTAGGCCAACAAGACACCCTGATAGGCCCTATTCTGATTCACCATTTTCAGGATGCCATCCCGGTACCGCGCGGAATATGCCTTCAAGTCCGCCTTGAATGACTTATTGAACTTCTCCAGGTTTCGAACATTGGATTGGTACAGCTTGGTTTGCGCCTCATCATACGCCGAATAGTCCGCAGCGGTCGCCAAGGGACTTTCTCCGTCTCCGGTCCAGGGCCCGTAGCCATCATCCAGGCGCCAGCTGGCCCCGGCCTGCGCGTTAATGGTCAGGCGGGGCAAGGGGGGAAGCGTGAGGTACGGCAAGACAACCCCGTTGTTGGGAGACGCTCGCAATTGTTGCTGTAAAGACGGCGGCAGCGTATGAAAATACGGGGTGAACGCGATATAGGGATTAACGGCCCCCACGGCCGGCCCTACTCCCGCCAGGCCCACCGCGACCAACAACGACCCGGCCCCTACTACCCCCTGAAGCGTCATGCGTCCCCCGCCCCTTCGGCCTGCATGGCCTCCTGCAACGTCCACAGCACCGCCTTGTTGCGGATCCCGGCGCACACCGCTTCCTGCCATCCGGATGCCAACTGTTCCTGGGCCACCTGCCAGGAACGGGGATGCCTCCAGGTCCGTAGCCAGTGCAAGGCCAAGACTTCCATTTCCGGCGGAGAAAGCTGCACTTCCAGCGAGGCGCAATCCTGCCCGTCCATCACGAACCCACCGTAGTGACATGGCTCCTTGGCTCTGCCAAGGGGGCCAGTGCCCGAGCCAGCGCCCGTTCCCCGTAGCGCCGCTTGGCGGCTTCATCCGCCACGAACGCCGGCTCGAAATCGGAAAAATCGGTTTTCAAAGCATGGTACATCTGATGCGCCTGCTGCAGCGGATTGTCTCCGTGGAACACATGGCAGAAGTGCTCCTCCGAATCCATGTTGACCAGGACCAGTGCGGCTCTCATGCGTCCCCCCGTATGGCATCCAGTTGCTTATGGTATACGAAACTCTCGTTTTCTGCAAGCGCCATGACCCCGCGAATCTCCGGCATCGTGGCGGGATCCAGGGTTACATCCTCGTGGACCAGTAACTGGTCGTGCAGCCAGCGTAGCGCCTCCCGGTGCCGGTCCAACATGGCCTTGGCATCCGCATGCGCGGCCAGGACCCAACGGCGGGCCTCCTGCTCCGCTTCCGCCGTGAGCTCCCGGCCTTCCGGAACGTACGGTCCGAAGCTGCCGAACCCCATCCGCGAGATCCCTTGCCGGGCGAGAAAACTGGCTCGTTCCATGTCGTTCGAGGCTCCCCCGGAGACGACGCCGACCGACAGCTCTTCGGCCGCCCGCCCCGCCATCAGCACCTGGAGCTCCTGGTGCAGCGATTCCCGCGTCGCCAGCAACCGGTCTTCCTCGTCCGGGATGGAGACCGTCACGCCCAACGCCTGGCCGCGAGGCAGGATGCTGACCTTGTCCACGCGGCCCCCGGTGGCCAACCGGACGATGGCATGGCCAGCCTCATGCCAGGCCGTGACCTCCCGCTCGCGGGGAGACAGCGTCACCCCGTAGTTGCGGGGGCCGATCAGGATCCGGTCCCGCGACAGGGCGAAGTGATAGTCCCGCACCACGGCATCGTGCTGGCGCGCGGCTTCGATCGCCGATTCGTTCACCCAATGCTCCAGATCCGCTGCGGAAAACCCCTGGGAGCGCGCCGCCAGATGTTCCGGATCCACTTCGGTCCGCGAAAGCCTGGCCAGATAGTAGGCCAGAATCTCCCGGCGATCTTCGCGCCCCGGCATCGGGACATGAACCTTGCGGTCGAAGCGGCCCGGACGGGTCAATGCCGGATCCAGCTGCTCCAGGGCGTTGGTGGCCGCCATGACGATGACCCCGCTGTTTTCCTGGAAGCCCTGCATCTCGGCCAGGAGCGCGTTCAGCGTCTGCAGGCGCTCATCGTGCCCCCCTGCCCCGCCACCAAACCGGCGGGTACCGACCGCATCGATCTCGTCGATGAACACCACGCAAGGGGCCCGCTTGCGCGCCTCCTTGAAGAGCCTGCGCACCGCCATGGCCCCGGCTCCGACGTAGAGTTGCACGAAGCTGGCGGCATCCTGCTCCAGGAACGCGACGCCGGCCTCCCCCGCCACAGCCTTGGCCAGCAAGGTCTTGCCGTTTCCCGGCGGTCCGTACAGCAGCACTCCGCGGGGCGCCCGGCCGCCCAGAGCCGCCAGCGCACGGGGGTCCCGGAGATAGGCGACCATTTCCGAAACCTCCAGCTTGGGTCCGGACAGACCCGCCACGTCCGAAAAGCGTAGGGGAGGATTGCTTCGCTGATCCACCACCCGCATCCGGCTGCCGACGACGCCGTCCAGCATCTGCCGGGCGTACAGCAGCATCACCCCCGCAAACAGCAGATAGACCAGGCCCATGCCCATCCGGCCAAACGTGTCGAAAAACTCCGCCCAGGCCAGCTGGGAGGTTGCCGGTACCGCCGGAGTCAGGCCGAACGCGATGTTCCCGTGCACCGGCAATCGGGCCTGCCGGATGGCCGTCAGCCCCGCCGGCGTGACCTCCTTGCCGAAATCCCGCACCAGCCAGCTCTGAGCGGTCGCGGTCCCCAGCTTTCCGTCGAAATACACGTCTCCCGTGGAACCGCTGACCCACAGGGAACCATCCTTCGTCAAGCCGTGCCGCAGGTCCCGCAGGAACTGGGGGTAGCCCACCGATGCGGTAGGACGGATATGCCGCTGGGCCTTGAACCCCGCGTCCATGCCGGCGCCAAAGGCCATCCAGCCCACCAGCGCCAGGAGCAGGAACACCGGCAACCACCAGTGTTTTCGCAGGAAACGAAGCAATGGCGACAGCCTACTCATCGCGCGAACTGATCCCCCCCGTCTGCCGGGCCAGTTTGATCCGCCGTTCCCGTCGAGTCAGACAATCCACGCACCGAACCGCAGTCGGGATGACGAGCCGGCGTTCCTCCGAAATCAGGGATCCGCAGTCCAGACAATACCGGTTCCCTTCCGCGTCTTCGTCGGCGGGCTCCAGAGCGGCTGCGGCCACGCGCCGGGCATGTTCCGCCTTCGCATATTTCAGGAAGGTTTCGTCGGTAACCGTCGCTTGGTCGATCGGGTCGGCACTACGGGGAAATTCGTCTTCAGCAACGGGCATGTCGGGGGCTACCTGCGTGGTTGGAGTTGTTATGGTTATCGCGCATGGGAACAGTATAGCGCCAAGCCATTCCTGCCGTAGGGCGCTCGCCGACACCCGGTAGACCGAAAAAAGCGAGACCGGATGGTCTCGCTCGCAAACGGGGTAACTGTCGTTAGAGTTGCTCGGCCATCTCCAGCAGCGACCCAATCCGGCGAATGCCGAAATCGGAGGCTGCCCCCCGGGCTTCGCCAGGGGCGCGCGCCCCCTGTTCGTCCCCGCGGTCCACCCAGAAAAGCCGGCGAATTCCGGCTTGGTGCGCCTGTTCCAGGTGCAGCCTCCGGTCGTCCACAAACGCCTCTGGACGCAAATTCCGCAGGATGGTCTCCTTGGTGTTATCTCGATGACCGGTGACATGGACCTCGTGGACGGGCAAACCGTGATGCCGGATGTTGGCCCAGCGGGCGGCTTTGAACCGGAGTTCAATTCCGGTCACCACATGGATCGTGTAATGTTCCGCCAGCCGGCGCAGGGCGACATCCGCGCCGTCCAGCAAGGGAAGTGTCGCCCATCCCCCCATGGCGTCGAAGGCATCCCACGTCTGGCCATACTCCGCCTTGGTGATCCCATACCGGGGGATGAAGTGATACTCGGCGCTCTGCTTTACCAAAGACCGGCCCAGCGTCTGTTCCGCCACCTCCACCCATCGCGCCTCGAAGTCGAGGATCACGCCGTCGGCGTCAACGGCCACCACTGGTTTCCGTACTTTCTGTGCTGTCATCCGGTTTGATCCTCGTCTGGTCAAGAAACCGCTCAATGTTTTCTCTGGCTGGCGCCAAAGAATCGATAGGTCCGCGCCCGGTCCAGCTCCTGTCGGAGCTTCGGGTCGGCCTGCGACTCATCGGCCAACTGCTTCCTGGCCGCTTCGATCAACCGCTGCCGATCCGGACCGGCATAGTCCTTCTTGACTTTCCCCTTCATATCCCGCCTCCAGCAAAAACAAGGAACCTGCCAGAGTTTAGGAACCGGGCGATCCGACCTGCCCAACCGGCGGCCCCCATGGCTTGGCCAGAGGCGCGTGCCGCCACAAGCACAGCCGGGCCAGCGGTTGGCGCCGGCTGCCCTGCAACGGTTCCGTGGCCAACGCCGTGGCGCCCATGGGCCGGGTTTCCCCAACGGAAACCGGATCCGGCTCCCAGAACAGATGGAACCGGATATCGGAACGGGTCAAGCGCTGCTCCAACTGGAGCAGTTCCGGTTCGTCCGCCACCGACAGGGTGATCAGATGAACCGGATGATGGCCTGGGCGTTCCTCGTCGAAGCCCAGCTCCAGGGCGGCGTGACATGCCTGGGTGATCTGATGGTGCAGCGGGAGATCCCGCCGCACCACGACATAGACATACGGGATACTGTAGGCGGAAGGCATGGTCAACCCATCACGGAACTCGTCCGGATCTGTTCCAGCCAAGGCCGCAGCTTTACGAGCTGTTCAGAGCCTACCGTCGGTCCAAACAGCGCGCAGGCGTCAAGGACGCGACCGGAATAGACCCATCCGCCACGGAGTCTCCAGCCCTGAAATTGGCGCAGGATCGCGCCCAGGGTGTCGCGGGGACGACGGCCGTTGGCCAGCTTGACCGCGGACTGGACGGGGGAGAACCCCGTTACCGGAGAAACGCCCCGAAACAGGGCATACAGCGCATGGGCTTCCGGCCCGACCTGCGCCTTGCGGGCCGGATCGGACAGCGCCGCCCGCCAGGCCGCCCGCATGGCGAGGTAGGCCTCACGCGTCTCGAACAGCGCACAACGGATCGCGTGGGCATCGGAAAAATCCACAGCGGGAAAATCGGCAATTTCAGTGTTCGTGTTCATGGGAGACACCTTTTCGATCAAGAGGACAACAGAAAACCAAACCAACGGGAACTTGGTCTGGCGGTGGTCCTGTGGCCCGGACAGGGCGGTCGGCAGAGTGCGCTACCTAGGCGTGCATGCAGAATTTCTCAGTCGAAACCGGCGGGCAGGCTTCTTCGCGGTCCCACGGTTCGAGAATGGGCGCGGACATGGCCACGGCCTGGTTCAGCAACGCCTGCATCCTCCGCAAGGTCGCCGCCACCCCCGTCTGCCAGGTCGGGGGACCACGGCCGAACTGGAATTGGCGGCGAACACGTCGGATACGGATGGGGTTAAACGCATGGTGCGTTCTCCTGACAATGTTGGTGGGCAGCCCGGGAATCGAACCCGGCCCCGACAGGTTTTAGAGACCCCGGCTCGGCCGATGAGCTTCCTGCCCGAATGTGCCAATATAGCTATGGTGCTCGTTGAGCGGCCAGACTCTCGTCGGCCTCGCGGGCATGGTTCATCCGCTCCTGCATCTCCGCCAGGAAATCATCCCGTCGCATCAGGCCATAGCGGACCAAGCGTACCGGCAGGTCTTCCAGGGCCAGTGCCCCGTTCTCGATACGGTCCTGCATGAATTGGGCCAACGTCTCTTCCAGAACGTCTTCGTCTAATTGACGCAAGGGAACTAACTTAGAATTCGACATAGCCTCGTCCTCTGTAACGACAGGTTCTATTATACGGCTTCTTTCGGTATACTGCAATACGCAACAGGAGGAAAGAAAAACAGCGAGCCTTGCGGGCTCGCTGCTGAAAGATAAAGAAACCGGTATTCCGCCGGGACGACGCCGGTCCGGCTTAGTCCGTCGATGTCACCGATACTGCGGTTCCATAGGCAGTCACGAGTGTCAGCACGTTTTCCATGCTGAATCCGTCTGCAGGACGAGTGGCAACGGAAACATCCAGCCGCACGCCAATCACCGCGTTGGCGCCAAGTTTTCCAGCTTCTGTCCGCAGTTTCTCCAGCGCCCGATCTTTTATCTCGGAAACACGTTGCCCAATTGCATGAGCTGAACAACTACTAAAAACCAGTCCATGGCAGTCGGTTACCGTCGATCCGCCAGGGAAGTCGTCCGTAGTGCACAACAGGATGGATTGACTCATGATCTCTCCTTTAACTGGTGGAAGAACTCGCCCCGGCGACCCCGGCGCGTTGCTGGTCCAGCTTCCGGCGCATCCGGTCCAGTTTATACTGGATGCGGTCCGCAACCTGTTCCGGCCCGTAGATTCGAGCCATCTGCGCCATCATGATGGTCACGTCGGCGATCTCGTCGATCATTGCTTCCGGTTCCAGACGGCCCTGGGACTCACGGCCGAACAAGGTCAGAAATTCGCCACACTCCCCCACGGCCATCATCCGCTGCGCATCGACGCCCCACTGCTGCGTTGCCCGGTCGAACAGTTGCCCGTCTTCCGGAGTTCCAAGCCAACCAGATGAGGACTCTTTTTCCAGACAGGCCGCCCCATCCTGGCCATCTTTCGCAGGCTCTCTATTTCCCGCTCCAGCCTTTTCCAACCGGGTAAGTCCGGACTCTATGCCGCTCAAACGCACCAGAATCTCGTGATCGCGTTCGCGGGCGGCGTCCAGTTCCGCCCGAATCTTCCGGAGTCGATCTAATACCAGATCATCTTCTGCCATATCTGAATCCCCCTGATGACCTAAGCTTGCTTAACTAAGCGAGCATGGATGGTTTGAAGTTCTTCGCTGCATTTGGACATCGGATCCTCCTGGATTTCGACGATTTTTACGGCCGATCCATTGGTTTCGCGCTGGGCAACCGCGCAAGCCAATGCGAAAACCGGCTCCAAAGCTGGGGACGGCGCTCGATGTTCCGTGCCAGGTCCTCCCGGGTCATTCCGTCGTGCACCATCTCCAGAAAAAGTAGATTCCCATCCGCGATATCCCGGTGTGCCCGGTAAAACAGTTGCAATTGTGATGGCATGGAAAACCTCCTAGATTTCGACAATTTTTATGTGCAAGCCGTCCCGTTTGGCGGTTTCGATCATGTTCTTGGTGCCCCTGGAGAATCCATCCCAGAATGCGATCAAGTGCGTCCCGTACCAACTCATTTCCTGATTGCGCATAAATCCCGCCGCCTTGCCGAACCGTTCCCATTGTGAAGGGAACGGCGCATACGGTAAGGGAGCCACCAGTTGGTTCCGATGGGCCAGCGCCCACTCTTCCCCAAAGGTATCCGCGCCACGTGCCCGGCCGCTGACGACCTGGACCGGCCGCTGCCCGGAGAGCGCTCGGTCAAGCGTCCGGTCCAATTCGGCAAACGCCTTGCTTTTGTCGGCGAATGTTCGGCCGCCGGCCACAATCAC
Organism: Thiomonas sp.; assembly: GCF_054608695.1. Taxonomy (NCBI): domain Bacteria; kingdom Pseudomonadati; phylum Pseudomonadota; class Betaproteobacteria; order Burkholderiales; genus Thiomonas; species Thiomonas sp. The sequence goes on from NZ_JBTRXV010000001.1 coordinate 229,418, forward strand.
CCGGAGCATCCCGGGATGGCGCAGCAGCTTTTCCCATAGACCGGGAAACCAGCAATTCTCCGGCGCATCCCGGAACAAAGGGGCGATATCCGCAGCGGAAAATCCGGCGAGGCCGCAACCAACCGCGGTCACCTGGAAATACTGATCCGGGTGGGCGCGGGCATGGTCCAGAAACCGCTCCACATGTGGCTGGAGATGGCTCAGTTTCCACTGTTCCTCATCATGGGGTGTGGCCTTGGTGGGCAGCGCATAGCAAGACCCCGTAGGACCTTCGCCGACGCCCAAAACCGCCTCCCGGTACTGGCGGGCGAAGCGGGCGGCACCCGCGCCATGAATGCCTTGCAGATTGGATCCGAACACGAAAACCGATCGCCGGAAATTCGCTATGAACTCGGCATTGGTGCTACCGGGTAGGCTGATCATCTCACACTCCTGTCCAAAGGGCCTGCCCAGTATAGGCAGAGCGGGCGCCAGACGTGAAAAGACGGGAGCTCTGCTCCCGTCTGAAACCGGATAGCGGTCATGGCAGCTTTTTCAGAGCTGCCGCACTACGGTAAAACTGCCGGCGCGTCCGGCTGTTCAACCGGAAGGCCGCGTCATGGGCCATCCGGTTGCGGATGGTGGCCAGAAACCGGAACTGGGTGATCATCGATTCCGGGCAGCCACGGTAGGCCGCCTGTGTGATGTAGGCATGCAAGCCAACCCCCGGACCATCCCCGCCGGCTACCGGATACCGTTTACGAAGCTTAGCCTCCAGCTGGCGCGCCGTGGCGAACACCAGCTCAAAATCGTTCAGACCGGTCTGCTCCGGGAGGAACTGGGCTTCGTAGCGCCGCCAACGATAGCCGGTCAGAAACCCGATCGCCAGCGCCAGCAACACGAGGACCAGGGACCCGATCATGATAGCACCGGGTACAAGGGTGGAACCAGTGTCAGCCGGACATCCGGATGTTCGCCCCGTTCTCCCCACGAAAGCCGATCGCGGGACCAGCCATCGCGGCAGCAATTGTCTGCGGTTCGTGCTTCCGGCTGCAACAGGATCTGGCCGGAGAACACCTTTTGGTTTGAGTGAAACCACTCCAGCCGGGCGACCTCTCCGCCTGCCGTCCGATAGATTCCGCTTACTCGGAACATTTCGCGCTCCATCATGTCCTCCTGGTTCATGGCCTATAGTCCCTAATATAGGCGCACTACCCGTATCGTCATGGCCGCGATGTCCCTTCCCCGCTAGTCCGGACCCGATCCCCCGTCCACCCCGCGCTTCCCTGGCGGGCTGGCCCCCTGGGGAACCAGGGGCGCGTGCCTTCTGGTGACAAATCAGAGGTGACCGCCGGAGCGGTACACCATCGGTATACGGTTCCATACCAGACCTGTACCACCCGAGGCCGAGAAACGCCGGGGGAAGCGTTCCGGTGCCCGCCCGACCTGGGCTCGGCGTCGCTTTCCGGCTCGAATCGGGCCGATCTCGGTCCTACCCAGGAATGGAATCCGGCCATTTCAGACCGTAAGCGCCCTACGGACGTAGAAAAGCCGCCGGGTGAACGGCAGCGGGGGTAATTCGAAGGGGGGGTTACAACAAGCCGGAAACTGCGGCTGGCATCTTGGCGCGGTCCTTTACCCGGCCCAACGCGCGCAGGGCGTCATGCCAGGCGAGCACGCTCGTCCGAATGAGATCATCGGCGATCGACCCTGGTTCCGGATTGGCCAGTTCGGCGGCCACTTCGTCCATCCGGGCGGTCGGCAACGCGACTTCCGGCCAGCGCACCAAGGGCTCGATCTCGGCCGCCATCTTGGCCATCATCCGAAACAGGTCCGCCCCCATCAGATGTTCTGGTCCCGGTTGCGGACGGTGCCTCTTGGCCCAGGCCAGAAACCGTTGGTAGGTTCCAGGCGACAGGGTCTCCATTCCAAGACCTTCCTGCGTTTTGGCGATGTTGCGGCGACTGACCGTCATGCGTTTCTCCTCGAGTTGAACAATGGCCTGCCATGTCCGTTGTATAGCGCCCCGTTGCTCGGACAGCGCCCACTCCTGACGACTACGGCCCATGCCGGCCGGGTCCTCCCGACGCTCGGCCCGCAACCCATACCGGTGCCAGCGAACCGGAATGCCGCCGAACCGGTAGACCGATATCCGTTGCTGGGCACGGGCGCCACGGACCCGCCCGACCCCCTGGACCAGGATACGTTCGACCTGCTCCAGCCACCAATCGCGGATCCGCGGATCGGCCGGCAAGGCGACCCTGGACTGGACTTCCTCCGTCCCGGTCGGCACCCACGCGTTGGTCACCCTTTCCGGAGCCCAGCCCGGCCAATCGGATTCCGAAGCGCCGGCGGCCAGTGCCAGCGCCCGATCGCCAAGGTAGGCCCGGCGTAATTCATCCGGAGGCGCCAAAGGGTCCCCGAAGAGCACCAGCGGCCGTCCGGTGTACCGGTTGTGGCCCAGGTGATCCCTGCCGTAGTAGCCGTCCTGCAGGGGTTCCTCGGCCAACGGCCGGTGGGTCACGACCGCCATGCCCGGACCGGCCAGGTTGCGGGCCACCTCCAGCCGCGCTTTTTCCAGCGCCAGCCGGCGCGGCCCGTCCGGGCCCTGGAACCCGCCCCGGAGATGGGCCCGCTGCGGGTATTCGATCAGATCAATGTTTTGCTCCACCAGGATGGTGTCCACCTGCCCGCCTTGCGCACGGACCGCGGCGCCCAGCGCACGGGACGGGGTGGCGTTCAGGAATACCAGAGTATGCTCGCGCTGGAGCAGCAGCTTTCCGGTGGCCGACAGGGTACGGCAATGCAGGACGCCGTTCTCCAGAGTCACCGTTTGGTGCGCCAGACCCCAGCCCAGGTCCACGAAGCCCCGCAACGGGGCCTGCAGCGGCTGTCCGTACACCGCCGACGCCCGTTCGTGGGGAACAGCGGCATCCTGGATCAGGGGCGCCAGATCCGCAAGCCGTCGCCACTCGGGCCAATCCGTCAGGCTGCAGATGCCGCCCGTCACACTGTCCGCCTGCATCCGGATGAGCTGTTCCAGCACCGGTTCGGCCTGTTTCAGCCAGTCAATCCAGTCCTGGGCCTTCCGGGCCTGTTCCGGCTTGCGATAGGTTGCTTGGGAGAGCCGGGTGATCTCCTGCCGGACCCGTTGCAGCCAGTCGGCCGACTGGTCCTGCTCGACCGACCAGGCATCCATCAGATCGGTTTCTTCGTCGACGAGCAGCAGCCGGGGCCAGGATTTCCCGTTCTTCCGGTATTGGGTCAGCGCCGGCGAAACCGAACCTTTGGCCCCCACCACGATCAGCTCCTGGGCCTCCCGTGCCTGGGCGTCCAGCCAGTCGCAATGATCATAGGTCCGGATGGCCTGCCACCCGTTGCGTTGCGCCTGATCTTCAATTTCCTGTCGGCGAGCGGGCGTCTGAGCCTTGTCCAATTCGTTCCTGGCCTGATGCGGGCAACCCACGCAGCCGATGGCCCGGACCTGCCGACGGGCCTCCCCCAGACGCGCCACCGTGCCGCCTTTCCCCGCTTGATGGCAATGGTGCGCCTCGCCCGGGGCGTACTGCCGGCCCCGGTGCAGCACGCCACCGATATCGGCGGCCACCGACTGGGCCAGATCCAGGTTGGCCGTCAGGACGAAAACGGGCACCCGCCGCTGTCGCGCCGCGTGGGCCAACTGCAGCAGGGCGCGACTTTTTCCGGTACCCGTCGTGACCTCCAGCACCTGGCTACCCGGGAGCGGCGTGCCCGCCGGCAGGGTGCCGTCCTCGATGTTTTCCTGCCATTGGGCCTGGGCACGGACAGCGGACACCAGCCGATCGATCACCTGACGCTGGGCCACGGCCACCGGTACCCCCACCGGGAGCACTTCGGCCTGGACGGACGGGCGCCAGTTCCGGGCCACGGGCACCTCCCGTCCGGCGTTCGAGACCGAAGCGGGTATCCCACCGACGAATTTCGACGAAGGGTTTTCCGGGTCCGGGGGATCCCCGACCTCGACGGTCTGTTGCCGGAAGAGAACCAGGGCCTGTTCGGCGCCCTGCCCCGCCAGGATATCCAGCCAGTCTTCCCCGGCTTGGGGCGGAAGGGCCAGGGTGACGTCCCAATCCGGGAATCGGGCATGCAATCGCTGACCCAGGTGCGCGGCCGCCGTCTGGCCGCGGCCGTCAGGATCATGGTCTCCGGCCACGCAAACCCGGCGGATCCCCAATTCTTTAAGGAATTCGATACGGGCACGGTCCAGACCGTCGGCGCTGGTCAGACACCAGACGGCGGCGCCGGTGATGGCCTGCAGCGCGATGGCGGTTTCCGGCCCTTCGCAGATCAGCAGCAGCGGATCGGTCTGGGCGAGGTTCAGGGGTGGCAACAGCCAGCCGGTGCTGACTTCGTTGGGCCCGAGTTTTCGGGGACCGATCATACGTTTGGCCTCCGGAGCACCGCCGCCGGCGGGCTTCCACGGAAACCGGTTGCCCTGCCGGTCGATCCGGATGCGTTGCAAGCCGGTCGGCTCCTTGGCGCCGAGTTCGGGGGCATACAAGGGCACCAGCAGGAGCAGACCCTTTTCACTGGCGGGTTCCGGGATGATCCGAAGGTATCGGGCGGCATGCTGGACGGCCCCGTTCGGAATTCCCCTTCCCCGCAGATAGCGCATGGCGGCCTCGCGCCATTCCCGCAGTTCGGGAAAGGGAGGACGGTAGTCTCCCTGGTCGCTCACGGAGAAGGCCTGGCGCCAGAGCGCCAGCGCCTGTCCTTGCGTGGTGGCGGTGTGTTTGCGGGAGACGGATGCGGCTTTCTGGCCGGGGCGCACGAGTCCTTGTCCAGTTTCCGGGTCGAGGCCCAGGAGTTCCAGCAGGTCGGCGAAAGAACCGTGCTCCCCCGTGGAATGCAGGCGCCAGGCCCCCGTTTCGGCATGGATCGCCAGGTTGTAGTCGGCGCTGCCCCGCCAGGTGGCCGGAGCCCGCAACCAGACGGAACCGGAGGTCCGGACCGGTAAGCCGGCGGCCTGCAGGATATCCAGGACGATTCCTGGCGTTTCTGCTGGTTGGTTTACCGTGGGTGTTGCTATTGATGCGGAATGTGCTATACTCATTTTATCACCACTTGTGGGGGTGATCGGCGATACGGATGCCTCAGAAGCGGCTAACTTCTGGGGCATTTGCCGTTTCAGGTTTCGGCGAACCCTAAAACGACAGCCAATCTAGCGTAAAGAGCCTTTTTGACGGCATCCGGTCCCCGGCTCGGCAGGGTGGATGGGAGTGGCCAACTCACATTTAAGATGTGAGTATAGCAATGGTTCATCTTTTCCGCAAGGCTCGTGCCCGGCGACCGCCGACAGCGTCGGCCGGCAGATGGCAATCCCATGGAATTCCCGCACACAAAAAAAGACCTGCCAAAGCAGGTCTGAAACATGAGGCGATTACACCGAATCCGGATCCTCCGGATACGCCGCCCGAACCACTTTCCGGGAAACTGGAACCCCCCGCTTTTTCGCTTCCTTGAGATACCGGTTCAAAGCGAGACCGGCCAGATCTCCGATATTCGAGTTGGTGAACACCAGCTCGAAACTCTCATAGAAGCCAAAATCATGGAAATGACTGTTGGCATCCGACTGGTCGTGGAGATACTCGTGTACCAGGATGGCCAGGACCCGCAGGGCGCCGTCGAGTCCGGTGCCCATTTGCTGGAGCAGTTTACGCTCGATCCAGATGAAGTTCTCCCCATCCGTCCAGGCATGGGCCACATCCGAAAAGCCTGCCCGGATACTCCGAGGCGGGCGCCTGCCGAGCTGGTGACCAATCGCCTGCGCCAGATAAGCCTGGAATCGCGTGTCCGCGAGTGTCCGCAGGGCGGCGATCTCCTTCGGCGTCAGTTCGTTTTCCGTCAAAGGTGTATACCCTTGGGCCCCCAGCAGGTTCTTGGCTTCGGTTTCCGACAGCAGCTTCTGCTGGGTCAGCTTCCGTGAGATCTCGGTCAGTTCCTGGTAGCAGAGGTTGGCCAGCCAGTCCAGCATCTTGTCGGTCGATCCTTTACCGAACCGGGCTACGGTGTCCTCCTGCAGCACCAGCGCCAGTTTCCGGGAGGCCAGCATGTCGCCGGCTCGCTCTCCTTTGGGGAACACGGCGATCGGCAACGTGTTCTCGGCGAGTTGGCGCAACGTCAGATGCCGCCCCTGAACATCGCTGAACACCTTCCAGTGGAGCATTTCGGCTACTGGTTTTTCCTTGGCGATCAGCAGGCTCATGAGATACTTTCGGGCATCGCTGTCCTGCCGTTTGCCGGAAAACACCGCTTGGTTGGTCTGCTCCTTGAGCGTGGCCGCAATCCGGGGCCACACCTGGCATTGGGACAGCAGGATGTCGTTCCTGGCCATGTTCATGGCGAGGCCCTGTTTGCTGACGACGATGCCTCCGACTCCCAGATAGCTCCGATGATAGTCTCGGACCAGCACACCCAGGTTGTAGACCTTCAAAGTGGTGTTGCCGTCGATCTTGAGCCAGGCTTCCGGTGTTTCCAGGGTCCAGGCGTCGCTTTCGGCGGGGTTCTGGCTGATCCGGGTGCCGTTCAGGATCACGGGAACGGGGCACCAGGCGCAGAACTCCGTGAGCGTCTCTTTCCAGTGTTCCAGTTGATAGGCAGGGGGCTGATCGTACCATTCGCCTTCTATCCGGCAGCCCTTGACGGCTTCGAGACCCTTGCGGAAGTCATAGGCGAGGCCCCGGTTCTTGATGTCCACGAACATCTCGAAGGTTCCCGTCCGCCACCGGTTGGTGGCGAAGGCGAACCCTTGGCCTCGGCCCATGCGGAATTTGCCCCAGCGGGCGTCCCCTTCCTGATGCGGAGTGCCGAAGGTCTCAAAGAATTCGAGCACCTCCTGCTCGCCGGAGAATCCCCGGCCGTCGTCCTCCACCACGTAACCATGCGCATCCAGGGTGACCTGGACCGCCGTGGCGCCCGCATCAATCGAGTTCATGACCGACTCCAGCAGGGCCTTGGCCGGGGTTCCGGCCTGGGCTACGATCACCTGGTACAGCATTTGCGGGTGCATGCGAAATTCGCGTTGTTGCGCTGCGGACATACTCTTCTCCTGCAATAATGACCTGATCCGTTCAGAACATCCAGACTGGCTATCCGGTCGGAGGAACGGGAGCCAGGATCGCCCTGATTTCGTCCAGGACTTGCGCCTGCCCAATTTGCATCGAGATTCCGGGCTCTTTTTGTTCATTCGGCATGGCTTCAAACCGATCGCAAAGTTCGCGCAACTTCGTCATCGCATTCAGCGCCGCCAATATTCGCGCTGCGCTGCCAGGCCATGCTCTTTCTCGGATCTCCGCGATCCAATGTCCATCCGGGCTCCATAACTGCATTGTCGGGTCATCCCGGCTTGGCGGTTTGCGGATTTCGTAAAGCTGTTCGGCCATGCCACTCTCCTTTCGTCTAGTCCTAACTTCAATATAGCTTTGGTGACTTCCGTGCGCGTCCAGGGTCGGTCCCGGGGCGCAACGCCACCCACAGCAGACGGAACAGATGATAGGGCCTGATTTTCTTCCCCTGTCGTCGGGATCTCGGCCGGTACCTCACCGGGAACCAGCGAATGGGTATCCACTGGTGCAGACAAACTCGGGTGACTTCCGTTTCGATCCCGAACCCCACCTCCCGGGTGCGCCATTCGAGAAAGGTTTTTCGGGGTAGAAACCGGGTTCCGGTCAGGGTGTCCCGGATGGGTTCGGCTGGGTTCAGCATCCAGCCCAGTAGCCGGGTGGCCAGCAGGGATGACCAGGGAAGACTGGAAATGCCCGCCGTTCGTTCGCCGGCCCACATTGCGGGTATCCCGTCCGGATCAGCTTGTAGTTTGCGCCAGGCTGCCTGGGTGTCGTCCAGGTCGTATTCGAGATCGGCATCCTGCCAGAGCAGCCAGGTTCCCCGGGCGGCCTCTGCTCCCACCCGGAGCGCGGCGCCTTTCCCTGCCGGTTCCGAGCGCAAGACCCGTAACGCCGTATCGTGCTTGGCGAGGCCCGCCGCGATGGCTTCGGATGTGTCGGTGCAGCCGTTCAAGACGACCAGGAGCTCGGCGTCCGGAAACCGGTCCCGAAGGGTGCCCAGTGTTTGGGGCAGATGGTCGGCTTCATTGCGGACGGGCACCAGGATGCTGAGGACCGGCTCACCCATGCGGGGTCTTCCGTTCGATTTTCCAGAGCGCCCAAGGACCGTTCACCGTTACCAGCTTCAGGCAAGGCTTGGTGGCGGTGAGAGTATCCTCGATCAGGTAGGCTGCCCCGGATGCCTGGATCTGGGCGCAGGACGCCTTCGCGACGGTCTGGGCGAGTCGTTGCAGAGATCGCCGGGTCATACCGGGTTCCATGGCGGGGGCCAACCGGACGCCCGGGTTGGCGTACAGGGTATCATAGGTTTCCGGACCGAACGGCGAGAGCACCCTGACGCCCGTGCGGGGGGTCTCGCCGGGGATGTGCAGGAAATAGGGCGGGCTTGGCGGAATCATGCGCCAGGGCAACGCCAGCAGCAGCAGGAACCCGGCCAGCCGAACGCGGGCTAGACGGGTTTCCGGCAGGCGCCCCTGGGTTCCCCAGGGGGACCAGGACCGGACGGCTTCCGAATTCCAGCCTTCGGCGAGCAGGATCAGGCCCAGCGGCGCCAGGAGATCGATATATCGCATCATCCAGGGCAGGCAGAACCAGGCCAGCAGCAACCAGGTACTTGCCTGGGTCTTCCGCCAGTTCCACGGCAGCACCAGGAGGCTGACCAGCGCCAGGGCGATCACCGGGTCCTGCAGGAGGACCGACAGGCCTTCATTCTCGGTGACTCCGTACACCCGATCCTGGATATCTCCGCGCAAGCCGATAAAACTGTGCCACCAGAGACCGTGGCTGAGGCCCATCCAGATTCCGCAAGCCGCAAGGCCGAAAAGGATGGTGCCGCCCAGGCGGAATTTCAGGCTGCGTCCCGGCAGCGCCAGAAAGGCGGGCGCGTAGGCGCCCGCCAGCCAGTACCAGGGGACGATGGTGAGGCCCACGGCGAGCCACACCCACATCCAGACGCCGTCGGCGAGAAACGCCGCCAGGGTCCACAGGGCGAAGAACATCTCCGGACGACCTTCGACGATCCGGTCGAGTACCGGGGTGCAGAGACTGAGCGCGATGGCCAAGCCGATCAGGGTCCAGCGCAGGGGGTCGTCTTTCAGCTTTCGGGCGAGGATGCCGCTCAGCAGACCGAGGTACAGCGCCAGCGACGTGAACTGGAATACCAGCGGCGCATAGAGCGTCGGCAGGTGGCGATAGACCCATCCGGCCAGCAGATCGAAACCGAGGTACTGGTCATAGTGGGGAATTCGCGGAGATCCCCAGAAGGTCCGACGATAGTCGTAGTGGTAGGCCCAGGCGGTCATGTCCCGGAGAAGATCGTCCGGCGGAAAAGGGTGCCTGGCGAGGAACAGGAAGGCGATCAGGGCGGCGGGAAGCCCCCACCAAAGCAGGCGGTCCTCCCGAAAGGGGGCCATGTATACGGCCATGGCGGGCGTCAGGACTTCGCCCCGGTACGCCAGGAACAGGGCGGCCAGGGCCAGCCAGGGGGAAATCAGAGCGAGGCCCGCGATGACCACCGGGAGCAGGATGGCGCGAGTGTTCCGCGGAGCATGCCGGTTCATGCGCTCAGTTGCCGTAGGGGAGATGGGAATGGGGTACGTGCCAAACCAGGTAGGACGGGTACGGACGCGGCACCGGTCGCCAGGGGGTCTGCGCCCTTGGGAAACCCAAAGGGGCGGCGGATTCCGGGCCCTGTTTCATCCGGGAAGGCTGGCGCCGGGCCGATTTTCGCAGGAAGCGCGATAGCAGCCAGCCGTGCAAGTGCTTGCCGGGGTCCCACCAGGCCAGCGGGACGGCGATCAGGCCGAAACCGATCCACCACCAGGACATCCAGTAGACCCCCAAGCCGAGCGAGGCGACGGCAGCCGCCCAGTCCAGCAGATGGAGCCAGGCGAGTATTTTGTGGGCCATGATAGGAGTCCATCCGGGGGAACGGAGAGTATAGCGACCAAAACAAACCCGGACCCTTGCGGATCCGGATTCCGGCGTCCGGGGCCGAAGCCCCAAGCAGGCCTTACTGCAGGTACTGGAAGGTGTACGGGGCAGCGGTACCGAAGCAGTCATACTGACGGCCGGCGGTGGCGGTGCCCGAGATGGCCGAGACGCCGGGAGCGACGGACTGCACGATGGAAAGACAGACGTTGGTCGAAGTCACGCCGACGGTGATGGAGGTGGCGTTGGTTCCCAGGGCGTAAGGACCGGAGGCCGAGGTCGGAGGCGTGGGAATCGCCTGCAGGTAGGTCGGGGTCAGGGCCGTGATGGACGCCGGAGCGGAACCGCCGTTGTCGTTCTCGTACAACGTGGTGCCGGCGCTGATCTGCTGGGCCTGGTTGACGATCGTGCTGGCCTGGGCCTGCGCCGAACCGGAGGTGAAGGCCGTACCACCGTAGTAGATGGAGGCGATGGCCAGCGCCGCGACCAGGGCGATGGAGATGATGGTGATGATCAATGCGAACATGCGGTGACGCTCCTGCGCAAGGTTATAGTTATAGGTGGTCCGAGCCGGATTGCTCGTGACTTGGTAATATAGTCACACCACTCGCAACGCGGGCCGCCGGTCGAGAATCCCGGTGCCGGGTTCCCCGCCCTGGGCCAGAATGGCCCGCAACGCCTGTGACAGCGCGTCTGCCTGGGTCTCGTCGAAGACCCGTTCCGCGTGCCGTTGCAGGCGCAGCCGGCAGATCTGGCGGGCCAGAGGACTGCGCAGGAGTTGAACGGCTTTGCGTTCGAAATCGGCGTAGTCCCGGGCCACCCAGCGGCGCGGCATGCCCCCCTGCCGGGCGACCGCGGCCGCCGTCCGTTCATGGGCGTGCCGCCCTTGCCAGGTAAGGATTGGTGTCGCGCAGCTGACGGCGTCGACCACCGTGGTATATCCGCTGTAGGGAATCGCATCGAGGACGAGATCTGCAGACCGGATGATCGGCTGATACAGGTCCCGGACCTGGGGATACCAGGACATGCGATCGGTCCCCATGATGGCCCGCACTTCGTCACCGGCCCAGAGTCCGGCCACCGTGGTGGCGTTCGGCAGAAAGATCCAGCGGGCATCCGGAACCGCCGCCGCGATCCGCGCCAAGGTCTCCAGGTATTCGGCCGTCAGCTTCTGGAGATTGGCGGCCACCACGACGCGCAGTTCCCCCGGCGCTTTTTCCAGCGACGGTCCCGGCTCCCGCCGGGTGGAGTGCATGCCGATCCCCGGTACCAGCAACACCCGCTCGCTGTAATCCCGCGCGCCCTTCCCTTCCACCAGGGTACCGCCGATAAACCAGTCCATGTGGGGACTGCGGGTGGTCACGGGAATGCCGTACCCGGTGGCCTGGATCGGGGCGTACCGGCGCATCGCCAACAGGGTGTCGATCTCGGCCTGGAAGGTTTCCGCGAAATAGAGCAGGTCCAGCCGGGCGTCGGCAAGCGCCCGGTCGTCGATCCGGGAGACCCCCGGAGCGTCCGGATCCGCCGTGGCCGTGACGCGAAGCACTCCGTCGAAATCGCCAGAGACGGAATCCTGGCGCAGGTTGGTGTCCACCAGAAACACGTCGGCCCAGGCGCGCAGGGCCTGTACCGACGTGTGCAGGGCCTTGCGCACGGAATGGTGTTCGCGCCAGTTGCCGCTGACGAAGCCGATCCGTGGCCGTTGGCCGGGAGCCGGGTCCAGCACGGGATGATTGACGATGCCCCGGGACTCGGCCCAGCGCGCGAACGCGCCGCGCAATCCGGCATAATGGGCGGGGTCCGCCGACCAGTAGGCATCGAGGAACGCCGATTGGGGGATGAATAGCTGGGTTTCTTCGGCATGGGTCGTGAGCCACTGGAACAGGAACTCGCGGTTGCGATGCTGGTAGCGCGTGATCGTCCCCAGGCAGGTCCAGGCCATGGTCATCCAGGACAAAGTCACGGGCCGCAGCGCCGGCTCTTCGAGCGCCACCGAATGCTGCAGCCAGGGGACCATGTCCGCATCGTACAGGCTGGTCAGGGTCAACCCCGTCAGCCAGGCGGTGATCCCCTGTTCCGGGAGATGATTGTGGATCATGGCGTAGCGAGCAGCCTTCAGTTCCTCATCCGGAATGGCCCCGTAGACCCGCAGGCTGCCGACAAACTCCGCCAGAACCAGGAATGGGAGCAACTGGGCCCAGGTCGTCAGGGGGAACCGGCGCAGGGCCTGGACATACTCGCGCCAGACGGCGGCCGCCATCGGCTTGCGTTGGTCGTTCGGATAGAGCGCCTGGATGGTGAAGGCGGGGTCCCGCAGGTCGTTCATGAGCAGTCGCAGGTCTTCCAGCGTGGCCACGGCGGCAAAGGTTTCCCGGATGGCGGGGATATTGGCGGGTAAGGCGGGCATGCTAAGGTCCTTTTCAGGTTCCGGTGCCGAAAATGGTTCGGTCGAGCGTTAAGAGGCGGGGCTCAAGGTGGCGGTGATGCCGGGGCGCGGGCAGGACAGCCCCATGCAGAACCGGTTCAGGGTATATCCCGGATGGCAGAGTGACACGCCCAGGGAGGCTTCCGCGAGCAACCGGTGGGCGTTCCCCCGCAAGGGCGCGAATACCTGGATATCAGCTCCTCCGGGAGTCACCTGGTAGCCTAACGCCCGCCAGGAGGACTCGCAGGCGACGGAGGCCGACGCTGGGGCGGCCATTGGTTTGGGGGCCGGATGGTAGACAAAGGCCGTCAGGCCTCCAACCAGACAACAGAGACCGACCAGCCCCATCACTCCACCTCCGATCCGGTTCCGGCGGGAGGTCCGGCTGAGGACGATTTTCACGGGCGACCTCCGGCGATCTTCGGCGTTGGGCGATCAGCTGGCACCGCCGGTAGCTGCGCCAAACCGGTTGGACGGGGGCTTGAATGCACTCCGGGAAGGGAGGCAAGCGCCTTTGGGCTAGCCAGGGGGGCCGGAATCAGTTGCCAGGTGTTGTCCTGGTACTCGAGTCGCGCGACATAGTCGCCTTGTCTGGCGAGCTGCACCAGGTGGGTCCACTGCCCCAATGGGAGACTGAAGACGGCCTGGGGTGCCACCACCGCCGGCCGAATCGGGCCGGGGACCATCAGGCGCGCGGTGAGCCCGGCAAACAGCGTCACCAGCCCGATACCCAGGAATGTCGCCCCCGCGTACAGCCAACGGACGGAGGACTCCCGTAGCGGCTGGAGTTGCGGGCCGTCCGGCCTGACGCCCGGGGTGGTTTGCATCCGGTCGTGCACGGCGGATTCCGGGAGGATGACGAAACCAAGCCGGTCCTGATTCCGCTGAGCCTGGAGCACGCGGGATCCGGCAATGGTGACGGCCTGGGGCTCCCCCGCGGCCGCCTGCTCGTCGAGTTTGGCCAGAACGGACGGAAGCCAGGCCCTGCGGCCGATGCCCCGTTCCTGCAGCTCGTAGAGGTAACCCGTGCCGAATCGCCGCAGGTAGAGCGCCGCCGAAGCCGGCGCGTCCAGGTATTTTTCGGCCCAGGCCGTGGTATACGCGCGGGCATCCGCCTCGGACGCATGCGGAACCAGTCCCATGACGACCACGTGGGGCTCCAGGTCCAGGTCTTCGCGGGGAGCCAGCGCCCCCTTGGGGAACCCAAGGGCGCCTGCCCCTGGCCCTGCCAGGTGAGCCCGGGCGAACCGCTTCGAGAGCCAGTTAGCCATGGGTGATTTTCAGCATGGGGGTCCCGTTGACGACGATCGGCGCGGCCGAGACCCCCGGGGGAATGGGCTTGTCGTACACGGTGACGGTCGGTCGCAGCACGATGATCATCTCTTCGTCGTCGATCTGCTTATTGTTCGAAGCCATGCCGTGCTTGTCGAGCCAGGGGATGCCCTGCTGGTTGTTGCTCAGTGTCTTGTACCGCAGTCCGCCAATGATGGCGGACTGCCCCGGCAGCATCGGCACCACGTCGGTCAGGGACTCCTTCTGCGTGGTCGGTTGGGTCATGGACCCGAGCTGGGAGCCGGCGCTCAACTGGTTAAAGCCCAGCACCGACTCCAGGCTGAGCTTCACCGTGATGGTCACCAGCCCCGTGCGGTAGTTGTAGTCGGGCTGCAACTTCAGTTTCAACCCGGCGTTGGCGGTGGACGTCTGGGCCAGCCCGACCGGACTGCCATAACCCCCTGGTGCGGCGCCCCCCACACCGCCAATGCCGATTCCGGTCACGTACGGGACTTCCGTGCCACTGTCCAGGTCCACGGGGGTTCCGCCCAGGGTGCGGACCAGCGTATTCTGCAGCGTGGAGGTTTTGCCGTAGGTGTCCAGGAACTGGACCATCCCGGAAAAGCTGAAGCTGGGCGCATTGAACGTCAACTGCGCCCCGGAACCGGTGAGCGCGATCGTCGCCCCGTTTGGCGTGGCGGAGGCGGCCGCGGTACCGCTGGCGCCCCCATAAGGGCGACCGCCGTAAGGACTGCCGCCGTAAGGACTGCCGCCGTAAGGACTACCCCCAGGACTGCCTCCGTAGGGACTGGCGCCATACGGATTCGTTCCGCTACTCGGTTGCGGAGACGGGGCTCCGCCGGGTACCGGGGAGAAACCACCGCCGCTGCTGCTGGGAAGTCCGGAGACCAGGGAGGACAAGGGGCTGCCCAGGGCGGCGGTGGACGCGGCGGCCTCCAGCGCCCCCCAGTTGACTCCGCGATCCTGCGCGCTGTTCATCTGCACGTTCAGGATCGCGACGCGGATCGAGATCAGGGCGGCATTCCGGTTGAGGCTGGCGAGATATTCCTTGATGGCGGGAATCGTGTCCGGAGCGGCCGTGAAATGCACGGCCCCCGCTTCCTGCGAAGTGGAGATGCCGTGGGCACCCATCTTGCCGAGCACTTGGCTTACCTGGGCGACCAGGCCTTTGACCTGGGGAACGGACGCCGTGAATTCCGCTGTGGGTTTCACGATGAGCGCGGAGCCGTCCCAGATAAAAAAGACGTTCTGCAACCGGGAGACGGCCCGCAGCAGCTGGCCCAGGGTCCCGTGAAAGTACGGGATGCCGATGGGTTGCGAAGCGGTTTCACCGCCCTGGACCAAGACCGGGATGTGCATCTGGCCGAGTGCCGCCGCCAGATCGGCAAGCTGCGCCCGGCGGTTCAGTTCCAGGTCGATAGGCGTGCGAGCGAGTTTCCGGGGGATCTCCGCCGGGGTCATCAGCACGACAGGGGCTCCGTACGCATGCCGCAGCGCGGGCGTCTTCCATCCCGCGCCGGCGACGAGCTTCGCCTTGAGCTGGGTTCCGGCCGCGACCGCCGGCGGATGCGCGGACATGGAGGCGCAGCCCGCGAGTCCAAGGCCCAGACCGGCCAGCAGGGCCGGAAGCAGCCCGTTACGGGTGAGGAGCTTTGGAGACGGGCTCAAATCGATATCCTCCGGTACTGCGAAAAATGGCCATTCCGTTGATGATGCCCACTTCGACCGGGGCGCCCGGTCGTGAAGCCGTGCCAACCGGTGAAGGGGGTAAACTGGTTACGGGAGGTGGCGGTAGCGGTAGGGCCTGGGCGGGCGCGGACAAGGGCTGGGGCGAAAACGGATTAAGCCCCCCGCGCACCGGGATGGCGGCGGTTTCGGTGGCCTGTACGACCGGGGCCATGGCCCGGGTCACCCGGGTTCCCGGTCCAGGCGCGGCAAAGGCGGCCGGCATCAGAACCCATGCCGCGCCGCCCAGGAGAAAGAGTTTTTGAACCATCCGCATTTCTCAGGCCATCCAGGAGAGCACCGGAGAGTATAGCCACCGGGCTCGCAGCGTTTTCCCACTGGAGTTGCTTCAGTCCGTTGATTGCTCCCGGGGAACCGGACGTTTTTTCGGGGTCTTGAGCATGGCTGAGAAGTCGAATCCGCCCGCCGTTTTGTTCCCGGGGGCCTCTGGCTTGGCGGGGGCTTTCGGTGGAGCTGCCTTGGGGGTCTTTTGCGCGTGACCAGCCGCGGGCCCCGAGGTTCCTTCCGCCACCGGGGTGGCCGACCGGGGTTTGGCCCGTTCGTTCCTGGTTCCGGTCGCCGAGGCGGGCGGTTCGGCCTGGGCCTCGACGGATTCCGGCGCAACCGCCGATTCTGGGGGTGGTAGGGCGTCCGGTTCCCCCCGCAGGGCTTCGGTCGGTTCCCGCGGTTCGGCCACCTCCGCTGGGGACGCTCCCGAGCCGGTGGACGGCGGAAGATCTTCTTGGGATCTCCAGACGGGACCCGGGTCCGGTTCGACCGGCGCCAGAATGGCCGGGATCTCTCCCGGATAGTGCAGGACGACGCCTTCGTTCGACATTTCGTCCTGGGGCGCGGTGCCCGCCGGGGGGTCTGCGGGGGCCGCTGGCGGCTCCGGGGCCTCCGCCGCCGGGGCCTTTTTCTTTTTCAGGAGACCCGCCAGGTTCACGTCCGTGGCGGCGAGTTCTCCGGGAGCGCGCGGTTTCAGGGAGCCGGTCACGGTGATGTCGTAGGCGGTGTCCGCTTCCGGAAGCTTCAGGGCCATTTCCGGCGTGATCCGCAGGGCGATGACGCTCTTGAACTCCTTGGTCCCGGAAATGATCACCCACATGGCTTCGTCCGGAGGTACCTTGCCTCCGTTGAATTCGGTGATCAGCAGGCCCTGCTGGTGCAGGCCCTTGAGTAGCTCTTCCGTGAAGCGCGCCAGCTTGTGCTGCGGTCGGTAATTCCCGCCCAGGGCCGCCGCGACCTCTTCGTCCAGGGTGGCCATGGCGCGTTCCCGGCACTGGTGCTCCAGCAGGTACAGGATTCCGGCCTTCTTCCAGCCGGCGGCCTTGACCCCTTTGGGCGGAGCGCTGCCGGCGACGTGCAGGGGCAAAATCGGCAAGGCGCGCATCATGGCCTCCACCGCCAGTTCCGGCAAGGTGTGGTTGGCCAGGACGTTTTCCTTCTCCACGGCGGTCACCGCGCGATCCGCGCCGGCGAGCGCGCTTTGCAGGGCCAGTGCCCGGGCCCGAATGCTGTCGGGGAAGAACGGCATGCGGCCCGAGGAATGGTCGTACTTGATGGCCAGCAGTAATGCCTGCCGTTCCCCAGGTTCCAAGCTCCACCAGGACGGCAGGGTGGCCAGGATGCGGGCGGTTTCCTTGTCGTGCCATTTGACCCGCAGCCAGCCGCCTTCCCCATCCGGTTCGAATGCCGTGATTTTCCCCAGGTCGTGGGCCACGGCCGCGATGGGCAGCAGGGGGTCCGTTTCCGACGAGCAGCGCCGCAACGCGGCCTCCAGGACGCCCACCGAATGCTCCAGGAGGCTGACCCCATGCCCGGCTCCGGTATAGGCCTCCGGATGGGCCGCCAGGATTTTGATCACGTCCTGGACCAGTTTCCGGTATCCCGGCGCCATGTCCCGCAACTGCTGGGCGAGAACCGGGTCCGGCGTGCTTTCCACCTCCAGATCTGCTTCCACGGTTGGAAGCTCCTGCGGACGGGGGATCTCTCCCAGGGTGATCCGGAGCCCGCGCCAGCCTCCGGCTCCGGCCTGTTCCCGTGCGGCGCGCGCCTTCAGCCGGCCCCAGCTGAACAGCATGGACAGGCCCGCTCCCGTCAAGCTCAGCAGTCCGGTCAAGCCCAGCATCGGCAGCGACCAGTAGTGGAGGATCTGGAGTTGCATCGACAGGGCGTTGAGCGCGCTGGCCGATTTTGGCACGGTAAGCGGCAACCAGGGCGCGAACGCGGCCAGTCGCCGCAAGGCCTGGAGGTTGACGTCCGGGTTGGTCACGGAGAACCAGAGCGTGGTGGCGGTCCACCAGAAGAGGACCACGAAGAGAAAGCTTTTCAGTAGTTGTTTGCGCATGAATCCCTTGCCGGCATGGAACTAGGCTCTTGGCCGGCGTTTCCGCGCTTGCGGTCGCATCCCCCGTTCGCGGAGCCGTCCAAAGGTCCAGTATAGCCCCGCGTCGGGAGCGGGCCGCCAGGTCCCCAGGTACGGATGGCTCGTTCGAACCCTGACGGATAGACAGCTATTGCTTTTCTGGATCGCTTCTCTATAATTGTTCCCATCGGACTGATAAACGTCAATTACAGGTCCATTGAGGACATTTAATATGGAATCCCCACTTCCTCTTCCTGTCGAACGGGCCATCCACAGACTCGGCAGCGACATTTCACTGGCCCGGCGCCGGCGCCATATTTCTCAGGCGTCGCTCGCCGAACGTATGGGGGCGTCCCTGTCCACCGTCCGACGCATGGAACAGGGCGATGTTCGGGTGCCCATCCACTTTTTCGCTCGCGCATTGCATGTCTTCGGCGAGATCCATGCGCTGGAACACCTGCTGGATACCCCGAACGACGATATCGGTCTGACACTGATGGACGAGCAACTGCCCAAGCGCGTGCGCGACAAGCCCGGCACTTCAGGGGCATTATGAAAACCGCCGTGCCACCGATCCGGCGGCAGCTCCAGCTCTGCATCGGCAAGGCGGGCACGCCGATTGGTTCCCTGGTGTACGTCCGGCAAGGCCGGCGCGAAAACAGCGCCATCGCCTACGAGGAAGCTTGGTTGGCGAACCCGAAACGGTTCAATGTCTCGGCTGATCTGCAACTGGTAACGGGCTATCAGTTCCACAAGGCGATCTCTCCGCAAGATTCGGTTTTTCATGGGGCGATTGCCGACACGGCGCCGGATGCCTGGGGTCGACGTGTCATCGCCCGTGATCACGCCAAACGCCGTAAGGATGACCCGCGCCTACCGGCTCTTACTGAGATCGACTATCTGCTGGCGGTCGAAGACTTCAGCCGCGTCGGTGCGTTGCGTCTGCGTGATTCAGACGGAGGCTGGCATCGGACGGTAGTGGCCGGTCGCCGCAGTACACCACCTCTGATCGAGCTGGATCGGATTTTCCAGGCCAGTCGCGCGTTAGAGCGCGGGCAGGAAACGGCAGAGGATTTGCGCTACCTGCAAGGCAAGGGTACCTCGCTGGGCGGTATGCGCCCTAAATGCACGATGGTGGACGAAGATGGCTGTCTTGCCATCGGCAAGTTCCCGAGCGTGGGCGATACACGCAGCGTCACTCGGGGAGAAGTGCTGGCCCTGAAACTGGCATCACGGGGGGGCATCGATACCGCATCAGCGCGCATCGTGCAACTTGACGATGTGCCGGTGGCGGTAGTTCGCCGCTTTGACCGCGACAGCACCGATGGCCGGATTCCCTACCAGTCGGCTGCCTCCCTTCTGCAGGCCTCCCGTGAGGCGGATCGCAGCTACACCGAAATCGCAGACGCTATTCGCACCCACGGCCATTCACCCACGCAGGATGTGCGGCAGCTCTGGCGTCGTCTTGTATTCAGCTTGCTGATTACCAACGTGGATGACCATTTGCAGAATCACGGATTCCTGCATGTGGAGCATGGACTGTGGCGGCTGGCGCCGGCCTTCGACCTCAATCCCTTCCCGGACAAGGATCGAGAATCCAAAACCTGGTTGTCTGAGCAGGATGGGCCGATTACTGACGTACGGATGCTGCTGGCCCGCGCAGCCTACTTCGCGCTGAACAAGGATCAAGCCCTGGCCGTTCTGGCCGAGGTACACGCCGCCGTATCGAATTGGCGACAGATCGCCCTTGCCCCGGAGGTTGGGCTGCGGCGAGCGGAACTGGACGATTTTGCGCCGGCTTTCGAGCATGCGCAGATGGAAGAGGCCGCAGCCTTACTCGGGCGATGAACTGCTCCTTTACAAGCGCGGCCATCCAACCCTGGTATGCACAAAACGGCGCACCATGGTTAAAGTGGCTGCCAACCAGATTATGCACGGAACGGGCCGCCTGCCGATTTTGTGTGGCCAACCTCAGAATCTGCGTGGCCAAAAAAGCCTGCCAGACCGGTAAAGTGGCCAAGAGCACAACTGATCAAAGCTTGTACCAGAACGGTAAGTAGGAGTAGACCATCCGGCCATGCCGGTCCATCATGAGATGCAGGTCGTCTAATGTTTCCTCGCTGTCACCTGTTGTAAATGCCTGCCACCGATCGCGGGGGGCACCTTGAACTTCAGGATTCCAGCTTTTACTAACCGGAACCAGAGCCAGTACCGGATGAACATGGACCAGGCGAGCGCGGTCAGGACGCCGACGCTCCGCGTCTGATCCGAGATGGCGGACCAAAACCGGAGTGAATTCCAGTTGTCCCTGAGGACGGCGGGGATCTCCCCTAAATCCTTCGGAAAGTGCCCGCTCAGGTGCAGCACCAAACCGAGGCTTAGGCTGAAAAAGACAAAGCTGCCGTAAAACCGTAAGACTTCGCGCGCGTTCCGGAGCCAGCCTTGAGTCCAGGTATAACTTTTGCCGTAAAGCCGGCCTTCATACCAGAACTGGTGCCGATAGCCAGCCGCAGTCTCGTTCACGCTGACCACGGCGAATGTGATCAGTAGCAAAAAGACGAAAAGTACCCCGTTTCCCGCCATCGGGTTTACCAAACCGGCACTGCTGCCCGGGTCTTCGACCAGACGTACGATGCCCAGCAGGGGGTCTAATGCCCCGGCTGCAATTGGCGTTAATCCAGCCAATTCGACTCCGGCCAACAACAGACCAAGAAATAGGCAGGGAGTCGCCAGCCCTTTCCAATTAGCCCAGTTTTTGGCTTGAAGTCTCATGATTGGTAATTATATCCTGGATGGCGTTATGCTTTCAATCTCCTGTCGTTTTTGTGGCTTGACCGGTTTGGCATGCACTTGGGACGCCGGATTTTAGACGTGCACCTATGAAAAGCGGCTGAGCTCAGGTATGAGTTCAGCCGCGAAACTTGGAGTCCGGACTACTCTTTTTGGAAGGCTTCTATCCCTGCGGCAAATAGACTTGCAGGGATCACGATGAAAACTAGCCATCCAATGATTCCGATGACCAGTCCTGCAGGGATCGCGGCCCAACCAAGCCCATTTAGGCCTAGTGAGGCCATAGCGATCAGTACCGACAACCCGACGCTAACCGGTTTGGTCCACCCTGCTTTGCCCTTACTTTTTCTGTCGCTCATGGCTGTCTCCTTGGCTTGTCCTGTGCCTAATATAGCTTCTGCGCGCTCAAGACAGGAGTATCGGGGTCTCGCCACGCTTGGGCCACGCCACGCTTGGGTCCTTGCACAAAACTGGATTTTTGTGCTATTATTTCAACAAAATTTGTTCGATAAAGAAGAAAGAAGGCTGGCCATGGCGTCCAGAGATACTGTATCCGGGATCATCAACCTGATTTTGCGGGTGGGGGGCTTATGGCTCGCGATCGCGGCCTTCCGCCTTTGCACTGTGGCTGTTGGCCATCCGGCGGGGGCGCTTGCCCCTGAATTGGCGCTCTGGTCCCTGCTCCATTCCCCTTTCTCGGGTCAACGGCTATGGGCGCAGCTAGGAAGCAGCCAGCTTTGGGTTGAGTCTGGAGTGCTTACATTGCTCAGCCTCGCGGGGTTGTGGTGGGTCAGGGGGCTGTGGACTCCCCGGTTCGCGTCGGCGGATGGCCGTGTTTGGATCGAAAAAAAGAGCCAAGCCGGTCTCTGGCGCCGGTTGTTTGCCGACATTGGATGGTTTTATGCTTTCTATCTGGCCGGCAGCATGCTTTTCATCGGGGCCGAAGCCCCCTGGGGGGACGTAGGTTTCGAGGCACTGAGCGAGTTATTCAACAAAGCTTCGGGGACCGGTTTCCTGGCGGCTGTACTAGGAATGGGTCTAGTCCGGCCTTGGCTGCGCCTAAAACTGCTCAAGGTGGGTCTGCTCCGGCTTCCGGCCGCCGATCAAGTAACCCCGATTCGGGTTTACGCCGGCGATTGGAACCCTGCCACCGGATTGCCTATGGAAGGGGGTACCGATATCGCTGGGAATGCCTATGGACATTCCCGTTGGCGTGATTCCGGGGATGATGCCTAAGCAGTCTCCCAAGGAATTACTTACTGTGCCAGACTGTCCGTTTTCTTTTCCGGTGGCTGCAGGCTCCCCACCCGCGACGGGTTAGTTCCGTCCTGCGGCGTAACGGATGGTGTGCCGAATCCCCCCATGTTAGCGCTGGTTCCACCGTTCCATGGCAGTGCCGCAAGCCCTTCGTGGAATCCCAAGTCAACCAGGGATCTCCCGGCCTCCTTGTTTTCCTCCTGTTTGCTCTGCAGCGTTTGACCAGCTATCTCCTTCGCAGTATGGGAGGTCTGCCCCTGCTGAACATTGACTTTAGCCTTATAGACCGCCAGAAGATGATTGGCCGCAGCCCCGACTCCTTGTTGTTGGGCTTCAAGCAGCCTCGGCGCCATAGGGTCGCCCAGCGGGGTGATGCCGGCCGGCATGCCGGGCTTCCGCCCCAAGGCGGCGGAACTCGCTCCGTTCGTCCGGGGGATTACTTGGCCGTCAATAGCCCGTGTACCACCAGCTACCGTTCCACCGGTTTGTCGGATCCGAGCCTGGGCCTCGGCCATAGGGCTAACCCCCCCAGACGGCGCATTGGCTGCTAGTGCCTGGTCCTGATCATTAGACCAAGCGGCCGATCCGACCCGATGGCCCTGAGCATCCACGCCGTAGTAATTCCTCCCAGGATAGCTTGTTGCGAACTTTTGATCGGACGTAACAGATGCGGTCTCTGCCACCTGGAGCGCTTGCAGCGCCGCGCGCGAAGCGGTAGCAGAATTTGCTAGGCTCTTGTCGGCTTTATACCCATGCTGTGTAAGAAACGTGGTGGCCGATTGCAGGGTGTCCATGACCTGAGTCTGGTACTGAACCCCGGCTTTGCTCGAGGTGCCAGAACTGGTCTGGCTCTTGTGGCTCTGCGATTGCTGCGTTTTGGCATCGGACGCGCTTGCCTCCTGCTGGCTTTTCTTAGCGTCTACCCCGCCACCGCCGGTCATGTCCGCCGTCCAGTAACCGGCAATTCCGCCTCCTACCGTCCTCAGGAGGCCGGCTAACCGGGAAGCCCCCGCAACCGTGGTGACGCCGTCAGCAGCCGCAGCCGCACCTCCTGCGTCGGCCACCGCCGCAGTTCCGGCCTCTACGGCGGCTTCGCCGCCGACCGCAGCAGCTCCTCCCGCCAGGGTAACGAGCTCCCCCACCCCGGTGCCAAAAGCCAGGGCCAGCCCGCCTAACGCGGCGGCGGCTATCGCGGTTTTCTCCACGCCGGACATCCCTGCGGTTTTCTCTTTGACCTCGGATATGACCGAGTCCAGGACCCCTGCTTTCGCGGCCTGCGAGGACTTCACCCCGCCCGTGACCTGTGCTTTCAGCGACGCAGATCGGGCCACGGAGGTAAGCGACTGGGCGGAAACCCCCTGGGAGCCGACCGAACCAATAGCCGCATCCAAGCCCGTTTGCGTGCCGGACACGAGATCACTGGCCTGGCTTACCGTCATACCGTGCGTTACTTGAGATATCGTCTGCTGCTGATGCCCGAGCGATTGACTGAAGGTGGCTTCGGCCTTCTCCGCCGCTTGCCGTTGCAGCGCTTGCTGGGTGGAAAGTCCATGGGCCTGATTCGAAGAGGTCCCGACTGCCCCGTCTACCGAAGTGGCCTGGGATTCCTGTACCACCCCACGCGCGGTGGCGGAAGCCTGGCCCCCGAACTGCTCCATATTGTTGGTACTGCCTAACCCCGCTGTGGACACCTGCGGACCCTGACCATAACTCAATGAATGCGTGAAATCCTTATGGTTGAACGAATCGTTGTTGGCGCTCTGGTTGTCCAGGGTGACGTTCCCGGTCGCCGCCGCCGCGCCCGCCGCCCCGGAGAACGAGGACGACACGCCAGCCATGATGAAATCGGAGAACGCCAGGCTGCCCTTGACCAGGCCCCAGGCGATGATCGGCACCATCGTTCCCAGGAAGCCGGCGGCCAGGACCATGTGCGCCGATTCAGAGGACATGACCGGCAGGTTGGAGTCGGTGATTCCGCCCGCCGCCGACATGATCCCCCCGTAGCTCTGTTGCCCGTACAGGGCGATGATGTAGTTGACGATCGCCAGCATGGGTTCCCACAGGATCAGCCAGAGCAGCACCTGCGCGAAGTTCTTGAGAATGGTCATGCCGAAGCCGGGCATCAGCAGGGCGGCCATGAGGATCGGGGTGATGGCGAAGAGGAACGCCTGCAGTACGCTGTAGACATAGCCCATCATGTCGTTGAAGACGCGCGCCGTCGTGAACCAGGAACTGGTCTGGCTCTGTTCGGCCTGGGCGGCCGCCATGGACGTCATCAGGGCGTTATTTCCGGTCAATGCCGCCGACTGCTGGAACGAGCTGTTAAACATGTTGATGGCGGCCGTGTTCAACAGCGCCTGGTCCGCAGACTGGTTGACGCCGTTGTTCGACAGGAACGACAGGGACGAACCCAATGCCTGGCCCAGGAAGTTGCTGGATGCCGTGTTCGACCATTGGTTGGCGTTGGCCGAGATTAGCGCCGGAGCCTCGGTCTGCAGGGTATTGCCGATGTCGGTCCACGCTTGGGCGCAGGACTCCAGGCTTCCTTGCGGGTTCGCCGATGTATATACCGGGGTGAGGATTCCCTGGTTGGTGCTCTGGATCGTGGACCAGAGATCCGTGGCGTTCAGGATGGTGGAAGCGTTCATCGTCCCGTTCGCCATCGCGGGCATCACGCAATTGCTGATGTAGGTGGCGAACGATTGGCGGAGGTACGGATCCGTGATCTGCGCCCGGGTGGCGTCCTGGATCAGCGAGTTGGCCAGGTCAAACCCATTGCCCCCCGCTACCGTAAGGTCTCCCGGTATGGAGAAATCCTGTTCGACCTTCTGGGTGAGCCAATGCCCGATATCGGAGATCACCGCCGCGGGCACGCCCACTACGGCGGGCACCCCGGTGGCCACGTTGGTGTAGCCGGATACCGGGTCGTCCACCATGATGTTGGCGGTTACGTCCAGGGAGATATACAGAACAAAGAATGCGCCTAGCGTGAACGCCAGCATCCTGGGCATCTTGGAGGCATCAAACCCCGCGACGATGGCCGCGCCGAATATGCCCAGTACCCCGACAAACTCCAGCAGGTCATGGTAGCCACCGTCTCCGACCATCGCGGAAACGGAATTGAGGACGTTCCAGACTACCGGGCCATTCCCGAACACGTACAACTCCCAGGAGTTGTAGCCGGCCGGGTTCAGCACGCCACCGGCCAGGGCCCCGATCGGCCACAGTAGGGGCAGCAGCGCGCCGAGGAGCAGGCCGGCGAAGAATCGGTATCCGGAAGCGGGCCGGCGCATGGCTTAGGCTTTCGATCCGGGGGTGGCCAACGTGATGTTGGACATGAGGCCGGTGGCGAAGGCCTGATTGCCCATCAGCCCTTCCTGCATGACCTGGTTCTGGACCAGGCGGTTGACCTGGCGCACTTCCCCCATCATCTGCAGTTCCAGGTTGTTGGTCACCAGGATTCGCTGGTTGATGGCGTAGGTATTCGTTCGGATCCCTTCGGCAACCCGCAGGATCCGCTGTATCCCGATTACCCTTTTCGGCGCGGTATCCGCTTGCTGGAGGTCCTGCATGATCTGCAGCAGCATCTTCTCCGTCAGCATGTAGGAGATGGTCAGGGCCGCATTCGCAATCAGTTCGGAAGCGATGTCCGGGTAGACCGCCGCCAGGTTGATGACTTGATACAAGGGGAAGGGCACTTCCTGGATCAACGCGATGGCATTCGGGTCGTTTTGCGCGATGGACTGACCGTTGGCCACGTCCGTTACCGCCATATTCAAGGTGGCGCCTACCGTGGCGATGAACCCGGAAGTATCCATGGAGGACCAGGTCGGGAGCACCGTGCTCATCGGTTCCACCGTCATTATGGAACAAATCCCGTCGCTGGCCCCCTGAAACGCCGTATCTTCTCCCGTGCAGACATACAATTCAGCGTTCTGCAGCTCCATGTTGCCCATTCCGCCCCCGCCCAGCGCGGCGCACGCGGTTTGCCCCCCCGGGACTTTCGACAAGGCGGTATTCGCGGAAAGCGGTCCGGTTCCGCACATCCAGGCGTACACCAGGGGGTTCAGGTTCCGTCCATCCAGGTTCATGTCCAAAGGCTGATACGGCTGCCCCGGCGGGCTCCCGGGGAGATTGATCTGGGTACCGACCAGACTCAGCAAGATCTCCTGGCTCTCCTTGTCGGTGACCCCCATCGCCACCAGGGCATTGTATGTCAGATTCCCCAGCCGATCTTTCAGCTTGTTGGAATCCGCAGACTGGGCGCCCCCGGACAGGCTGGTGTTGATGCTGTTAAGCTCCTTGTTGGCCGCCGTCGCGAACTGGCACACGCCCGAATTCAGGCTGGAAAGAAATCCCGAACCATTACCTGTAGAGGCTGTCGTCTTGCCGCACTGCTGGGTGGCGCCAGACGTAGTGTCGAGTTGGGGCAAGCCCAGCATACCGGCCCCCCCGTTGACGATAGCCTTGGCCAGGCGGCAGGTGTTGTTCGCCAGTGCATTCGCCAGCTGGGCGGCCTTCTGCAAGACCTGCAACACCGCCTCGCAGGCTGGGCATAACGTCTGGATCGCCAACTCCACGGCGTACCCCAGAACCGCCTGCATGAGGTTCTGCACCAGCGCGGAGAATTGTGCCCCGGAGATAAAGGACAGGCCGCCGAAGAACATGCTGATTCCACCGCAACCGGCGCTGAACGACGGCGGGGTGATGTTGATCAACTGGAAATTGTTGGTGGGGAAATGGACGGTAAACCCCCCGGCGACGAAGGCATCCCGCGCCTGGGTGCTGTAGTTCCCCGGGGTGGTGGTGCTGATGTCCACGCCGCTCAACAGGTTCCCCAACGCCGCCGCCGGCCCCTGGAATGCCTCTGCCGTTGCCGGGTACAAGGCGAGCAGGCTCATGGAGAGCATCAGCACTCCGGAAATCCCCCGACGGAGGAACAACCATAGGTTGAATACAGGCATATCGGTATCCCGGCAGACGGTCGACAGAACGGTTCGCGTAGTATAGGCGCAGGCTTCGCAAGCCCGATGTCCTCCAGTTGCGCGGGAAACCCCGGCCTGAAGGCAGGGGATGGATAGCGCGGCGGCGTGAGCCGCCCCTGTTCCCGCATCTCCTTGTGTGTTGGCTATGAATATCCATATCCGTCCGCCCGTTGAATCAGGGTGCAGAAACGGTGATGGATGCCTTGCACCAGCCCCGTTGCAGCCTGGATGTTGAAGCTGCCGCTGGCGCGGACGGACACACGCCCCAGGTAGGTGCCCGCTTTCTTGCCGGTGGTCACGACGGCTTTCACCATGTCCCCGGTCTGGAATCCGAAGGCGCTTTTGCTTTGCATCAGGTAACCACGACGTTACACGGTCCCCTGGTCAACCCAGCCTGCGGTCCACCTTGCAAGATCCGGGCTTCAGCCCGGGGTAGTTGACTGCCCCAGCAGCTTCCGGATGTCCGCTGCGGTAGGGGGGGAGCCCTTCTCCGGGGTGACCCCCTTCCCGTCCCCGCCCAGGGACGCCGGGTTGTCGGCCGGATTGAAATCCACGCTGGGCTGCAGGCCGGATTGGTTATGGACCCCCTTGAGGATGGCGGTCCGATAGGCGGCGACGAAGTCCACCACCCGGGCCTGCAAGGTGGCTTCGTCCACTACGCCGGTACTGACCCGGATCCAGGTGTCCGGCTCCACGAACAGGAACAGGGTGGGCACGATCTTCACCCGGAGGATCTCCGCCGGTTTGGTGGTCTGCGCGGCCGTCATGCAATGATTTTCGAAGCCGGGGATGCAAGCGGACCCCAGGGACATGTCTTCGACCTGGACGCGCGTGGCCTTGGCCAGATTGACGATGTTCGGGGCCATGGCGTGACAGTAGAAGCAGCTCTGCCGGGAGAAGTAGAAGAACATGCCATGCTTGTCCAGATAGCGGAAGATCTGGTCATTGTCGTTCCGCTTCACCTTCTCGGCCAGTTGCAGCCCGAACTGGGAGATGGGGGCCGTCGATTGGGGGTTGAGCCCGGGGTGCTGGGTCTCGTTGAAGTACCACATGTTGGCGACCTGGATCGCCTTGTTGACCAGCCATTGGTTGTAGCGCTGAAACTGCAGCACCGCATTCGGATCCTGGGGGTTCATGACCATCGTCTGCATGAGCTGGTCCCGCTCTTCGGCCTGGAACCGGAAGTTCGAGCCCGGGTTGACGAACCCACAGGAGGCATTCCAGGTTCCGGCATGGGCGCAGGGATGCACATGGGTCTGCGCTGGGGCTGCGGCGGGCGCGGGGGACCCAGCGCCGGCAGGGACGACCGGTTTCGGCTTCGGTTTCTGGGCGGGAGGCGTCTGGTAGAACCACCAGCCGCGTTCCGGACTGGCCATGGCCACCGTTCCCGGCAACAGCAGCGCGGTCCCCAGCACCAGCCGTAAAGCCAGTTGGTTCCACCAGGCGACGGCCGGATTCCGGAATGGGACAGCTTTTGTCGACACAGACATACTCCCGCTTGCAGCGAAGAAAAGGCGCGGAGATTCCGCGCCGAAAAGGGTCCGTCAGGCCCCGACGGATCGAAGCAGTTGGCGCTCGTAGAGCCGGTCCAGTGTTCAGTCCAGCAGTTTCCCCAGCACCTCGTCCAGGCCGGCATAGAGCCGGGGTAGCGCGTTCTCCTCGTTGACGAGCCGGAACGCCACCGGGCGCTCCCTTGCGGCCAGGTCCGAAGCGTGGACCGGTTTCCCCGGGTCCAGCGGAGGCAGCGCGGGCCGGTCGATCTTGCCTAAGAACCCCAGGCTTTCCACCCAATCGAACTCGTTCAGGTGTCGTGGATCCGTAATCACCCAGCGTCCCGGATTTCGTTCCACCAGGTCCCGGACCGGCCTGAGCCAATAGTCCTCGGATTGGCTGCGCCGATATTCGGTGCCCCAGACCTGCAGACCGAACCGGGGGGACAACGGCTCGTCCGGCAGCTTGCCCAGACTAGCCAGCACCGCCCGAAACTCCGGATTTCGGCAATGCCTGGCCGCAAACCGGTTCTGGGGCACTTCCTTGAGATCCCGCCGGCTGAGTTCCGATTCCGGCACCCCGTAGGCCTGGGCCACCTCCTGGTACAGGCGGGCGGCGAACGAGGCCTGCCGGAAGCCGTGCCGGGCGGTCAGGTAAGCGGCGGCGGTGTCCTTCCCCACTCCAGGCTGGTCTCCCAAGAGACCGATCACTATTTGGCACATAATGTCCTCCCTTGCAAATGAGCACTCCGCCCGAGTATAGCGACGGCCCGGAATTCCGGGCCGTCGTACGGTAACCGCCGAGCAGCCGTAGCGACTAACGGTTGGCTTCGATCCATTCGGAGAGCTGGCGGGCGTCCGCACAGGTCTCGGCCGACAATGGGAGGCTCTTTTTCTTGGCGATATCCTGCGCCCAGGCCAGGGCTTTTTCCGACGGAGGCAGGATTTGGCCGTGCTCGTCCAGGAACGCCTTGCAGGCGTCGTAGCTCTCTCGTGCTTCGGCGGGGACGGACAAGCCTTTTCGGGCCGCCAGGGCGTCCACGAATTTCAACATCTTGTCCGTGGGGGCATTGCGACGGTGGACGGGGGTTTCTTCTGACATCAGACGGCTCCTTTCGGGGTTGGTGAATTCCGGCGGGAGCGCCGGAAGGTACTTCGGCATGCGCTGGCTATTTGCCCCAGGTCCAGACGGGGGCGGCGGCTCCGATCAGCTGGCTGGCCTGCACCAGGCCGTAGTAGCGGGAGTCGTAGCTGGTCGAGACCAGGGTGGCCTGCATGTAGTATTCGCCGGCGGAGATCCGGTAGCCATTCCAGTGCGGCCAGCGCATGGGCCGGCCTTTCGGATCCGTCGCGAGCATGGTGCCCAGGGTCCGGCACTGCGCATCAAACTGATCGTCCGGACAAGCGAACTGCTGCCGCCCGCGCGTGAATAGCCAGGCGCCGGGAACGGCCCCCACCCGCTTGAGGAACCGGGCGCCCGTCCGGTAATACCGGCCCTTGGCCCAGGCCGGCGCCCGGTAGTGGAAACTGACCAGTTCCCCCGGTCGCAGAGCCGGGGGGTGGCTTCCGAAACGGTGCACCAAGTAAAGGCCCAGCGGCTCGCTGGCGCTGGTGTTGACCAGGGGGCGGAACGGTTGGGAACCGATCAGGACCACCACGGCCCAGGCGGCGATGATCAGTCCCAGCGCCCGCCCCCAGGTGAGCCTGGCGGGAACCGGGGATTCCGGCTTCGTCAAGGCAGTACCGCCGCGTTCTGGGCGCGCTGGTTCTGGGCATTCTCCTGGATGGTCTTCTGCCAGGTCTGCTGGATCTGCCGCTGCTGGGCCTGCCCCGCGTAGCTGTAGCTCATGTCCGTCGGGGCGATCTGCGTGGCATAGCGCATCGGAGTCGCGGTCGTGGCTTTCGCCGGCAGCCCGAGCTGAGCCAGCACCGAATCGGTGATGTCCGGGACGTTTTTCGAGACCACGCCCTGCTTGACCAGGACGATCGTTCCCGGCCCGGCCTCCTGGGTGATCGTCCTGCGTACGAGGCTGCTGACCCGGGCCAGGACGATGGAGGCGTTTTCGTTCTTGGTCTTGCCCAGCAAGCCGCCGGCGACCGCCCGTTCGGCGTTGATCAGCTTGGTGACGTCGAAGGTCACGATCTTCGGCTGGCCTACCGAGAGCACGCCGAAATGACTTCCGAGCCAAACGCCGCCCGCGCCGCCCAGCGCCCCGCAGACCAGGGCGATTCCGGCCACGGCGGCGAATAAGGATGATCTGGATTCCATGGATGGACTCTCCGGTGAAAGGCGCCTTGCGGCGCACAGTGGGTGATTACAGGCTTTTGCCTTCCAGTGTAGCGAGCGCTTCCGCCAGGTCCGGCGCCCCCCATCGCTCCTGATAGTCGGCGCGGGCCATCCGGTCGATGATCTCCGGCAGGGGGATCCCCTGTTCCGTCAGGTTGGCGATCTTGGCGAGGTCGATCGGATTGGTGGTGAACGTCCAGTAGGAGTGCCGATCGGTAATGAACCGGTAGAGTCCTTGCCCGTCTTCCGAGCGGATGTACAGTTCGGAGAAACCCAGCCCGGAACGAACCGATTTCAGAATGGCGAGCAGACGTTCATCGCCGACAATGCGCTTGTTCGTGATGGCGAATTCCAGCGATTCCGGCCGCTGGTACAGCACGAATTGCCAGGCGGCGTTCTCGATGGCGGCCCGGGCGGCCGGGGACTTCTCGAAATCCTCGAAGGACTGGGTGATGACTCCCGCGATGCCGTTGTATTTCCGGGCTCGCCGGAAGGCGGTCTCGATGAACTTGCCGGTCCTGACGTTTCCCAGCAGATCCCAGGCTTCGTCGATGGCCAGCAGCTTGGGCTTGCGCCGGTCCGACAGGTACATCTCCTTGGTGATCTGGTTGATGCACATGGTCAGCACGATGGTTTGCAGTTCCGGGTCGCTCTTCAATTCCTCCAGCTCGACCACGACCAGGTCGTTGTTGAAGGACATCCGCCGTACCCCGCTGAACCAGGGAGCGTAACGCCCGATGGCGAACGGCGCCAACTGGAAGGCGAGGTCCTTGGCCCGGGCGTCGCCGTGTTCCAGCAGCCAGGTGTATACGTCGGAGAGCTCGGTTTCCTCGCCCTTCTCCTGCCAGGCCGCCGTGATGGCCGTTTCCAGCGCCTGGTATTCCCAGGCCGGCGTGTTCGCCTCGTCGGTCAGCGGATAGGCCATCTGCCGGAGCAGCGCCTTCATCATCGGCATCAGTTCCGACAGGTCTTCCGGTGTGCAAACACCGGAAAACGGATTCATCGAGACCGGGTTGCGCGGGTCGAAGATCATGTTCTGACCGCCCATGATTTCACAGAAGCGCTGGTAACTGCGACCCACGTCGATGATCCGAACCAGCCCGCCCTTGGACAGGAAATCCGATACGATCTCGTTGGTCAGAAAGCTTTTGCCGGCGCCGGATGCCGCGACCACGACGAAGTTGTAGTTGGTCGTCGCCTTCAAGAGGTCGACACACGCCACCTGTCCCCGTCGGGAGACCAGCAGCGGGCCTCCGCGCGACGGATCGTGCCCGGACCAGTCTCCCTGGACGTGGGCCAGGCAGGCCGCGTTGAGCGAGTGCATGGTGGTGGCGCGCTGCAGGCCCCGGTTCGGCGGGTCCATTTGGGGGGTGTACTGCATCGGCAGGCTGGCGACGAACGCCGGCAAGTGGATGTACCGCTCCGGAGAGGCCCGGAATCCGTTTTTGCGCCAGAGCCCCCGAACATATTCTCCGTCCCGCTTGGCATTGGTGGCCGTCGTGTAGATATTGATCCCGACGTAGGCACGCGTCAGGTTCTTCCCCTGCCGTAACTGCTCCAGGAGATAGGTCGCGTCATCCCGGCGCGTATACAGGTGGGACATCATCGACCGGTACCAGGGCGATTCGGACATCGCCTGCTTGTTCAGGCCGCCCAGCTTCGCGGTCAGCGCCTCCGATGCCTTGTCCGGGTCCAGGATGTGGATGTTGGTATACGCCCAGAACGGATTGTGGATCCGGTCTTCCCGCGAAGCCTGGGACCCCAGCAGGTCTCCCGTGTGCCCGAGGTACAAGGGGGACGGCAGGGCGTCGGCGGTGATGCTGACGCACACCAGGGGGTCCTCATCGGCGGCGATGACTTCCGTGTGATCGTCCATGTCCGGAAGCGGTTTCATGCCGAACGCGATTCCCCCGCCGTGCAACGCCGCCATCCGCGTACTGCGGTCGATCAGGTCCGCGCCGAACGGGAGGCCCGGCGTGGCCAGCCGGTCCAGGGCGGAAACCGGGATCTGGGGGTTGAGCATGATGCGCAGGATGCGTTCCACCTCGGTTCGGCCCATGACGACGGCCGGGATTCCGATGCTGGCCAGCGAACCGATGGTGGAGTCCCGCACATCCAGGACCTGCTTGAGGAAGCCTTCCACCTCCCGGGCGGACGCCGGATCGCCGTGAAACGGGATCCGGACGCTCAGCATGTAATGGATCGCGCGCGGATGCAGTTCGGTCTGCGGCAGCAGGCTGGGTCCGCCGTTGAGCGCCGTGTAGCGCATGAAATCCCGGCGTCGCAAGGCCATCTGCCGCAGTAGCGGGTTTTCCGTCTTGGCGACCCGCGCCCTGGCCCAGGTGTCCAGGAAACCATCCACTCCCGGGTAGGACAGCACGCCGAACTGGAGGACCGTATTGGCCGGGCAGCCCATGATCACCGCCTCCAGCTGGTTTTCGGCATCGGTCCCCGTCAGCAGCAGGGGCCAATACTGCAAGGCGAAGCCGACCGCCAGCAAGTCGTCCTTGTCGTCCATGAAGAAGAGCTTGCGTGACTCGTCATAGTCCGTGTAGGTCAGCAGCTGCGAGAATTTGTCGTGCTCCAGCAGGTCCGCCGCCGTCAGCAGGCTCTGGGGGGTCGGCAATGGCGGCTCCGGCGCCACCCAGTCCCGGATGGCGCCCACCTTTCGTCCCAGTTTTAACTGCTTGAGCCACCGTGTCA
This sequence comes from Thiomonas sp., assembly GCF_054608695.1. Taxonomy (NCBI): domain Bacteria; kingdom Pseudomonadati; phylum Pseudomonadota; class Betaproteobacteria; order Burkholderiales; genus Thiomonas; species Thiomonas sp. The sequence continues at coordinate 262,751 of NZ_JBTRXV010000001.1, forward strand.
CGATTCCGTCCTTTGTCGCTCGCCGTCGAGCCGATTACTGCGTGATTTGTTCCGCAGGCTGGGTAACGCCGCCGCTGTTGTCGATGGCCCCCATGGCGGCCCGGGTGCCGCCCGCGACGGACGGGTTCTCCTGCTTTCCCTGAGCCACGGAGCCGCCGGGAGTGAATCCCAGCGCGGACGGCTTGATGGGATGGAGGACCCCCGCCGCGGGGCCGGACGCGGTCAGGCTGCCGTAGCTCCAGTGGCCGGGGGTATTGAAATACACATACCCGCCGCTGTGCAGGTACCCTTCGGCATCCGTCCAGGGGGCCGTCCAGGCCCGGTACACCTGGCCCGGAGTCCATACCGGGGTTCCTCCCGCGCCGGCCTGGGGGTAGCCCCCGGGCGTTCCGAGGATGGCCCCGCTCGGGGCGGCAACCGGAACGCCCGGCCGAACGCTGGGTGCGCCGAATACCGACTGCTGGTTTCCGCCTCCGTGAAGGGCCGCCTGGTACGCCTGCATCTGGCTGTGGCAGCCCAGCCCGTGGTCCAGGGGGCAGCTGTGCGGCGTGGTCGCGCAGCCGGACAAGGCCACGGCGAGCGCCAGGGCGGGAAGGGAAAGGAGATGTGCGCTTTTCATGGGTCAATCCTTTGGAGCGAGAAAGTGGTGATACTCCGCCATCGCTGACGACGGGGTGGTGGTTTCCGCCGCGGAAACCGGAGTTCGCGGGTCCAGGGTGTTCTGCAGCGTCTTGCCGGTGTTGAGGTCATAAATCACCCCGATCACCAGGTAGTTGCTGCCGTCCACGGCGTACACCTGCTGCCCGTTGGCCAGGGTGATGGCCGTTACCCCCGGGAGCGGGGTCTTCTGGGCCCGGATCATCGGCGTCCGGGGAAGACGTTCCCGCATTTCCCGGAGGACCTGGCCGGGGCTTTCTCCGACCTGAGCCCGGCAGATGGCGGCGGCCGATGGGGCTGGAATCGGAACGGATGGCAGCGTCATCATTTCTGCGGGGTCACTTCTTTGGCGTACAGGCTGCCGTAGTCGTGCCAGGTCAGGCTCTCGCCGTTGGTGATCACCAGGGTGGCCTTACGTCCGGCGCGCACGGCGACGACCGGGAAGATGCTTTGTGCCTGCTTCAGGTAGAACTGGGCCAGCAGGTTGGCCGCGTTGCCGGCTCCCGAATAGGCCCCCTGGCTCATGATCCGCGAACCCGAAACGGTTTGGACCGCGCCCAGCGCGGACGAGGACATGGTGCCCTGCGCGTTGGTCAATGCCTGGCCCAGGCCGGAGGCGAACCCGGCGAGCAAGGCCCGCGCCAGCAAGGCGCCCTGCCGGTTGATGACCTTGCCCCGAAGCCCCAGCACGCCATCCGAATCGACCAGGTAGCCTTTGATCGGCTGGTTCAGCACCAGGTGGTCGTCCTGGTCCACGCAGGACAGTTCGGCGGCCCGGCCGTATACCCGCTGCGCCGACAGGTTGCCGTACGCGGACATCAGCACGAAACAGCTTTTCAGCTGATAGCGGGCGGAACCGGGCAGGATGGCGTTCCCCTGGATGCGCACCAGGATCGGTTGCGGGTTGCTCTGGGTCTGCGAACTGGTTCCAGCGTCGACACCGTTCAGGAGCACGACGGGCATGAACGAGCCCACGGGGATATAGCCGGCATACTTGTTCTTGGCATAGTCCGTTCTGGACGCCACGGCGGACTTGCCGGCGGGGGTACTCGGGCTGTATTCCAGAATCTGGTTCCCCGGTGCGGCCGGCATCTGTGGCAGGGAACTCACCGGCACGGGCGGTGGCGGTGGCGGCAAGGGTAGCGACCCCAGGTTGGATTTCTCCGGCGCGGTTCCCGCCTTGGTCGGAGCGCCTGCGGTGTTGTGCAGGGTCTGCAAGGACTCCGTCGCGCTTTGCAGAGCCTGGGTCTGGGCCTGCATGGCCTGCTTCAGGCCGGAGACCTGGTTCTGCAGGGCTCCCAGCTGGGACTGCAAGGCCTCCACTTTCCCTTGGGACTGGGCCTGCCAGGTCTGGGCCCCGGCCCCGTTCGGCGTGACATTGATGAAGTGCTGCTGCTTGGCGGGAGGCGGTGCCTTGGACGGTCCGCTGGCCGTCATCGTCGAAAAGATGATTCCGCCGACGGCGATGGCCGCCCCCAGGAGCAGCCATCGCGTGCGGGGACTCGCCGGGCGTAGCGCCGCGAACCGGCCCTTGATGCCGGAGGTTTTTACCTTGACGCGCAAGGACGGAGCGCCGCCGGCGGCCGGGGGTGTCTTCGGCGCGTCGTCGTTATTCGCCATGGAACGCCTCCACCACGTAGAGGAAGGGACCGTCCGCCGGGGTGACGGTGTCGGACGTCAGCAAGACGGCCTCCACTCCGGGACGGTAGAATTCCGGGGGGGCGACTTTCGCCGGGGCGCCCATCGCCTTGAGCTGGAATACATAGATCGCCAGATTGCTGGTGGTATCTTTCCAGACCATGACCGGATTGGCGGTAAAGGCCGTGAACACCGTAGGCGCCGGCAACGGCGCCGGATCGAATCCATGGGGAATCCGGCCCTGTACCACGCCTTGCAGCAGCCGTACCGCGGCCATGCCGTTGGAGTCCGGAGCAGCCGGTTCGGAGGCGGGAGCCGAGTCTCCGGGAATCAGGCCGGAATGGCCCCCCAGGTCGTAAACGGCGCCGGGACCGGCCCTGAGTTCCGCTTCCTTGGAAAGGACGGACCCGTTGGCCAACTCCACCATCAACTGCACCTGACTTTGGACCCCGGGCTGGAATTGAACCATCACAGCATGGTTGTCTGCGAAATAGGCGGGCTTGCCGACGACCGGCGTATCGGCCGGGAACCACAGGTGCTTGATCGCGACCGGGAATCGGAGGATGTTCAGCTGCGTGTTGGACAGGACCAGCTCCCCGCGGGGAACCACGGACACGGCGGGTTTCACCGTCCGGGTTCGCGCATGGCGCGGCGGCGTCCATCGAGGCCGGGGCGCCTCGTGGCGGACCGGCCGCACGGCCGGATGGTCTCCCGGGATCACCGGTTTCATCCCCAGTTGGGCCAAGCCCTGATCCAGCTTGCGGCCGGCCGGGGTGGTTTCCACTTCCGGAGCGCCATTCAGGCCGGCCGGCGTTCCCGCAGCCGAAGCCGGGGCGGCCGGTGACGGGACAGGGGCCGGGTTTACGGCGGCCGGGGCCGCCCCTGGGGTCAGGATCCGGCCAGGGGTGACGGTGGCCGGAAGCGATGGACCCGTCTCGAGGTTCTGGACCTGGACGGGCGCGCTCGCCGCCAGGGGGATCGCCGTCCCAGCGGAAGCCGCCCAGGCCGTCGGGATCGCCAGGGTGAGGAGAACAGCCGCCAGCAACGGCTGGCGCAGCGGATTACCGGGGCGTGCTGAGGTTCGTGACATAGGGAGTTCCATCCGTGAATGCATAGGTCAAGGTGTAGGTAACCGGCCGGGACAGGATCACCGTCTGCCCCGCCCATTGTTTCAGCAAGCCTGACACCTGCACGGTGTCGCCGCTGTACTGGATGTGGTTCGCATAGAAGGCCTCGGTCACATCGTTCTGTTTGTTCAGCTTGGCCGCCGCTACCAGCTTGGCCTGTTCCGCCGCGTAAAGGCTGGGGCTGAGCCGGTTCATGAACCGGTCGTACTGGGCTTTGACGGTATCCGGGGTCCAGTCGAGGATCAGCCCCAGGTCCGCTTGCGCGACATACGACAGGTACGCGCCATTTGCGGCACTTCCGGCTTTTACCGTTACCGGCCCCTTGGCCATCGCAAACCCGTACGGCACCAGGGTGGTCGGGGAATGGGTGGACACATACACCAGGCCCCCGGCAAAGATCAGCGCGAATCCGGCGAAGGCGAAGGCCGCGAACCGCCAGGCCCGGCCTTCCCGGAAGGCTTTTACCAGAGCTTCAGGATAATTTGCAGCAGACATCCAGAGACCTCTCTTGGGGCCGGTACCCGGCGATCATTCGAAGAAATCGTTTTTCCAGCTCGGCAGAAACCGCTGCTTCAATGCGGGGTCCACCTGCAGCCCCAGGGACCAGAGCCAATGCTGTACCGCTCCCGGCTTGGCGCCCCGCTTGAGTTTGGTGGACAGCACCAGAACCGCCGCGCCCGCCAACATGCCGATGACCCACATGTTGACGAGCACGCCGAAGCCTACCATCGACACGGCGATGACAAACTCCACCGGATCCCAGAAGAGGATCGGGATCGGCTTGTCCAGATCCCGCGCGATCCGATGGATGTCTCCGTTTGCCATGGTTTTCAGTTCCGTATGGCCGATTCCAGAGAATCGTCCGATTCAAAATAGGACCCGTATCGCTACGGGTGGAACAGCCTTTTCGGGCGGTTCGGGTATTTCCTGTGACCCGGATTAGATCACCGCTCCAGCGCCCATCATCGTGGTGATGACGGTGGGACCCCAGTGCAGAAAGGCGGCGCCGGCCACGCCTGACAAGGCGGGAAGCGGCGAGTTCTTGGCCACCCCGATGCCGGCGCCAACCAGCAACATGGTGACGGCCAGTCCGACGCCCAGCGGCCCTGCGGCCCATTCCTGAACCGTGTTGGAGAAGGTGTAGAACGGGTCGGCGGTGTTCTGGGCCGCCATGGCGGGGGCCGCCGCGCCAAGGCCGGAGGCGAGCGCCGCCAACTGGAGGCCGCGCTTGGAGAAAAGGGATGAGATACGCATGCGGTGTCGCTCCTGTTATCATTATAAAGTGGCCGTAAGGCACGGCACTTCAATATAGCAACAGTCGCTATTACGATTCGGAACCGGCTCTGACGGCGGCGACCGTCTCCCGGTATAGCCCATGCCAGTAGATCAGCACGGACCGGGCATAGCGCAATCCGATCGGATAGGTATCGGCCGTCCACCGCGTCCCGATGTTATAGGCCATGATGGCATAGCCCAACTGGGCCGGATGCTGGACATAGTTGGTCCCGGTTACCCCGTAATGGGCCAGATTCCGGGCCAGTATCCAGGATCCAATCGCGATATTCTCGCAAGCATTCCCTTCGACCATCGGCCGGGTAATCCCGTACTGGGCGAGCTTGGACAGCCAGCAGGAGTTCACCTGCATGGGCCCGATGTCATAGGTGCCGTTGCGGTCCCAGACGACATGACCTACCCGGCCGCTCTCCTGGTGGATGATGGCTTCCACCAGTTGCGCCGGCAGGTGATACCGCGCGGCCGCCCGCTCGGCGCACACCGCGAACTGGGCCGGAATGGGAGGCGGCAGTCCAACCATGCAAGCGTCCTCGGCAGGTTAGGCGTCGACTTCCGTCTCGAGCAGGAACGACATATCCTCGAAGCGCACGTTGTCAGCCACCAGCTCCGACGTGATGTAGCCTTCACCCATGGCCTGCTTCATGATGCCCTGGATATGTCCGGCTACGGAGACCAGCGCGCCTTCCACCAGCTTGTCCGCGATCTTGTCGTAGCGGAAAGCCGGGATGCGGATCAGGGCTGCGTTCAGAAACTCCACGGGGCCGTTCCCGCCTTCCCGAGCGACGCCATATTGCAGCAGGATGATCGCCGAAGGTGGTTTTCCGCCTTCCGCAACCGATCGCTTCCCGCCATGGACCCGAACTTGCTGAATCCGGCCCGCCATGTAAAAATGGTTCATTGCATACTCCTTCTACGGTGAGAGAGACTACCTGGTTTCCCAGGGCGCGGAACATTCCGCCATTCGGAACCGCCTACGGCCACCCCCGAATCTGGACCGGAAGCAGAGCAGGAATGATCTGGTTCCGAGTATAACTACAATTTTTGTATACTGCTAGTGTTTCCCGTCTCCATCTTTGAGGATGGCCTGCATCCGGTAGACCGTGGCGCGCTGATCCCGTGCGAACTTCTTGGGATCGTGGGAGGCGTGCCAGTTCCCCATGCTGACCGGGGAAGCCAGAATCCGGTCGCCATCCTGCCTCAGCGCGGAAATGACATGGTACGCCCGCAGAGCCCCAAGGCCGGCATTATAAGCGAAGGTGCCGGGCCAGGATGCAAAGCCGATCACCACGTAGTCCCCTGGCGGGATGCTTCGGAGCCGGGCCAGCGCCCGTTTCGACACCTGGGACCGATTGAAGGGGAAGAACACCGACTGAACAGGGCGCAGCAGGTCCGCTCCCCACCGGATCGAGTGCCCCGGACGTATGTCGGCCGATTCCGGGGCCGCTACAGGCTGGTGGAGCTTGGGGTGCACCTCTCGAACGGGGGTTACCCGGCCTTCGGCGCCCAGCTCCCAGTTTCCGGAACGGGCGACCCGCACCTGGGCTTGTTCCCCAGCCGGGCGTTCGAAGTGATGGGCGTACGAAATCATGGCGATCATGACAGATCCTTTGCAGCGGGAGGTGTGGAGGCGGGGAGCCTGGCTCCGGTCGCATACAGGCCGATGGCCTGCAGTACCGCCTGGCGTAAGCGCGGCATGGTCGGATACCGGGCGCCCCGGGCGAGCATGCCGACGGGGGCGCCATTCTGGATGAAGATAAAAGCGGGTAGCCGTGAGGCGCCCATGTCGGCCCCCAGAGTGATCGCCTTGTTCGCGGCGGCCTCTACGGCGGCGTCGGCGGTGTCCCGCGCCAGCTTGTCATAATCCGGGGCCGGGATGGTTTTCGGCCAGTCCTGCTGCAGGAAGACGATTCCTTGCGTGGCGTTCTGCACCGGCAAGCCGTCGACGGCCATCGCCTCGAACAACAGGGATTCCGTCTCCGCCGCGATCACCGGCCCCTGTTGGCGGGCCGCGTAATAGATCTTGGCTGCGGAATCTGATTGCTTCTCCGCTGGCGCCGGCGCAAAATCGAACTCGCCTCCGGTAGCCTTGACTGCCTGGGCGATTCCCGGCTCATACGCGTGCATGTGGTCGCAGTGGGGGCAGGCGAAATTGGCCAGCTCCACCAGGTAGACGGGGTCCGCATGCGTCATCCAGCTGGCCAGCAGCAGGCCGGCTCCGAGCAGTGTTTTCGATCTCCAGCCGTTCAAGACGCCCCCGGCTTCGTGGCAGACGGGTTGGCCGGGGGTGCTACGGACGCCGCCGACGCGGTAGCCGCGGTGGACTGCGCCAGGTTGGGATGCGCGGCCAGGAGCATCTGGTACTGGTTGTACTGGGCCTGGTAGAAGAGCCGCCAGATCGCGTACTCGCAACCATAGGTCATTTTGTCCATTCCTTGCTGAACGTAAAACTGCCCCTTTGGAGTGGACAGCGCGGCCAGAGACGTCGCCACGTTGCCGCCCCAACCGATGGGGGCACAAGCCCGCTCGATGCGAACCGTCGGCTCTGGGGTCAGGAAAATCCAAACAATGAAGGCCAGCATCAGCAGGCCGCCAATCTCTTTCACCAGCATGGCTTACTCCGTCTACCGTCGAGATGATTTCCGCCGTAGAATTCCGTCTGGCCCAGGGACCTCTCCGGAATCAGGCGCTGGGACAGTATAGGAACGGCCTTCGCACTGCCGGCCTCGGTGCCACGGGCCGGGGCGGACTTCGGGCACAAAAAACCCGCTCGAAAGCGGGTTAAAGGTGCCAACTGCCTTAGAAGTCTTCGTCGATAGGCGCAGCAGCGGGAGCCGGCGCTGCCTGGCCGCCCTTGCGGGGTAACTCGAGGCTCAGGCTGTAATAGGCGTTGCCTGCGGCGGAGGTCTTTTTCCAGCCTGCCAGCCGGTATTCGACCCCTTGGATGTGGCAGGTTCCGGTCACGTCTGGGCCATTCTCGTTCTTCTTCTCTTTCTCGGGGAACAACACGCCCGTCAGTTCCTTCGAGTCGCGGGTCGACTTCTCGTCTCCGTGCTCGAAGGCGAGCGAGAAGAAGGCACCCGAGCCGCTGGCCGCTTCGCGCTTCCATCCGGCGATGCGGTACTCGACCCCGCCAACGGTAGCGGTACCCGTTACGTCGGGCCCCTTTTCGTTTTTCTTGTTCTTCTCCGGGAACAATGCCCCGGTCAGCTCTTTGTTCCCTTTCTGTTGTGCAGCCATGGTGTTGCTCCTGCCCTGGAATGCGATCGACATTGATCGTGCGTTAGTATAGCATCAGTGTATCAAGGCTGTCAGGAGGCATCTTTTGGGCCTTGGCTGGTTGTGACGCGCCTGAACCTATACTGGAGCCGGGGACCCGACACTGGGAGCACCGCCACTTTGGCGTGGACCCGGCCTTTTACTGATTGGAGACGGCGGTTATGGCGATTACGCTTCCTGAAGCATTCACCCGGCACCAGGCGCAAATTCGCGCGGAACGGGAGGCGGAACGACGGGCATGGGACCAACGGGTGACCGAGCACCGCGATCTGGTAGAGACCGTCCTGGCGGGGCTCATGCCCCTGATCGAGGCCGGCGTCTGCACGGAAGATCAGGTTCCCTTCCGTGCCTGGGTGGAGACCTTGGACTCGTTGGAGTCCCTGGTGCTGCTTGGTTTCGGGTATCCCGAAGAGGAAGCCCGGCTGATCGCCGTGGTCACGGTCACGGACCGACTGATTACCTGGGTGGACGACCTCCACCAGCAGGACGCCTTCGCCGAAGACGCCGAATCCTTGCTGGACGTTCTCTACCTGCGAATCGCCATCTCCGGTACCAGCGTTTTGGATCTAGTGGGTTCCGCAGACGTCTTGGCATTACCGGCGGCCACCGCCACCGTCCAACTCGAACTGGAGCTAACGGTGGAGGAACATCTGGATACCGGTTCCGGACAAATCGAGGAACCCCTGGAAACCGCCGATACGGAATTAGAAGCGGACATCGTGGCGGTGCAGTTGCACTGCGGTGTCGCTCGACCCTGGGCAGAGATAAACCATCAGTTGGCCGACTGGTACCAAAGTGGGCAGTTGGGACGAGGCCTCCTGCAGGCCATACCCATCTCGGACACCGTGTTTGAGGTGGATCCGGCGGACAGGAGCCTACCCCGGAAACAATATATCCTGTTCGCCTTACGGATCCGGGATCGAAGCCCGAATGATGGTAACCTGCTGGACATGGTTCGCCGGGGAATGGAAGCAGGCTATCTTCCGGTGGAAGACTACCAACTTGCGGGCGCGAATGTCGTTCGGGGAAATGCGGATGAATTGCAGGTCCTGTTCGAAGACATGATCCACCGATACGAAACCCGTAGCCGCTGATCGGGGCATGTGGCTCTATCTGCTGTACCTTACAACGGCCGCAATTCTCACCATAATGGTGCTTGTGATCCACGAGATGGGCCATTGGGCTGTTCTCCGGTATTACCAGATACCGGTCGCTTCCTGGGGCATCGGTTTCGGTCCCAGGCTCTTCACCTGGGGCCGGATTCGGCTGCACCTGTTTCCCATCGGGGCCTATGTGGAACCGGGTGCCGGATACCCGGAGGCCCCCCCGGTCTTCCGGATCTGGATCGCGCTAGGCGGCCCGCTCGCCAACCTCCTGTACGGCGGGCTACTGGCGGCCCTGGCGCCCTTGGCGGCGAACGGAGATCCGCATCACGCCTTGGCGCTGCTGGCCAACTTCAACCTGGCCCTGGCGGCCTTCAATCTTCTGCCGGTACCGCCCTTGGACGGATGGGCGGCCCTGGTGGCCTTTGTCGAGCGTCTGGGCCACCCCCTGCACTCTCGAACCAAGGTCATGGCCTCCCGGGTGGGTAACGGCTTCGTCTGGGCCATCGCCACCTGGGCGATCGGGGAGACCGCCTGGCCATGGTTGCTTGGTCATGGTTAGCGAAAGACCGGACCGGCCTCCTTTTCCTAAAATTTCTGATGGACCGTCATTTTAGGGTTTTGCCGTCAATGGCTAAAAAGCCAAAACCGTAGTGGTAGCGAGAGCCTCTGTGAAATCACATGGCTTTTAGATATGCCACTTTTCGGTAGATCACTGCAGGCCAATAACCGCCAACCAGCTACTTCCAGCGGGAACCACCCGCAGGTACTCCTGTTTACGCCTCAATGGTTCCCATCTGCGTTACCGCCATACTTGACGCCTCTATCGGTGTGACCTGATTGTCTACCAACTGCTATGGTTACCGGTGTGACCAAAACTATGGTAGATGGCGGCACAATCCATCGACTGTGGTCTATCGTCAACTTTAGCGTTATTGTTTGTCTACCAAACTGGTCATAGCATGTTTGCCAGCTTTGCTGCTGTCGTCGTCCGTTGGACCACTACGCAATTAGCGATCTTCCGGATGACAATTGTGATGTCAGGATTAAGCGAGGTGGTGGCAGCAGTGTGTATGCCCATATTTGGCCTATCAAGCATGTGGCCAGGCTGTCTTGTAGAGCGGCCAGCTCCTACAGTAAAAAGCCACCGTATCGGTGGCTTCGAAGCATGGATTACTAAAGGATTTCTAGGAGATTAGGCGCCATCAACTTGGTTTGCGAAGGGATCCGTCGATATGCCGGATGTGGCTGGCCCTATGGCCATAGTTTAGTTTCCCCGGGGAAACTACAAGGGGACTTGATCTTCCTGTTTCAGTTTCCCCGGGGAAACTGAAACGATTTCTTGCGAATCCGAAGGACTGCCCTTTTGCTCGAGGTCGGCCGTGCCCGTTAGGGCTTCGGTCCTCAACGACTTTTCCCGTGCGCGCAACACGGTAGAAACCGCGTCCGCCAGCGCGTCCATCTCGGCCAGGGACAGGTCCGGGATTTCCAGCGTGGTGCGCTTCGGCGTCCAGTTCACGATGCCCAGCAGCGTATTGCCAAGCATCACCGCCCGCTTGACGGATTCTCGTGTATGTCGGCTCTGGATCTTACGCTCTTTGGCCCGGCGCAGCGCCGCCAGACTGACTCCGGTTTCCGCGATCCGTCTAGCCCAAGCAATCCCTTCCTCCGGGCCATACTGGCTCACGATCAAGGCGAGTTCATACGCGATTTTTACCGGGAACTGCTCCCGATGGTCGTTGACGATGTCCAGAATCTCTGCCGGCAACCGGTTGTAGCTGAGCACCTTGCTGATGTAGCTCTTGGAATAACCGGTAATTTCCGCCAAGCGGTCCTGGCTGTCGATCAGGCGCTGGTCCAACAATTTTTTCCAGATCAGCGCGTTGTCCAGATCTCCCGGGCGCTCGCTCGAATCGCTCAATTCGAAACCCAGCTTGTACAGGCCGAGAGCGTCCTCCATGGGCGGATGGACGACAGCCCGAACCGTCTTGAAGTTCAACCGATGGGATGCCGCCACCCGGCGGTGGCCGTCCGCGATGATGAAGTGATCACCATCCGCCACCACATGGATGGCCGACTGCACGCCGCCCGCCGCGACGATGGCAGTAACCATCCGCTGCAGGCTGCTTTCCGTTATGGGTGCTCCTCGGGGGTTCAACGGGCTGGATTTCAACAAAGACAACGGGACGTCGATTTCCACCCGTGCGGATCCCGCCCCGACGGGGGAACCCGTGCTTTCGTCCCCACGCGCCTCCGCCTCTATCTCGGCTTTCGCTCGATTGAATTGAGCCAAAAACCTGGCCTCTTCCTCGGCTTTTTCTTCCGGTGACGGCGGTTCGAGCGTGTTCACCACCATGTTGGGGCTAAATACGCGGGATGGCGCGCTACCAGGCGCCGGTGGAAAATCCTCAACCCTAGGCAGTCTGAAGCTCTTCTTCTCCACGACGAACCTCCTTGAATTGCGCGAATCGGGTCAATATCTCCTTGGCCAAAGGCGCGAAATCCTCCCGGATTACAGGGGACATCGGAGCGGACAGGCTGACAGGCATGCCATGCTCGGCAATATTCCGGGGGAGGTCCTCGCTCTCCCGGATCATATTCTGGCTCAACAATGGCTTATGGTTCGCGACCAGCCATTGCATGATGTTCGCCACTCGCAACCTGCGCTTGTTGAAATAATTCGGTACGAGCATCAGATAGGGTTCGCGGCTGAAATCCAGCTTCATGTCCTTCACGGCGCTGATCAGACTGGATATTCCCTTAAAGCCGAAACGGTCCAAGCCTACCGGGACCACCCATAGATCGCAGGTCAGCAAGGCGGCGTTGACCAGAGCGGTCACGCTCGGAGGCAAATCGAACATGATGACGTCATACGGCGTTAGGTCCAGCTCCGGGCTGGGCTGCTCCCGGCCCTGCTTCAGCCACTGGATCAGGCGGAAATCCCGATTGCTCGCGGTCATCAAGGCGTATTCGAGTTGGGAGATGCGAGGATCGGCCGGCACCAGATGGGGGCCCCATTCGCCGTAAGGCTTTTTGACCACGCGGGCGAACGGTTGCACCTCAGAAAATACCGGGGGCAGCCGCAACAGATCTCCGAGGTTGTATTCAACCCCCGATTCCCGGTTGCTGTCATCCACGATGGCTTCCGGGTCGTAGCCCATCAACAACGTGGTATTGGCCTGGCTGTCCGCGTCGATCACCAGCGTGCGCAACCCCATCAACTGGAACTGGCAAGCCAGCTCCGCGGTGAATATGGTTTTGCCCACCCCGCCTTTTCGATTGTACAACGCCACGGTGAGCGGTTTGGCCAACCCGGGCGTGAGCCCCCGGGACCGGCGCCACGCCGCGAACTCGAACACTTTTTCCGGAGTGAACAGCCGGACAGCCGGCGCGCCCGTGGCGGTAGCCCTTTCCACCTCGATGCTGGACTCCCGCTCATAAATCCGGACGCTCTGGTCGCTGACCCCCAGCATGGCGGCGGCAGCCTGAATCTTGTAAACGAGCCTCTTTGGGGCCGGCGCTTCCAAATCATCAAAGTCCATAGCCAGCTCTTGATCCAGTTTCGGCATAGCAATCTCCAGTAGCGAGCGCCGTTAGATATCTCTTCGGCAAAGCCTAAGCGGCTGATAGCCCCCTGTCAACTCGACCAATAAGCTATCAGGTAACCCTAGGCCTTTAGGGAATGCTTGCATTCAGAGGATAGCTTGGGCAATATCCGTCTATAGCCTAAATATTGGTAGTATTCCGCAGCTATCAAGGAGAACTCGCACCAAGAGATATTTATTGCTTTAGCAAAACAAAACGCCCACGGCGGGAACCGTGGGCGTCTTATAGGGTTTGACCAGGAGTTTCTAGCGTAAGCCGCGGCGCCAACCGCGACCAGCACATCGAGCAATGGTGTGAGCTTACGCGAAAAAGCGGTCCTCGTCAACACAGGGAAGCTTTGTTCTCACACCAGGAGGTTGTGTATGCGACAGGTCTCTAGTGCTGTCCGTTCCTTGGCATCCAAAAGTCGTCCGGGATCCCGTACCCCCACCGTGCCGCCGTATTTTGCAAAGGTCCACACCGACAAGGGTTTTTTCCTGCGGCCGCATGTGGTCCAGGAATTCCTGCTGGGCCAGCTGCACTTCAGTGCCTACCGTGTTTGGGACTGGATGGAGCGGACCTTGGGCCGCCAGCGGAATTTCCACCCGGAGCAGGGCGACGATCCCGTATTGAGCCAGTTTTCCGTGGCGGATATCCAGGCTCAGGTCAACAAGAACGCTCCAGCGGCGAATTGCCTGTCACGCCGTACCGTCGAACGGGCGCTCACCGAGCTCAAACGGCTGGGCTACCTGGATATCGAATACCGCTTCATCACCGCCAGCACCGGTCAACGGCAGCAGGTGGCTTCTGCCTACCGGTTACGGTGTCCGCCCGCGCTTCAGGTGATCATCGCCAGCCTGAAACCGGCGCCGGAATCCGCCCCGACTTCGCTGACGGGAGGCCCCGCCAAATCCGGTAGTCACCCCCCGGCACGAATGGCGGACTCAAGAACCAAGACCTCAAAAGAAAAAACAACCGGTCACCGGCCCAAAGCGCACTCAAGGCCCACGACACCGCCCATGAGCCCGCAGCCGGCTTCGCCATCCGCCACCGCCGAGAGCGTCCTTCAGGACCCTGGCGGCACCCCTGGCTACTTCGTCGTACCAGGGCAGGCCGACGCCTGGGTACCTGCCGAAAGCCCCCGGCTGGCGGCGATCGCCGGGGAACTGATCCGACAGTGGTGCATTGTCCGTAAGCGGGAGTTCGGGCAGGCCATCCGTTGGTTGGCCGAAGCGGAAGAGCGGTTGGCCAAGGGCCTGGAGGCGGTCATTGACGGCGAGATCATCACCCCGTCCGGAACCCGCCCTTGTCCCGGTTGAGCCACCGGCCCTAAAAAACCCTGAACGCCAGGAGCGGTCAGGGTCAGCCAATGCGTTATCGTCGGTAGGGTTTCATGAACAGGGACCAGGCATGCAGGAGGCCATCATCCACCGTTTTCATGGGCGGCAGCGCTTTTGCATCTTCAGGGGGCATATCCATGAAGTTGACGGCCATCGCGTCCAGCTGAAGGGACGGGACAGGCCCTTCCCGTCCGGTGTAGGCGGACACTTTCAGACGCCCATTGACGACCACGCGCCGGCCTACGGCTGCGTGCTTTTCCAGCACGGACGCCAACTTGGGGTCAAAGATGTTCACCTGATACCAGACGGTGTCCGAGCCCTGATTGGAGGCCAGACGAAACTTCTTGGCTTCCTTCTGCTCCCCGGCCCTGTTTTTGTAGGCAAAAGACTCCAGCACGGTGGCCACGTTGCCACTGCAGGTATGCGACTGGAAATCCTGGTGCTTGTTGCTTGCCATACGGTTCTCCTTATGGTACTGGCCTGTGCTGCGCCTAATATAGCCACCCGCGAACCGTGGACAGCAAAAAGCCCGGAGATCCGGGCCTTATACAGCATCGTGCGGTACGTTTCCCTGGGTGGGGCAGGTCCTGTGAACGGCTCTCACAGCGGGGGATTGCACCCAACCTGCCTCGCCGAGCTGGGAATGCTCCTATACCAGCGAGCTCAGCCGGCAGCGTCATGTTCGCGACCCGCTCCTTCTACCAGATTAGTCGGTATCATTCCGCTCCTTTTCTTCCTTGTTCGGCAACCGACACACCAGTCACTGGCGATTGGAAAACGGAGTCCACCAAATCAGTTTCTCGGGATGCTCCTGAAAATAGGGACCCACCCGCATTGGGATAACCAGAAAAATTCTTTCACCGAGCACGGCGCACACAGGCACCATTGTGATAAACAGAACCCAGGTAATCGGGTGCCAATACCGGAAAACAATTGACCAGCCACCGCCATCTTCGTGTATGCGCGCAGCGCCCGACCACCATAGAATCCTGCCATATATCCGGACGGGGTACGCCGGCATGTGGCCTCGCTCGACCAGAAGATTCTGGATCATCATCGGAAATCCACCAAAAATACAGGGTCAGTGGATTCATACGTTCCGCCTTGTACCGGCTTGATCCAGGTAAAATATTCAGAGGCAGAAAATTTGGCGAGCCAGCATGGTCCGTATGGCGATATTGGCCTGTATTTGGCGATGTCGGGATGGTGCTCAAGATTTCTATACTTTTTGTCAAGATGCACCAACCCATTGCAGTCATCTTCATGAACTCCAGTAGGCGCATGTATCATTACTTTTACGGTAAAGTCAATGTCATTCACGGTTGCATCTCATTTTGTATGATATGGCTTCATGAAAGTCCTGGCCGCCTCCCTGCACGGGAGGCGCCTAGCACCCCTGTTTATTGCTGGAATCGCGCCAGCTGCGGGTTGGTTTCCGCCTGCGCGGGCAAGCCGGTCATGGCCGGAAGCTGGGCTTCCTGGGGCATGCCGTTGATGGTCTGCCACTTGCCGTTCTGCTGGTACACGATGCCCGGCGTGCCATTAAAGCCGAACTTCTGCATCAGCGCCATATTCGCCTGCAGCGCCGCCACGGTCTTCGCGCTCGGATGCGGAATACCGGTGATACCCCCTTCCTCCGCGGTCTCGTTGAAGCCTTTCTCGTTCGTCGCCCAAGCCTTCGCCGGATTCTTCGCTTCGAGGATGGCAGCGGCTTTCGCAGCGCTGTCCGGCTTGAGGAAACCGACCATGACCAGCCGGACCTGCAACCCCGCCTTGATATAGGGGGTCAGCTCGATGTTGGTCAGGTGACAGAAAATGCAGTTTGGATCCACGAAGGCATAGATCATATGCTTGCTGTCGGGGTTTCCAACCGTGACGTAAGCGCTCTTCTCCAGTTCTGGAATCAGCTTGTTCAACTTCGGTTTAGGCACGTATCGGCCCATGTAGGCCGCCGTCATGTTCTGGCCCTGATCGTTCACCAGCGCCCCGAACAACAACGCCTTGCCGTCCGGCGTGGTGTATGCGATAGCCGGTTGCGAGCCGTGCATCATCAACCAACCGTTCAGGCCGCCAATGGCCTTGAACTCCTTGACCACCGTAACGCCCGCCTGGGTGACCTTGGCCATGACCGGAGGCAACGCGGATGGCGCCACATCGGCGGCGGCCACCACGGGGGCCAGGGAAACACCGGCCGCGACCGCAGCCAACACCGTACTACGGAACAACTTGCGCATGAACTTCTCCTTCATGATTGGGAACCGAGTATAGGCACCGAAGCGCGACGATTCCGAAAAAAAGGATCCACCGGATGGCGGATCCTGGAAACTTACGGATTAGAGGAGTCCGTCATCGGCCTGTGGCTTGCCACCCCCCTGGGGGAAATTCCAGATCTTTTGTTCCGATTTCTCGGCAGGAGCCACCTTCGCGGCTACCGGCGGCTGGCCATTGTGCTCAGCCTCTGGCTTGGCCCAATCCGGCAGGGGAAACTGGAAATTCCTGGGCAGACAGCCGTCTTCCAGCCGCACCCAGGGACTTTCCAGATCGTACAGATACCGACCGACTCCCAGTTTGATGGCCGCGCGCTTGAATGCATCCGAAGCGCCGCCTTTGATCGGCTCGATTTGGGACAAGTCGGCGACATCCTCCTTGTAGATCCATTCATCCGTGCCAGGTACCCGATAGGTGATCCGGCAGATGAAGCCCTTCTCGCCCAAAGGACGATACTCGTCCTTCCAGTTGTCCGGCCCCAGCGCCTCATCGAGACGCTTCATCACGGTCCGTGCCCTGACATACGCCAGGACCTGGCCTTTGGCCTTGTCGCGCGAGGTGCTGCCCACCCGGCCAAGTACTTCCTTGGACGGGAAGGGTTCCCCCAGCAAGGCCTGTAACTTGCGGCTGCGCTCGGTCCGGACATCGGCTTCCATCGCGGGGGCGCTGACCGTCGATTCAGGTTCGGTAGCCGCGGTTTCCGTCACGGCCTCCGCTTCCACGGGGGCCTCTGGGTGTTCCTGGTTTTTGACTGCTCTGGCCATCGTCTTGTCCTTGTATCGGCATCACCGTTGATGCAATAAAGTATAGCAAATGATGATCTACAACACAAGACACGGAATGAACAGCGACAGGGCTCCAAGCCCCCACAACAACAGAACCAGCGCAATCTCATGCTGGCCGCTTTTCCACCAGCGCAGGCTGACTCTCTGGTTCGGAACGAATACCGGGATGCCCATGGGGTTCGGGACGTCCATCGCCAGGTGCACCAGGCCCCCCAATGCGAAGCCCATGGCCATGGCGCCAGGGGGACTCCGGCCATATGCCACCCCCAGACCCAGCAACAGCACCCAAAGCGGCAGCCAGTGCGTGATGGTTCGATGTGGAATCAGGGAAAGCCGTTTCCGGCGGGCCCAGCCGTACGGAGCCTCCAGCCAGTCGGGCGCGGTGGCCCCGAAGAAAGCCGCTGTCGATCCCAGCCAGGCCAGCATGTGGCCGCCGCGCAGGTCCACCAGGGCCAGGGCGATGGCCGCGGTCCCCAGCCCCGTCAATTGATGGCCGGTTTTGGTCATGGCGGCCACATCAGGCTTTTTTGCTCTTTTGATCGAGTGCGTACGCCGGGTCGATCTGTTCGGCACTCAGCAGGAGGTGCGAGACCAGGGTGCCATGGGCGCGCAGCACCCGTTTGAGGAACCAGATGCCCCAGGACGTCATGCCTCCCAACAGAAGGACCAGGCCATCGAATAGCATCTTGAGCAAGGGCTTCATCAGCAGGTCCAGGCCCGGGACCATGCTGAACAGGACGATGGCGAGAACGAATACCGCGAGCCAGAACAGGATCGTGCTCACTGGGAGCCGGCCGGAGCGCGAAAAGTGAATACCGGAGGATGCAGGACTCCCGTTTGCAGGAGGCGTTCGCTCTCCTGGGAAACCGTGCGGAGCAACTGGTCCAGTTCCAGGGGCAGTTCTTCCGCGACAAAAGACGCCTTGGCGAATTGCGCGAACGCCGCCAGGAGCAGGATCACCGCATGGGGTTTGACGTCCGGGGATTCCGGCAACTGCAGACTGACCGAGATGGTCTGGCCATCCCGTTCCACCCGCGAGACCCACGTCGCGCCCGCACCGGCGGCCAACTGGGTCATCACATCGGCGCAGAGATCAAAGGGCGGGGGTGCTTCGGGCCGGGTCATGTCCAAACTCCAGGGTGAATGAATACCAACAGTATATAACTTCCCCGGCCGAAAACCAACCTTATTCCGTTCCGATTCGGCCCGCGTCAGGCCTTGACGGGGACGCCGGGGTCTCCGGAATCAGACAGGAATTCCCTATAGCGGGTGGTGAAGTTCAGCACGTTCTCCTCTTTCGGAACCGTGGTGGGCCGGCGGAGCACCTGGAATTCTGGAATGCGCTTACCGAACAGCAGCATGGGCGTATTGACGTGGAATATCCGGGATCCGGACATGACGAACGCCTCGCCCTTGCCCAGACTCTTGAGCTGGTCCGGGGTCACCCGGAACTCCTCCTGCTCGCGCCAGGTTTCCCCTAGCCCCCCAGAGCTGGTCTCCGATGACTGGGGCCCTGCCTGCACCACCTGGGCCGAATTGCCGGAGCTTTCCGATTGGGAGAGCGAGTAGGCGTAGCGTTTGGTTTTGCCGATGATCTCGGCCGCCAGCTCCGGGCTGTCCTTGGAGCCGAACTTGAAGAAGATCTTGTTCCAGGTGTTCTGGATGATCATGTCCGCGAATTCAGGGGAGACCACCGCCAGGTTGGCGAAGGACTGGAAGGCCGGAATCATGCAGATCTGGGCGCTACGGGCCTGCTCGAAGAGCCGCGAGATGCCCGGCATCACGTAGGACCCCATTTCGTCCGCGAAGACGATGAAGGGTGGATTCGGGCGGTCCCGTTCCGGCATCCCCTGGACTCGCGCCACGGCCGTCCGCAAATCGGACATGATCATTTTGCCCAGGTTCAGGGCCGCCGTATCCTTGGACATGGTCGGCAACATGACGTACAGGGCTTTGTTGTTGACAACGATGTCGATGAGGTCGATTTCGGGGGCGTAGGTGTTGAACACCTGGCCGAACTGGCCCTGCGCGAATTGCGCGATCCGTCCCGACATGCCGCCCAGGACCTGCTTGAGCTGGTTGAGGTCGATCTGCACCGGACCGCCGCCGGGTGGCTTGCGCTTGTATTGGTCGATGAACACCTGGAACGTGGCCCGTTCCGCCCCGGGGGGGATCATCCGCTCCAGTTCGGCCAGGGCGCGGGGAGACTGCAGCAGGATGGTCAGGTCACCGTAGTGATACCGGTAGTTGGCGGCCTTGAGGCCTCCGATCAGCACGGTCAGGGCATAGTTGGCGCTTTGCCGGTAGTAGTCGGCCCCGGGGTTGTTCTCTGCGCTGGGCAACAGATTCAGCAGGCGGGAGGCGACTTCGTCCGCGTCCCCCGAGAGCAGCGGATTGTAGGTATTGGACTGCGCCGGATCACTGACGTTGAGCACGTAGAATTCGTCTTCCCGTCCGGCCAGCCACATCATGTGCGCGAGCTTGTTCCGGGTCTCGAAATCGAGCTTGGCGTCGATGAAAATGAAACCGCCGCCGCGGACGATTTGCTGCCACAGCAGGAATTCCCCGAGCGTGGTCTTGCCCACTCCGGACTGGCCGATAATCGCGGTATGGCGCATCCACAGATCGTTCGCGATATCCACCGGTCGGCTATGGTCGCGGGTATAGCCCGCACGCAGTCCGGCGGAACCCATCATCGGCGGGTATAGCTTGTCCGACCGCAGCACAAAGCCTTCCCGGATATCCGGGTTGACACGATCCAGCCAGCCGGAAGCCTTTTTCCAACCCAGCCAGGTCCCACCCAACAGGGCGGGGGCGGCCATACCCAGGGCATCGGCCTGCCCTGCCAGCCAGGGGGAAGAGCCGGCGATGCCGCCCGCCAGAGCCGCCAGTGCCCAGGCATCCTTCCGTCCCATCAAATTCTGATTCACGGGGCTCCCGCAGGGACTCCAGGGCCGCCCAGCGCGGAATTGCCGTTGGGCATGCTGGACGGGGTGTAGGTGGACACCGGACTATTGGTGTTGCCGCCTCCGGTATTGGTGGCCGACCCGGGCGGCGGCGTGGAGGCCGCGTCCACCACCTGGATCTGGACCGTCTGGACCCCGTCATTGGTCGTGTTGAAGGTCACCGTCGCGGTGTACGTGGTATCCGTGTTCACCGCCGGATACTGGTGGTTGGCGACGAACATGCCGTTCGCCTGGCTGGCCGTGCCGCTGCTGCCGTCTCCCCAGTCCACGGAAACGGACGATACCGCGCCATGGTTGGGGGAGGACGGCGGCCAGACGGTGGCCGCGTTCAGTTCCACCGGGAAGGGGCCCATGCCGCTCGCGGATTCGTCCTGGCACTGGACGCCGTTGAAGTTGTCGCAGATCACGGCCGCTTGCCGCGTGCTCGGTTTCGCCACCGGGGCCGATCCGCCGCTGGTGAACGTATGGTAGAAGCTCTGGGCATCCGCGGTGGCATTGGACGCCATCTGGCTCTGGTTCAGGGAGGCCGGCGTCAGGGTGGCGATGTACTCGCTCAGGTTCATCTTGTTGAAGTCGAGTACCGACAGCTGCGCGGTCGTGAACCCTTCGCACTGGGGACTCTGCGGTGATCCCCACGGCATGGTGCTTACCGAAACCGGCGCGATTACCGTGTAGTGACACTGGAACGACCCCTGGTTGCATTGGCCGTATACCGAGATATTGGATCCGATGCTGACCTGTCCGATCGGCAGATTGGTCGGCAACTGAACCTGCTGCCAGGTGACCCCCGCATTCAGGCTGTAGTTCAGTGGTACCGTCGCGGGGAAGGTGGCCGTGGGCGACCCCGCCAGGGTGACCGTCTGGAACTCGTAGTTGCCGAGCTGGTTGATCTGGCCCGGATTGATCGTGGAATTCCCGGGCGCGTACAGGGGCCAGCCCAGGGACATCTGCAGATTCGCGTTGCCGCCGGAAGCCGACGGCCAGGCCGACAGGCTGTAGTTGCAGGCGCCGGTGGTCAGGTTGCAGGCGCCGGTGGCCACCGTAAACTTGGACAGGCTGTAGCTGGTGTCGTCCGTCGGGGCCACGTTCTGGAGCGCCCAGCCCCCCGGGCCGTTGGCCCCCGAACGAGGATCGTCCGGCAGAGCGCCGCAGGCCTGCCCACTGTTGCAGGTCGCAAACCAGACCGCCGGCATGGACGGGCAGACGATTCCGCCGTTTTGCTCGGCCGCCTGTTCCGCGGCGATGTCTACCTGGCCGTTGACCGCCTCGCAATAGGTCGGCCACTGCCAGACGGCCACCGTATTGCCGTTCACCGTGGTCCGCGGGCCCCAGCCTCCGTTTTGCGAGAAATAGGAGAAATTCATCGTGCCGGACTGGGCTCCGGCATAACCGCTGGCGGCGAGTTGCGCCAGCTGCTCCCGGCCCTGCTGCTGGATGATCTTCGCCAGAACGCTGTCGAAGACGCAGTAACCCTGCTTCTGGCTGATGCAGATGATGAAGCGCTGGTTGCACCATTGGCCCAGATAGACCGCGCGGTGGGCGCGGCGGGCCGACGACAACTGCTGCTCGGCGGTGGAGCACTTGTCGAGAATATTGCCGCCCTTGCCGGTAATGTTGGTATTGCAGCAATTGTTGGTGATGAACCCGTTCAGGATAGGGTCGGTGCACCAGGCCGGTTTTCCGGGGAAGATCGTCAGTTTTCCCGGCGTCATGTCCTTGCTGATGGCATTCAGGATGCCCATGTAGGTGGCGGCTTCCTGGAAGCTGTTACTGGTCTTTTGGGTCTGGTTCGCGCCCAGCCCATACGTCATGGCTGTGTTGCAGTTGTTGGAGGTTTCCGTCTGGGTGCAGACCTGCTTGCTCAGTCCGCAGGTGTAGGTCTGCTGCTCCAGATTGCAGACGCCGTCCTGGGACGACGTGCAGGTCGCCGCGTTGAGCGTGCAGTTCCCCTGGGTGTTGCACTGCGGAACCGTCGTGCTGGCCGGACAGACCTGGACGTTGGTCTGGTTGATGCAGGTGCCGTTATCGGTCTGGTTGCAGGTCCGCTGCGCCGACTGGCAGGATCCCGGGGCCGGCAGGGGGCCGGTGGCCTGGCAAGTGGTGGTGCTGCCGCCGGGACAGATGTAGTTGGCTGCCCATTGGACGCAGTTGCCATCGGCCAGAGTCTGGGTGCAGGTGGTGGACGAAAGGTAGCAGCCGGAGAGTTGGGCGGCCGAACAGGAGTTGGTCTGCTGGCCGGTATAACAAGTGTATTGCTCGTTGTACTGCCAACAGGAGGCATTTACATATAAGGCCCCCGCGCCGCCGTTGGACCCTTGGGTACAGACCGTTGCCCCGTTGATGTTTTTGCAGCCCGCCGACACACAATTGTCATAGTTTTGGGTGCAACCGAACAAGGCCCAAGCCGGGCTGGACACCCCAAGCAGCAGGAGGCCTAGGAGCAGCGACCAGGACGGGAATTTCCGGAAAAGGGTTCGCATGAGGTCAGCCCGCGCTTTGGTAAATGGCACAGCCATTGGTCCAACCTTGGCTACTGATATAGGGGACGTTTATGGTCTTAACTTCCGGCCAGCCGATAGTCACCGAGCACGTGGATTGGTAGCTAAGCGGGCTATTGAACTGATCGTATGAGCTTTCGCTACCCGTTATGGTAAGGGTGCCCCCGGTCAATGTCGCCGAAACGCTGCCGTTAACCCCCATAGGCACGTCTGTATCCGACCCGTCGGTAGCCGACAGGCTCCCGTTAACCGGAACGGCCCCGGCTAAAAGCAGTGTTCCATAGGGTTCGTACAACGAGACATTTATCGCGGAAGTACCCGGGGTGCAGGTCACAGTGAGCGTTCCGCCGCCGGCCCCATTGGGCATCAAATATGGGCCATAGAACTGAAGCGGACAGGAGGCGACTTGCTGGCCAGGACTGCAGCTAGCCACTTGCCGCGTAGTCCAGGCCACGGTTGCGTTGTAGGTGTCCGAGCATTGATACGGGGCCTGACTCGAGGTGATGGTGCAATTCTGCGTCGGCGTCACCGTCGTGCAGGTGTTCATCGTCAACGGCAGATCCTGGTTGCAGGTCTCCGTGTAATTGTTGGACTGGGTGGCCCATCGCACGCACTGGGAGGTCGTCGTGCAGGAGCCGCCGAAATCCGCCGACTGCTGGCCGTTGCAGGTATAGACGATCCCGTTGCCGTTCAGTCCCCCTTTGATCTGCTGGGTGCAACTGTTCAACTGGAACGTCTGATTTCCGGTTTGGATCGAAGCCTGGTACGCGCCGCTGTTGAAAGTCGCTTCCAGGCTGTTCTGGTATCCGTTGGTTCCCGCCGTCACCTCGTTGGTGGCTTCGTTGGTCAGGGCGCTCCCGGACGTGGGCTTGATCGTCGAATTGTTGACGGTCAATGTTCCGGTGCAGGTTCCGGAGGCATCCGCCGGGCAGCTGTTCAAAGCCAGGCTGATCGAGGAGCTGAGCTGGACCGACTGTCCGGGGGCGATCCCGGTCGACTGCCAGTTCGGGGAGCCGGGATTGCAGTCGCCGCCGTTGATGGAAGCCAGGCAATACTGCAGTGTCAGGGAACTGACCTGCGCCGTCGCCGCCGGCCCCTGGTAGAGACAATTGTAGGCATCGAGACCATAGCCGCCCGGGAAGATCGGATTTCGGGTCTTGCAGTTCAGGGTGACGGGATACGTGCCGGTAGCGGTCGCTCCCGCCAGGGAGCCAACCCCGTTGGCCGGGCTGCCGGTCGCGTTGACGTTGCCGATCCCTGTCGTTCCCGTCGTGCCGGGGCCGACCTGGCCCGTTGTGGTCTGCACGGAATTCTGGGAGGTCCCCAGCGAGCCGCCAACGGCCGCTTCCCCGTTCGCGCCAAGCTGGGAACCGGTCCCCAGCGCCTCCGGAATGGTCATCACCGCCCACGCCGGCGACGCCATGCCGACGGTAAGCAGCAGGGCGGTCAGGATTCGTGCGCGGAAATGGAAGCGAGTACGGGGCATGGGTCGAATTCTCCGATTACGGCGCAGTATAGGCTCGGCCTTGTACGACGGCCGTGTGCCTGGACGGGCTTTCCCCCTGGGCCTCCGGCGGGGCGCCCGTCGCCAGCGCTTCGATGCCGTGGCCCGGAGTGACGGTCATCTTAGGCCCGATGCCGATGCCGTAGGGGGTCTTGTAGACCGACTGGCCAAAGGACGACACCGTTTGCTGAATTGCCTGCAGTTGTTCCGGGGTGGGAGCCGCGTCCCACTTCCCGGCATAGGGCTCCTGCGCCTGGGGTCCGGTGCCGAAGCCTCCCTTGGCCAGGGTCCGGATGTAGACCGAGACCCCCGGGGCGCCGGCTTTCTTGAACTGGCGCAGCGCATACTGGCTGGTTACCGCGCCTTCGATCTTCCAGTACCGTTTGGCGTTCGCGCGGTCACAGACCGGATAGTCCCAGGTCTTCTTGTCGAACACGAAGGGGTGCTGATGCACCTTTGCGCACAGGCGGTTTTCCGGTACCGTGCTGTAGACGACGGTCGGGACCATGGTGATGTGGAAGGCATCGTACAGCCGTGGATCAAGGGAGATGGCCGCCGACGCGCCTTTGCCGCCCACCAGTTGGTACAGATCCTTGGTGATGAACGTGGGGAGCGGCACATGGAGAAGGGGGCCGCGGAATACCAGCACGCCGCCGTCCCACATCGCTTCCTCCGCATAGGCCCGCAGCATGGAAAGGGGCATGGAAAAGGACACGAAGTAGAAGAGCTTGTCCACCTGCTGGGGCTTGAATCCCAGGAATTTGAGGATTTTCTCGCGATTGGCGGCCATGGCCGCATTGGCGATTCCCGCACCGCGTTTCCCCAAGGCCTTGGCCCATGGCTGGGACATGATCCCAGGCACGCTGGCGGGAATCAGTGGGGTGGTCTTCAGGATATGCTGGGCGTCCTTCATCCCCTGAAGCTGTGCCGGCGTTAGTTGCTGCGGGTTCAGGTTCTGGTACAGGGGACGGGCATACTGCGGAACGTACTGCATGTTCGGCTCTTTCTTGGCGGGAAGCCGCCCTTCCTGCAGAAAGGACTTCGTCGCGGCCGAAAGCTCCGCGGCCTGGGCCTGCCCGGGCAGCCATGCCGACAGCAGGCCCAGCGTGAACAGGCTGGCGCGCAAGGATCTGGCGAAAATCAGGTTCGTAGGCAACATTGTACTCCCGTCCACAGCAGGTAGGCCTCGTCATCAAAAGCCGGGAAGTTCTCGGGTGGCGACAGGCCCCATTCAAATTCGGATTCCCCGATGTAAATGGGCGCTCCGAAGGTGGGCAAGGGGAAGATCGGATCGATCCGGAACTCGGATTTGATGAGGATCGGCATCGGACCCGAGAAACATTCCGCCTGCGGGCCTATGGTGTCGCTCAGCAGTCCCAGGCGGGCGCTCCAGGCCAGGTACTTGGTCAACACCAGTCCGTCCATGGACTGGTCCGATTCCGTGGTCGGGCTGTTGCCGGTAAAAGGATAAATGCCGCCCCAGGCTCCGGCGCACCAGAACATCGGATCCAGGGGGTACCAGAAGGTCGATGCGACGGCGTCCACGATGCACATCGACTGGGCGATCGGATTCGCGAACAGGATGGCTTCCGGAGACAGGACCGCGCCCCACTCATCATTCTGCCAGAAGGGATCGATCTCGGTGAGATCGGCGAGCTGGAAACCGGACGAATTCAGGCAGACAAAGTCCGTGAACAGCCGGAGCAGGGAGAACACCGGGTAGACATACCAGTGCACCTGCTCACGGGACTGATCACTGTCGTCATCCTTGCCGCCGCCCTTCTGCACCGGCCCCATTTCGGTGGCGAACTCCGGAAGGATGTTTTTGCCGCCCAGGGTGATCAGGCAGCCCGGATCGCGCGTTATCTCCGCGATGTAGTTGGGCTCCCAGAAGGTGATGCCGATACCAATCATCGGGATACCGAAGAAGTGGGACGGACACACGCAAACGGGGGGTTCTTCCATCAGGGGCGGATCTTCGCTGCCGTTGCTATAGGTCACCCCCATGATGGAGATCGGCAGGAAGTCGTCCCAGTTGGTATCCGTGATCGGGTCGTAGAACCGTCCGTGGCAGGCGACACCGCCGCGAGACGAAGAAGCGGCCTGCGCCCCGATGGGCAGTGCCATCAGCCAGGTTGCCAGGCACAGGAGAATCGCGGAACCAGTGAGTCGTTTAAGGTTTAGCATGGGAAGTCTCCGGTCTGGCCCCTGATGGATGGTTGGCGATGGCGATTTGGGGCGGGATACCGCTCCAGTCCGCATTCAGGGTCGCCACCGAATACGGGGGCGCCATTTCGGTCAACGCCAGATCGTATTCGTGAATTCCGGTACCCACCCCCATCAGGGTCGGAAGCTTCCGGATCGGAAACCGGGCCAGGATCCCCTGGTTGGCGTAATAGACTGGCATGTCCAGGTGCTTGGCCAGCGCCTCCGGATTTCCCGCCGTCTCCACCAGATAGATCCCAGCGCCTCGCGCCTTGTACGCCGCCTCGGCGAAGGCCACCTGGGCCGGAACATTGCCGTTGAAAAACAGCATGTCGCTGGGCGGCCGCTCATACCGGAGTGGATTGACTCGTGTGCCTGCCGGGTACATCAGCCCCCACTCATAATTGCCGGACCGGCTTTTCTTCGGGCCATATACCGGTTTACGCAGGCGGATCGCCGGGTCGAACCAGACAGTCCTCGTCACGTGCGCCTGGGGGAAGTTCCACTGCGGCAGGGTGTCGCCCCAGTCATCGGCCTTCTTGACCAGCCCCTGCTGCACTTTGGACCAGTCAACCTGCGTGGCGGACTCCACCAGGAGTTTCAGGATGTTGACCTCGGCGATGGGCCAGGTCTGTCCCTGGACGCCCAGGTTTGTGGCTTGGGCATTGCCGATGCCGAACAAGAGGCCTCCGGCGATGGCCAGGGTCAGGATTCGCTGGTGCATGAGTGCTCCATTGATATTCTACAGTATAGCAGCAGAGATTTTCGCGTCATCGTACGGAAAACTGCTTTCGTAACGCGGCGATTTCCCGTTGCAGTGCGGAGGCGGACGCGCCCAGCAATTCCGGCAATTCGTCGAAGGCGGCGCCCCGTCGCAGATGGCCGATGATGGCACGTTGCCGTTCGGTCATGCCGGCGCAAACTTCCTGCACTCGTTCCGTATCCTCCAGACTCAGTTGGCTGTCCGGGTCCTCCCCGTCATACGCCAGCAGGTGTTCCCAACCTTCCGCAGCGTCCTTGGCGGATTCCTGACGGCCAACCAGCCGTTCGGTGATTTCGTCCCAGCTCAGCGGATCGACGAACCGGCGCAGGTCCACGCTGGTGTTTCCGTCCTCCTTGCGCCGGAACGCGCTGCCCGGCAGCCGGACCGGTAATCCGAGTTCGCGGCGTATCCGTAAGCAGGCATGGTGCGCGATCATGTTGGCATACGACGCGATCTGGCCGTTGCTCAAGTCGGTATCCGCCGTGTAGCTGTACCACGAGGCGTGAATCTCCTGCGCAGCGTCTTCCCGTAGGCCATACGGCACCTTGGTTTCCGCCAGGGCGATGTCCGTTAGTTTGCGTACCAGCCCCAGTTCTGCTATTTTTTCATATAGCTTGGGTCCAGATGCCGGCGTTTTTCGGGTTGTGGATGCGCGAGCGGATGCGGTTGGAGAGATGGTCACAAGATCCCCTGGAGGTTGGTTATGGAAGTCGTGGCAGCGTTGATGCTGGAAATGGAAAGAGGCAAGGGTATAGGAACCACCGTTACACGGCGGCCGGTGACGGGCGAACGCAAACTGTCCAGCTTTACCCTGGAGCTACAGGCCCTGGTGAAGCAGACGGGCTTGACCCACTCGGACTTTCTGGACGAGCTCATGGCGCGCACCGGGGTCTCGGTGTCCCGGGCGCGATTCAGCAGCTGGATGCGGGGGGCGGCGGAACCCCAGGAACCCGAGCGGGAAAACGTGCTGCTGGCCGCTCGGGCGCTGACCACCGAGGCCGCCCGGTATCCCAAGCCCCCCGTGGACTTACCGGCGGAAGTGGTTCGCGAGGCGGTAAAAGAGTGGCAACGAACCCTGACGCTGAAGCAGATCTCCGTCATCACCGGGATTCCCTTCATCACCCTGCGGTCCTGGGACCAGGGCCGGCATAAGCGGGTCCGGTATGCCAAGTGGCAGCAGGCCAACCAGTTGATGCAGCTGTGGCTGGATACCGGAGAGATCCACGGAACCGACGCCCCCACTCGGGAGACATTCCGCCAGGCGGTGGAGATCGTTCGCAAGCATCCGCGGCGTATCCAGCCGGAAACCGTCACGGCAAGTCCCGTGGAACGTAAAGTTGGAGTTCTGTCCCTTTCGAAGCCGAACACGACGGATGCTGGCTGAAAGTCGGTAACGCGAGAACCGCCGGTCCATCATCCCGCAAGTAGCCCAGGCCATCCGGGTTTCGCTCTCCTGGTAGCGTGAGACAGTCCAGCACCGGCTTGAGACCGCCGTAGGCATTGTCCCAGTCCAGCAGGCGCGCGCTCCGGCGAATCACCCGCAGGCGCGCCGACGGCAGCGGTAACGTCAGGTTCGCCGGGCGGGGAGCTGTTTCCAGGGCTTGTCGCCAACGGGATCGCAACACCCGGTAGGCTTGCGGATGCAGTCGCTTGATCTGGTTGTTGGACGGGCTCAACAGTGGTACCACCCAGCGGTGAACCAAAACCCCCAGGTCAGGCTCTTCCTCGTCCTCCAGCGCGGAGGTGATCTCCACTTCGACGTACCCGTGGGATCGCTTGGCCGGAAGTTGCTCCAGCCGGGGGGCGCGCGGCAATGATGCCGGGCTGTCATCGCGTACAAACCCGAGCCCGTCCGGATTGTTCTTGGACGGCATCAGCAGACAGTCCAGCAAGGGTTTGATGCCTCCGTAGGCATTATCCCAGTCCAGATTTCCCGCCGAATACCTCCGGAAGGTGATGAACGCCCGTTCCAGCGGCTGGGCCAGCCGTTGACCCTGGCTGGCCAGTTCATCCCGGTAGGCTTGCCGTATTCTTCGGTAAGCCCAGAAGTGCAGGCGCCGTAGCGAGTTGTTCGATGGCGTCAAGCGCACCGTAAACCGGAGTGGAACCATTTAGAACGACGTGTCCAGCGGTTTAGTCGGCGCAGAACCGCGCGGTACCGGCGCCCTGGATCGGCGCTGAAAGTCCCGGTCGGCCAGGATGTATTCTCTCACTAGCGTCTCGATGAGCAGACTTTGGCTGATCTCGTCCCCATGCGTCTCCTGGTAGGCTTGGCGGTAGGCCGCCAACAGGTCCGCCGTGCTTTGGTGGAACCCCAGGCTCAGCCGCACGATGGGGTCGGACGAGGTGACTTTTTTGAGCATCATTTTCTCCAACGGGAAGGGAAGGGAAGGCTGGCGCAACATATACCATAGGTATACAGACAACGACTGTTAGTGATTGTTACACTCATGCGCGGATGATGTCAACCGGGCCGGTAGCGGCTTGTCTCAGATGCTTATAATCGAATGTGCATCAGCCATAGAAAAATTATATAATTACCGTAAAAACCAAGAAGATCATGAAAACAAGGCGATAGCGGCTCTCTGTCATTGGCTCCCGGTGGCTTCCGACGATATACTAAGCAACACCCAACCCCCACCAGGTACCAGCCCGGCGATACCCCATGCGCACCCCTGTTTTGCGCGGAACGCCTAGCTGTCGCCTTCATTCGGAGAACGTCATGCTCGATCCTGTTTTCGCTGTCGCCTTTCCGCCGCTGTCGGTCGAGGACGCGATTCCGCTTTCGGATTTTTCCCGAGCCGTCTTGCAAGACCGGTATCTGCTGCCGGGAGAAACTCCGGATGGACTGTTCCAGCGGGTGGCGCGTTACTTCGCCGACGACGTCCCGCATGCCGAACGGCTCCTGGGCTACCTTCGCCGGCATTGGTTCCTGCCGGCCACGCCGATTTTGTCGAACGGGGGTACCGATCGGGGATTACCGATCAGCTGTTTCCTGACCTCGGTCGAGGACAGCATCCAGGGGATCTACGACAACTATACGGAATGCGCGATGCTGGCCAAGCACGGGGGCGGCCTGGGATCCTACTGGGGCAATATCCGGGCGCAGGGCAGTCCGGTCGGAGACATCGGCGAGAGCAGCGGGCTGATCCCCTTCCTCAAGACCGTGGAAACCAGCTTTCTCGCGGTTTCCCAGGGCAATGTGCGGCGGGGGGCCGGTGCCGTGTATCTGCCCATCGACCACCCCGAAATCGAGGAATTCATCGACCTGCGCCGGCCGACCGGCGGGGACGCCTACCGCCGGGCGCCGATGTTGCACCACGGGGTCGTGGTGAGCGACGCATTCATGCTGGCCGTCCAGGCCGGCACGGATTGGTCCTTGCGCGACCCCCACACCGGGAAAATCATGAAGACGGTTTCCGCTCGAGCCCTGTTCGAGCGGCTGATCCTGGCTCGCGTCGAATGGGGCGAGCCGTACCTCCTGTTCATCGACACCGTGAACCGGGCGGTTCCCGATTTCCACCAGGCGGAATCCCTATGGATCACCCAGAGCAACCTGTGCTCGGAAATCCTCCTGCCGACCACGTCCGACCGCACCGCGGTTTGCTGCCTTTCCAGCCTGAACCTGCGCTACACCGACGAGTGGTTGGGCAACGAGGAGTTCGTCCGGGACGTCATGCATTTTCTGGACAATGTCCTGGAGGATTTCATCACGCGGGCGTCCAAGATCCCCGGTTTTGAGAAAGCCGTGGCCTCGGCACGGGCGGAACGATCCGTAGGCCTGGGCGTAATGGGCTTTCACTCCTTCCTGCAATCGAAGAACATTCCCTTCGAAAGCGCCATGGCTTCCTCCTGGAACCGAAAAATCTTCAAGTGGCTGGATCAGGCTTCCCGGGCGGCTACCGTTCAGTTGGCGGAAGAGAAGGGGCCGTGCCCGGATGCGGCCAAACATGGCGCCATGGTCCGCAACGCCTACCGGATGGCCATCGCCCCTACTGCCAGCATCAGCATCCTGGCCAATTCCGTATCGCCATCCATCGAGCCGTTCAACGCCAATGTGTTCGTGCAGAAAACCCTGTCGGGAGCGTTCACCGTCCGCAACCCGGAGCTCAAGGCTCTGCTGGCTGGCAAAGGGATGGATACCGACGAGGTCTGGGACAGCATCCGGCTGCATCGCGGATCCGTCCGCCACCTCGACGGCCTGACCGACTGGGAAAAGGACGTCTACAAGACGGCCATCGAAATCGACCAGCGCTGGGTTCTGGACCACGCAGCCGACCGGGCACCCCATATCGACCAGTCCCAAAGCGTCAACCTGTTCTATGCCGCCGACGTGTCCAAGCGGACCCTG
Organism: Thiomonas sp.; assembly: GCF_054608695.1. Lineage (NCBI taxonomy): Bacteria > Pseudomonadati > Pseudomonadota > Betaproteobacteria > Burkholderiales > Thiomonas > Thiomonas sp. The sequence continues at coordinate 294,110 of NZ_JBTRXV010000001.1, forward strand.
ACCGAGCACGTGTTCCGGGCTTGGCGCAAGGGAGTGAAGAGCCTGTACTACAACCGCTCCCGAACCGAGCACCGGGCCTCCACCGCGGAAGGGAATCTGCTTCAGTACCTGGCACCGGCCGCACCCCCCGTACCGGAATCCGTGGCGGAAAATGTCATCCCGTTTCCGGCTACCGACGAATGCCTGGCTTGTCAGTGAGCCTGCAGCTCTGCCCATTTTTTCAGGAGATATCACCCCAATGATCGAAGCACCCGTTCCCGCCGCAAACCTGTTCACCCCCAGCACGGCCTACAAGCCGTTCCGGTATCCCTGGGCCTTCGAGTACTACGATCGCCAACAGCGCACGCACTGGCTCGCCAATGAAATCGTCATGGGCCCGGATGCCAAAGACTGGCAAGCGATGCCGGCGGCGGAACGGAACCTGCTGACGCAGGTGTTCCGATTCTTCGTTCAAGGCGACGTCGATGTGTCGGAAGGCTATTCCATGCGCTTCCTGCGTCGCTTCCCTGTGACTGAAGTCCGGATGATGCTGAACGCCTTCGCCAACGTGGAGTCCATCCACATGCACGCCTATTCCTTGCTGCTGGATACCGTGGGCATGCCGGAAACCGAGTACCAGGCCTTCAAGGAATATTCCGCCATGGCCGCCAAGCACGATTATCTTCACCGCATCCCGGACGACACCATCGAGAATCTGGCCTTCTCCCTGGCGGTCTATTCCGCCTTGATCGAAGGCGTGCAGCTCTTCTCCAGTTTCGCCATCCTGCTGAACTTTACCCGCTTCGGCAAGATGCTCGGCATGGGCCAGATCCTGGCGTATTCGGTCCGCGACGAACAGCTGCATGTCGAAGGCAATAGCCGGCTCTTTCGCCAGATGCTGATCGAATTTCCGGAAATCCATACGAAGGCCATGCGGCACCGGATCCAGGATGCCGCCCGCGACATGGTCGGCCTGGAGGAACGGTTCATCGATCTCGCGTTCGAACAGGGCCCCCTGAGAGGTCTCACCCCCGCGGAAGTGAAATCGTTCGTACGCTACATTGCGGATCTCCGGTTGCGTGGCCTGGGTCTCAAGCCCATTTTCAAGGATGGAAAGCCGCTCGCGTGGCTGGAAGATCTCCTGGCCGGGGTGGAGCACGCCAACATTTTTGAGGTCAAGGGGACTGAATACAGCCGGGGCGCGACAACGGGGTCCTGGGAGGACGTATGGGCCGCTATGGACCTGCAGCAGGAAAGCTTGCGAGATCGAGCCGAAGCCGGTTCCGTCTGAACACGGGGCGGGCGACAATCAGAAGGGGGCAAGCGTAGGCTTGCCCCCTTCGTACTCCCGGGTATTCGTATTTTGTGGTGTTTTTCTTACTTGTTACGCCGTAACGAGCAGCCTAGAATGTTACTGTGTGACAATCAGGGGGATACCATGGCAAAGAGCAATGCGGAGCGGCAAGCGGCCTATCGCGCACGACACCTAACAGATGAGGATGGCAATGGCGAGCGCTTGAACCTGGTGATCGATGTGCACGCGAAACGGGCTTTGAAACGGCTGGCCTTATGTTACGGCGTAACGCAAAAGCTAATCCTGGAAAAAACGATCCTTGGTGCCGAGCGGGTGGTTTTGGAGAAAGTCGCTCATTTGCCAAACGGACATTCAGAATATTACGACGGACGCCTCAAGATGACTGACATGATCGTTACGCCGTAACGCAACAAAGCCGGAGAGGCCACCCGCACCCGTCCAGACCGGTCGCTGGACTTATGCCGGCCAGTGTCGCCAGGCCCACTCGTTCGAGAATCCGGGTTTGCGCTCCCTAGGCCACATGATCCAGGTTCTGGGCCGGAAGCGCCGCCGGCAGGGGGGTTTCCGCGCTGGCGTCTGGGATCAGGGTGAACAGCAATCGTAAAACTTCCGGGGCGATCCGCTCCTCTTCCGCGACCTTCTCCAGTTCGGCCGCCAGCACCGCAGCCCCGGAACCACTGCGCGACTGGACGTCTTCCACCAGCATCCGGACGAAGTCGCTCCGATGGGAGATGGCGGCAACCCCCGCGGCCAGGGCATTCGGCGCATCGTCCGCGGTGGACAGCCGGCCCTGCAGATTGAAGACCTCCACGCCGGGAGCATGCGCGATCGGGTACCGGCGCAAGCCTTCGAGCGGCGTCCAGGCCAGCACGCCGGGGGCGTAGTCCAGCGCATCCACGCTGACTCGGGTGATGTTGCCCGGATTCACCCACAAGGTATGGCCCACCTGTACCGATGGCTGTTCCAGGTGCATGTGGCCGTTGACGACCAGATCGCATCCGGCGATTGCAAACGGTTCCAAGGCCCCGGGATAGGCTTGCTTGAAGCGGACATCGGTATGCGTGATCCAGATAGCCTGATCCGGCGTCTCCGCGAATAGGCCTTCCACCGACTGGGGAATCGCTTGGCCATAAGGCGTGCCTCCGAGACCGACCAGGACCCCGTTGCAATCGATCAGGTCAAAGGCTCCGTTGCCGATCAATTGCAATAGCCCGGTTTCGGCCACCGCAGCCAGGGTGGTGCGATCCGTCAGAATGTGCTCCTCCAGGTCGTGATTGCCGACCAGGCACCAGGGCGTCCGTTCGGCCAGCCGTAACGCCCGGAACAGGTGGACCAGCATCCGGGCCTCGGAATCACGCTCCCGGTGGAACAAGTCACCCAGGATGACCGGCTGCAGGCACAGTCGATTGGCCAACCGGAAGGCCTCCGATAGCGAGCCGGCGACCGTCGCGGCGAAGTCGGCATCTTTCCGTCGACCCGGAGAGGTCGACGCGATATGGGGATCTCCGATGAACAGAAAACCTTGGGTATTCGTCAGCATGGGAACTTCTCCAGGTGTTGGCCACATAAGGGGCAGGCGTCGCCCAACTCGTGCAGGTAATTCTCCAGTTCCGTGCGGGCATCGGCTTCGGCCGACCGGCTAGCGGCCATGGCGGCCTCCAGCCCCGCAAACTCCCGCTCGGCGCTCACCCACTGCTCGCCGATCGCCAGTATTTCGGCCGTAGCCCGCAATTGCGGCAGATCGGCCAGGTCCGGTAGCGGCTCCTGGACCAGACGGGCCAATCTGCACCATTCCCGCTCTTGCCAAGCGAGCTCGGCCACCGGACGTAACGTGATATCCGGAACCATCGCCGGGACGGTCATCCGGCTAATCTGCTCGATCCGCGCCTGGAGAGCCAGCGCTTGGGCCAGCGCTTGGACATCGTGCAGGGCAGGGCGCTCCGGCAAGTCCTGCAGTGGGCTCAACTCCCGCTCGAGGCCTAGTGCCTGGTCGGTTGCCCGGATCAGCTGGCCGCCCAGCCCCTTCAGGGACTGCAACCGCTGGTCGGACGCTTCGCAAGCGCTGGCGGCGTTTTCCGCGCCGGAAAGTTGGTCGGCGACCTGATCGAGGCCCTGGAAGCGGCGTAGCCGGTTCAGGACCGCGTCCAGTTCCAGTTCGCCGGAGCGCACGGTGGCTTGATCGTCCTGCACCATTTTCCGGTAGCGGGCCATCAGTTCCGGCAAGTGCCCGGCCTCCTGGCCGACCGAGAGCACCGATGCCTGTTTGGTCGCGGTTTCGTTCAGCAGGAAGATGGGCGTCTTCTGATGCAATAGCTGGATGTCCAGTCCGTCCAGGCGGGCGATGCCGAGAATTTCTCCCAACCACTCCGGCAGGCCTTTGGCCGACGTGGATTCCCGTTCGACGCTGCCGTCCGCCCGCTTGAGCGCCCATCGCATCTTGGGGCTGCCTTTCGCTTGGCGGGTCCATTCCAGGATCCGGCCATCCTCCAGGCCAAGCTCCACCCGGGCCTGCTTGGCGCCATGCCGGATCAAACCGTCGTTGCTGTCGCCATAGGCCACGCCGCGCAAAGCCGAGGCCACCGTGCTCTTGCCCGCGCTGTTGGAACCGATCAGGGCGTTGACCCCGGGGGCGAGGACCACGGTGCTGTCCACGAAACGACGGACGTCCTGCAGCCGGATATACCGGATGCCCGGCTGACCGGCCTCCCATTCCGGCGTGGCTTGCTCTCGCGCTTCCGTCTGGTCTCCGATCTTGGATAGATGCACCAGATGGGTCCGGGGATCGAATAGCAGGGGGTCGTGGTGACTGATGAAAAGCGTCTGCACCTGGGCGGTAGCCGCGAGGTCAGCGAACACCGAAACGAACTGCGGGACGATCGCCGGGGAACACCAGTTGTCGGCTTCGTCCAGCAGCAGGAAAGGACGCAAGCCGCTCCGGGCCAGGGCGATCAGGCGTAATCCGGCGCAGACCGTATTGGTCAGGGCGCCGCCATTACCGTCCCAGACGTCCTCCTCGCAGCCGTCCCGTTCCACCGCGATGGACAAGGCGGGGATGCCTCGGCCGGCGTCCAGGTGCATGCGGATGGTCTGGTCTCCCTGCAACACGTCCCGGATCAGGGCCGTCAGCAGGGTCTCGAAGGTGCCCAGGGACTTTTCATGCAGCCGCCGCTGGGTGGCCTCCAGCAGACGCTGGGCTTCGGGTTGCAGGGCCAGCCGGGCGCGGGCGGTGCCGAGCTGCCCCCGCAGCGCGTCTTCGCGCTCCTGGTCGAGCCGGTAGGCGGCCTGCCAGCGATCGGCTTCGGCCCGATACCGTCGCAAGGTCTCCGAGACGGAATCCCGCTGCTCAGGCATGGGATTCTCCGGCAGCGTTCGCCCGTATCCGGGCCAGCCCTTGTTCGGCTTGGCTCAAGGCCTCGGCGAAGGCCGTCAACCTGGCCTCGTTTTCGGCCTCCCATTCGGCCTTCAACCGGCGAAGGGACTCGACATCGTCGACACCGTACTGGGCACGGGCCTGCTCGCGGATCTCCTGCAACCGGGCCTGGGCCATTTCGCGCTTGGCCTGCAACTGGACCCGTTCCGCTTCCAGTGCCCGGTGTCGTTTTTGCAGTTGCTCCAGTCGTTCGGTAGCGCTGAGTTCAGCCATGAGAAGCCTCCTGTATGCGTAAGATGCCGGACGGTCGACGTCCAATCAGATGTTCGGTATACCTATGGCCCGCGTATATTATAGCGCAATCCGGCTTCGGACGGAACCTCGAAAGGCGTGATTCCGGCGGCGGCCCGCGCCTGAAACAGGGAAAGGACCGGCGCGTGAGCGTCGATCCTCGGAATAATGGTAGGGTATGTTTGTTTCGATCCACGCCCAGCGATAAAGCCGGGGCGATGCGGTGTTCTCAACCCCGGTAGTTGGCGCCAACGGAATTGGCGCGGCGGGCTACCGGGGCGGAGGTCCGGGCGGAGGTGGCATGACGGACTGGGCGGTTGCCCAGCCCCCGGAAGATCAGGATGGCGCCGTAGGACAATGCCACCCCCAAGATACCGAAGCTGATGACGAACATGAGCCCGACTATTACTGCCTCCATGACACACTCCTTGGCGGGGGTTTCCCGCATAATTTGGCCTGTCTGTAATATAGGAACTGATATTTTAGGGAACTATCGGCCAATGCGGTGCACCAATGGTTGAGGATCTGTCTGGAAATGCCTGTTAGTAAACTGTTCACAAAGGGTGCAAGCTGCGGTATAGTACAAAACAGGCCCGTAACCCGGACCATGATATTTCGGTTCCATAGTCTAATTTTTAAGGAGTTCACCATGAGTATTATAAAGAAGACACCAGAGCAGTTGGCTGCGGAAGTGCTCGCCGCGGGAAAGGATCTTCGTAAGGAACGGACGAAACGGAAGGTCACCCCTACGGAACGGCGCACCGGCTGGACGGCCGGCATCACTGACGAGGAGGTCACCTTGCGGGGCTGTACGCTCCTGGCATGGCTGATCGAAGCCGCCAATGAGCGTGGGCTGCAGCTGAAGGAAATGGCGGAGGCCATCGGCGTGACCTATGGGTATATCCACCAGTTGCGCACTGGCATCAAACCCATCCCCGGCTTGTCCGAAAAAGTCATCGACGGCTGCGCGAAGTTTCTTGGTGTGCCGCGGCTGGCCATCCTGGTCGCGGCGGATATCGTCAGAGTCGACGACTTCTACCTGGAGCCAGATAGCCTTTCGGTTTACCTGGAGCCTGCGTTGCATCTCATGCAGCGGGACCCCGAGTGGGGCGCGTTCGTGCATCCCAGCGTGTTCAGGGCCGAGCCCAAGGTCCAGCATCTGTTGATCCTGCTTTATGAGGAGGCCACCAACCGGAAGCTGATCCCCACCAAGGTGAATCTGCAGGGCCTGCTGGATGCCCTGGGGGAAGAGGTCCCGGAAACTACCGCCAACGACGCGCCGGTGCCCCCCAAGGACCGGTTAAACTAACAGGAGAGGAGTCTTCATCCGACGGATGTAGATTGAAACATCTCAGTTTAAGAAAGCCCGCACGTCGGGCTTTCTTTTTTAGGTGTGGCCAACGGCTCAGCTGGGATCCAAATCCAGCAAGGCCGCGCTTTCCAGCGGCAGGTCCCGGGCGCGCACGCTCAGTCGCAGCAGGGCGCCGGGAACCATCCGCTGAATCGCCTGGATCAGGCGCGTCATCGTGTCGCTGGGGTGGGCGACAAATACGGCGCAATCCAGAAAATCCCCGAGCAGCAGCATCTGGTCCAGGGTAGGGGCCTGGCCGAGCACGATCTGGCGCAGCAGGGGGAATGAAAACCTGCGCGCCAGCTGGGCCTCCGTAGTGGGCGGCGCGTCCTGGTCAAACAGGGTGTAGTCAATGGTATCCGGCAGCATATGATCCTCGAGTCTTTAGCGGCGTAACTTTTAGTGGCGTTCAGTTCTACGATGGTGGATTTTACACCTCCATCCTTCTCCGCGCAAGTAGTTGTGGCTGTGCGGCAACACTGTCTAAATATACAGTTCTTCCCCCGCAAAGGAAAGATCCTGGGAGTCCGGGGTCGAGATCCCCACGGTTGGCGTTGGCGATAGCGCAGGAAACCTCTGCAGCCCCGTAAGGTACGGGGTGGGGGTTCACGCCGCTCCTGGGCATGGAAAAGGCCCCGGTTTTCCGGGGCCTGGAAATGATCTGATCAGCGTGAGGAAGCACCCAAGGCGAATCCGGCACTGGACGCCGTTTTTTGCAGGATCTCGCTCGGGTCGTCCACGTACACCGGGATCTGGAAGGTCATGCCGTATTCGGGATGCGTGATCCAGAGCGCCTGCTGGGCACGCTGGAAGTCAAAGTTGTTGAGGTAAGCGTACTCATCGTAGCCCTTCAAGGACCCATTGACGATCACATTGTTGATGATGCCGTACTGATGGAAGTGACCCATGACCGCGTAGTCATAAGGACGGCCTACAATGCCCGAACGTTTGCGTTTCCGATTGTCGCCCTTCATCAGGGATGGCCAGATGCCGCCGACGCCGCTGCCGCCCTTGAACTGGTCTCCGTGTGTCAGAAGGTACCTGGTGCCGTATAGCTCGTAGGTGTAATCGGCACTGTCAGAGATGTGGACATGGGCGTTAGGGACCTTGCTCAATTCTTGCGCGACCAGAATGTACGTCATGAAGTCGAAATTGTTGAGCACTTTGCCCTTGGCGGTGGGCTTGCGCTCCATGCGACCATGATTACCCACGACGCAAGCGACATGCACCACCGGGAACTCGGCGGCCAACTGCGCGATGCCGCGGGCCAAATGCTGACTGAGCTCGATGCAACAGGCCAAGATCTCCTTCTCGTTGGACCGCTGCAGTTCCTCATGGATGACTCCGGAAACCATGTCCCCCCCAAGGTCGACCACGAGGCCGTCATACGTGGAGCCGGACAGGTGCGTCAGCAACAAGTCTGCGGTGCTGCGGAACATGCGGTCCAGCCGTTTGTTGGCGATTCCAATATCGTAGGTGTTCAACCCGCCGATCTGCGCTCCGTCCACGACCTCGCCATAATGCAGATCCGAGCACATCAAGGTGGGGATGCCCGCCAGTGTCTTGTCGCCCTTCCGAGTGAGTGGCGGGAACATCGGCCCCTGCGGCGCCGCCGCGCGCATCTTCTGCGCCTGTTCCAGTGCTTCCTGCAACACGGCTGCCGTGTGCTTGTCAGCACGCTCCTCGGCGCGCACTTTTTCAAGCTGTCGACGCGCCTTCATGAGATCGGATCTCGTCTGCTTTTGGACCAGTTCCGCTTCCTCGCGGAGCGATTCCACGGCCAGCATCCGATCCCAGGCATAGACTCTGGACCGAATGCCTTGCCCCCCGACCTTCTTTCGGCCTAGGTAAAAGCCGGCGAGCATCCGTTCCTGCTGCGGGGTGAACACCTCGTTCGCCAAGCCGCTACGGATGGCCAGGATTCGCCCGCCAGGGCGGTCCAGGATGGCGCCATGGGTGCCCCACTGGTTCTCTCCGATCATGCCGTTTTCCAGACTATCCTGGAGACCGCTGATCACCTTGCCCACATCCATCGTCTGCTTGTCCATTTACTTGCCCCTTTTGTTGTCCTGGGTGGTGGTCTAACCACCATGCTTGAATATAGGCACGAGGTTTCCAGGCCCCGCACTGGATAACCAGGCTTCCCGCCGGGAGATATCCCGCTCCCGAAAATAGGATGGCCCGCCCGGGCACCCCGCGCTGATTCCATTTATAGGTCGGCGCCGATACCCCTGGGCGGCGGGTTTCGTCGGCTTTTGGGTCTCCGTTCGGCATTTATGATGGGGCGGTTCCAATAGCCCCTGCGGGGCATCATGGGGCGTGAACACCAGTCTGGTTTCCGTAAATCCCGATATTCGTCCCCGGCCCGGCTCCCGTTGGGAGGCGCTGTCATCGGTATCCCCCGGCCACGGAAGGCGCCATGGAGCCAAGCCTTGGGCCGGACACGCCCGGCCAGGACCAGTCTCGCTGGCATTCCCGGTACCTTGGGCGCGCCTGGGGCCAGGTCCCGCCCGACCTCCCGCTCTTTCGGATCATCTCCGGATGGTCTTGCCGTCGTGGCTGGCACCGGCTCGGAACCAGCCCAGCGGGGCTCCGTCCGGAGTGTCCAGCCGGAGACCGGATTCCCATCGCCCGTTTGGCGGTTGCTTTGGCCCGCCAGCGGGGTCTACGAGGCCCACGACGACAGCCCCGGTTCGTTGGCTAGGCCCCGCCCAGCTTGACGGAATCCGCCGTTCGCGGCACCGGCCAAGCAATTTATGATGGGGCGTTCCTATCGGAATAGGGGGCACCCAGCCCAAGGAAGGAGCCCCCTATCCACCATGGGACGTGGCCCCCGATCGGGTTTCCGTAAATCCCGGTGTTCTCCCCCGTTTCCACCTCCCGTTGGGATCTCTCGGCGCCCCTGTGGCACCAGCGCCCCGGCCGTCCTTACCCCGTCTCGCCGCTGGCGAAGCCACCGTTCGTCGCGTCGAAAGGAGGCCCGGCTCCTGGCCCCGGACCGGTGCCTTCGCCAGGGTCGTCCCCGGCCGCCGATACGGCGCCTGGACCGCCGCAAGGCGCGGGTCGTCCCCGGTAGATATGGCCGTCTTCCGGGCGGGCGAAGACCGCGCCCGAACGGTGATCGTGGCGCTCAAGGGTGGATTTATCATGGGGCCTGTGAACCAGAAACCCCGTAGCCGCCTTCGTCGGCCACGGGGTTTCATCATGGGGCGCGACCCCCGTTCTGGTTTTCGTAAATCCCGGTATTCTTCCCGGGTTCACCTCCCTTTGGGAGGCCCGAATGGACCGAGCGTCCGGCGCAGATCGTGGAGCCTCCGCACCAGGCGTTCCCGCTCGGCGGAAAGCTCCAGGACCTGACGGATACGGGAACTGGCCAGCGGAAAGCTGGCGGCGAAGATTCCGGTCCGGCGTAGTTTCCGGAGTGGGAAGGGGACCGGATGCGCCTGCCAGGGGTGCCGTTTGTTCCGCGGATGCCAACGCCATTGCTTCCAGCGGACGTGCGGGCAACCCAGGCATTTCTTCCCGCAATCGGCCAACTCCAGGAGCACGACGCCATCCTTCTTGGGCTGGTCCTCCCGCAGCAGCTGGCGCAATTCGCGCAAGGTGTCCTCGATTTCCTGGAGCCGGGTCAAGGCCGCCAGGCAGACTTCTCCCGCTCGCCGGACCCCGATGGATAGACCGGTTTCATCCGGTACAGGGTCCGGCGCTGGCCGGCTCCCAGACGGCTCCAGCCCGGCTGGTTCAACCTGGTCGAAGAGATCCTCGACAGACGGATCGGCATTCGAGTCCATACCGGTTTATCGCCTGGAATCCGGGAATAGATAGTGGACCAGGACTTCCCGCAGCACGTCCTCGAACCGGAGCTGATGGCGCCTGGCATACGTCCACAGGATCTCACGATGCTGCGTCAATGGCCGGACTTTCAGGGTTACGGAGGCCTCCCCGTGGCTTGGCTTCAGTACCCGTAGGCGGGTGGCTTCTCCGGGTCCGCGCCGGGCCTCCGGCCGCTCCAGCCAAGCCCGCACGGCATGCGCCCAGAACCAGGTTTCATTGCCCTGATGACGGATGACGGCTTGACGGTATGGTGGCCCGATCCGCTCGGAGACGGCCAGGGAGAACCGCACCGGCAGGTCATCCAGGCTGGGGGTCGCCGGGGGGGAATCCGACCAGGACGCCTTGGCCCAGACGGGGAAAGGCGTGGTCGCACGGGGGGCCGGTCGGGTTCGGGTGCTGGTCGGTTTATCGGGAAGGGGCATGAGATTTCCAGGATTAGGGGCGAACGGAAGATACGTCGAATGTTTCGCGTATCGATGGTGGCCAGCGGAGGACCGGAGGATGCCAGCCGATGGTTTCCAGCCAGCCGATATCGAGGCCCCAGGGCCGTCGACTGCGTTGCCGCCAGGTGGAAAATGCCTCCTGGGCGTAGGCCACCGTCGTGGCGAAGCTCCAGCCGTTGATGGCGGCCAGCCAGGCCATGGCCTGCGGAAGCCTGCCTTTCTGTTCGGCGAAACCCAGGTGCTTGACCTCGTGACAAGCGGGGCATAAGGCCCAGATGCTGGTCAGGACCTGCCAGGATTCCGTGTGTCCGGCGGGCATCGGCAGCTCGACATAGGTCCACTGCTCATGGGCTTCCACCGGATGGCTGGAACCTTTTCCGGCGCAGATCTCGCACCGGTATCCGGCGTTTTGGTATGCCTGCCGACGAATCCCGTCCCAGTCTTCCGGGGGCAGGATAGAGCGCAGATTGCTGCAGATCGTCGTGGCCGGCACCAGCTCCACCGTGAGGCGGGGCAGGGCACAGGACTCCAGGCCGCCAAAGCGGGTTTCCGGGCTGGAATCGATGGGCGAAGCCGTGGCCATCAGAAGTTCCAGGGCCGGAATTGCGTCGAAACCGGAGTTTCCGAGCGAATCATCCCCCGCGTGCGCAGGGCGTGTTGCCGATGCTTTTGTTCCTCTATCATCCGCTGAAGCCGGATGATGGCAGCGTCCGCTTCACGCTGCCGCGCAACCCGGGCGGCGTCCTCCCGTTGCCGGACGAGCAGACGTTGTCCATTGATCTTGCGAAGTTGCCAGGCGGGTACGAGCCATCCGGCCAGCAAGATCAGCAGCAGGGCGGCCGTCCACGCATAGGCGGCAACGACCAGGATTTCCACCGGTTCGCTGTGGGCCATGCGGGCCATTTCGGCGCCGACGAACGCGCTGCCGCCGGCCCAGATCGCGAGGAAGCTGGACCAGCCCGCCAAGTATTTCACAGGATAGGGCAGGGGATCCGCGATATCGGTCCGGATCGCCGAACCCCCGTGGAAGGCGGCCAGAAGTTCGCCGGGCGTCAGTGCCAGGACGCCGGCGCCAATGAGCCAGATGGCGCCCACCACACTGATTTCCAGGCCATAAAAAAAGCCGTTCGGATACCTTGCGCCGAACCCCCCGACGAGGATCGCTCCCAGGCCGGCGAGCCACCAGCGAAGCCGGTTCGCGGCCTTCGCATCTGTTCGTTCCACTGTCCCGGTCGTCCCAAACGCGGGCGTTACCGGCGCCGATCGGAAGCCGAGGTCCCGGGAGCTGTGGTGCGCGGTATCCGGAGCGCCGAGCATTACCGGGCCGGTTTGACAACCGATGGATGGATGGCTCCAGGGATCTGGCCTAGCGCCGAAATCAGCTGCTGATCGATGGCTCGAGCCGCGCTGTAGGCCGGGGTATGGACCGCTTCCACCGCGCGCCGGGCATACGAGATCCTCGTATAGTCCCCCTTGCCAACCAGGGTGACGGTCCGGGGGCAGAGCGTCGTGGATTGCCAGTCCGCGCTCAGCAGATGGCTGAAATCGTAGGGATTGCAGACGGAAAGGCTGACGATTGCATCGTATTTTCCGAGATTGAAATCCGGAATTTTCAAGGTGGCTTGTCTGGCCTCGATCCGGTGCAGCACGTTCATGGAAAAGACCACGTCGAAGTGGTTCCTGGCGAGGATGGCCTTCACTTCGGGCAAGGCCTTGGCCATCGGCAACCGCAGGTCTTCCCGGTAGAACGGCTGGGCATCGCCGGTTTGGCAGACGGTGGTCTGCAGGTCTTCCTGGAATGCGGCCGGCGTGATGGGAGCGGGGCATTTGGTCGCGAACGGGGCGGTGGCGGGCGCCCCCGCCTGCCTGGGCCCGACCGGTAGGTTGGCCCAGGCGGTAGCCGTCAGCAGAGTCAGCAGGCTGAGGCCGAAAAGGACGGGTCGGGGGTGATGAGTAACCATGACAAAGCTCCTTCAGTGACAAGCAGCGGAGCAGCCCCTGAGGCTGCTCCCTTGATGGCGGCGAGACTCAGGCCTGGACCGCCTTGGCTCCCTTGTCGTCGGCTCCGGATTCCGGCCGGCGGCCACGGTGGTCTGGTACCCAGCCCCAGGCCGACATCCGGCCGTCATTGAGCATCTGTATGGCGCCGAACGCTCCCCAGACCATCAGGTTGGCCAGCGCATAGGCCGTCACCCAGGTGAAGATCAGGTAGTCGTAGTGGTTTTCGCTCAGGATCTGCGAGGCGGCCAGCGCTTGCGTGGTGAAGCCCTGGAACCCGGGCCATTGCTGCCAGACAGGGTTGACCCCGAGCAGGGCGGTCAGAAAGTAGATGAGTGCTTTTGGCATGGAAGTTCTCCCGTAAGGGTGGTGGTCACCATCGGTACACGGCCGGATGGCCGGGTTTGGTGTCGGAAGTATAGCGTCCGTTGTTCCGGTGCCGACCTATGCGCCGGGTAGCGGTCAGGCGGCCACGGTGAGCCGTTGCGGGAACACCAGCAGGCCCTTGGGCAGATCCCGCAGGAATTCGGACGCCGCGACCGGATCGCCCAGCCGGCCAAACTGAAACCGGCGCTTGGCTCGCGACAGGAACAGGTGCCGCTTGGCTCGGGTGATGGCCACATGGAAGAGGCGGCGTTCTTCTTCGATGGGCGCTTTCGGGGACGGAAATTCGCCATCCTCCAGCGCGACGATGAACACCACCTGGAACTCCAGGCCTTTCGCCCGATGAATGGTCATCAGGCTGACCGCCGGCGTGTCCTTGCCCGCAGTGGCGTCCGCCTCCAGGACGGTTTCCGCCAGGAAGTCCGCGAGCAGGTCGGCGTTCGGCGCCCGGTCGGAATCCGCCAGCCAGCGGTCTTCGAATTCGGCTGCGGATTCCAGCAGGGTTCCCAGCCGTTCGGCCTGCGCCTCGCCTTTTTCGAGATTGCTCTGTTCCGTGGCATACCACTGCCGTAGCCGGGTTTCATCCAGGACGATCTTCAGCAGGGCGGCGAGATCGCGGCCGGACCAGGCGGGGCGCCAGTCGGACACCATCTGGACGAAGGGCCGGAGCTTGTCGTCGCCGAGGCCCCGCGCGGCGTCGAACAGGCTGCAACCCCAATACCGGGCGCGATCCGCCAGCTTGCCCAGTTTGGCCGTTCCGATGCCGCGCGGCGGCACATTGATGACCCGGCGCAGGGCCAGGTCGTCTTCCGGATGGGCGATCAGCCGCAGGTAGGCCAAGGCGTCCTTGATCTCCTGGCGCCGGTAGAAATCCGTGCCGCCGTACACCCGGTAGGGAATGCCGCTTTTCAGCAGGGCTGCTTCGAGGTCGCTCGAAAACCGGTTTTTCCGGTAGAGCACGACGATTTCCGCCGGGGAAACACCCTGCTGCCGCAGGGACTGGACCCGTTGGGTGATGCGGCGGGCCTCCTCCCGGCTATCCTGGTAGACTTCGAAGGTGATGGGGGTCCGGTCGGGGCAGCGGGTCCACAGGGTCTTGCCCAGGCGGTCGAGGTTCCGATCGATGACGGCGTTGGCCGCCTCCAGGATGGCTCCGCCACACCGGTAGTTCTCCTCCAGCCGGTGCAGACAGGCGTGGCTGGCCGCGATGAACCGGGGCAGGATGTCGGGACTGGCACCGCGCCAGGAGTAGAGGCTCTGGTCATCGTCTCCGACGACGGTCGTGCGCGCCTTTTTCCAGTCCTGGCTGATGGTCTCCAGCAGTTGATACTGCCAGGGATCGGTGTCCTGGAATTCGTCGGCCAGCACGAAGTCATAGGCCTGGCGTACGGCTTCCCGGGCTTCGGCATATTCCGCGAACAGCCGGTTGGGGACCAGCATCAGGTCGTCGAAATCCAGCACGGCGTTGCGGGCTTTCTCCGCCTCGTAGCGCAGATACAGGTCCAGCAAGGGGAGCGGGGCGGGAGGCCCGTCCGCCTGGGCGGCGGGTTCGAAACCTCCGGTCGGGCTCAGGCCGGGCCAAACCTGATGGACCATTCCGTACCGATAGCAGCGCTCTTTCCAGTGGGAGAGCGCCGGACGGACTTCCTCCGGCTTGATGTGGTTCAGGCGCCAGTGGGAATCCAGCTTCATGAGCCTGCGGATCAGGGCGAGAACGTCATCATCGTCCAGGCACTGCAGATTCCGGGAGAGGCCCAGCACGCCGCCGTACTGCTTCAACCAGCGCAGGCCGATGCCGTGGAAGGTTCCGGTACGCAGCCCCTTGTTCCGGTTCGGCAGCAGGTGGCGCAACCGTTCCTGGATCTCGCGGGCGGCCTTGTTGGTGAAGGTCAGCGCCAGGATCTTCGCCGGATCGGCTCCCTGGGCGATCAGCCAGGCGATCCGGTACGTCAGCACCCGGGTTTTACCGGTACCGGCCCCGGCCAGGATGGCGAGGTTCTCCGTCAAGGGGGCCGTGACGATGGCCTGCTGCTCCGGATTCAGGCCGGCGATTTCCCGTTCCAGCGGAGAGCTCGGGCGAGGTCTCGGCTGGATTACGGATGGTTCGGCATCGGGAAGCAACAACGGTTGGGTGGCCATGTCCGGTTTTTCAATGGGCATCTTCGGCGGCGGCCTGGTCTGCGGCACGGATCATTGCTTGTTTCCATGCAGGTGGTCCACCAAGAGGAAGAAAGGGCACCCCCAGGCCGGCGCCCAGGCCTTGCCAGCCGCGGGTATCATCGGCACGGGTCATTTGGCCGCTCCCTTGCGGGCCGGTGAGACGCTGACGGCGCTTTTGGGCAACGCCATGATGAAGGGCATCTTCCCGCCGGCCAGGATCCGGGGGAGGCGTCCGTTCCACTTCTGGACGGCTTCCCACTGGATGAGTTCGGGGGTCACCGAGACTTCCTTCAGTTTCATGGCTTCGGCTTCGGCGGTGGCGGTTACCACCTTTTGCTTGGCCTGAACGGTCGCGCGCTGGAGCTCGTACGTCGCCTGCAGGGCCTTTTGCTGGGCGACCTGCTTGCGCTCGATGGCGGCGGAGAATTCCGGGGAGAACGAGAAATTGGTGATGTTCACGCTGTCCACCACGATGTGGTAGGGGAGCAGGTTCTGTTTGACCATGGTCTCGATGCCGGCGCGCACCTGGTCCCGGTGTACGATCAGGTCTTCCGCGTTGTACTTGGCGGTAACCGCCTTGACCGCGTTGGCGACGTCCGGGGCCAGGATGTTCTGCTCCACGGCTTTTTCGCGGCCGAGATGCTGATAGACCCATTCCGAGTCCTGCGGCAGGATATGCCAGTTGATGGCCGCAGTGGTCTCGACGTCCTGCAGGTCCTTGGACGCGGCCGTTTCCGGCACGGAATATTTCTGGACCCGGACATCGATCTTGGCCACGCTCTGCATGACCGGAATCAGCACGTGGATACCGGGGTCCAGGACGCCTGGCTGGACGGCGCCGAAGTCCATCAGCACGCCGCGTTGGCCCGGCCCGATGGTGGTGACGGACAGCGCCGTGGCGGCTAGGATGGCGGCCACGGCGGCGCCGATGAGACCGAGCTTGACGGGCGTGGAGGACAGGGGGGACGACTGGGACATGCGGGCGTTTCCTTTGCGGCGGAAGAGATCCGGAATGGACATGGGGCTCCGGTTTGCAATATGCGAATTTCATTATAGCAGAAGTAATGCTAAACCGGAAGCAATGGCCGAAGCCTATACTGGGCAGGATATTCAGGAGAGATCTCATGGCACATGGACGAAATAGGACAGATCATGCCCCGGAACAGGCCCAGGCGGAGAAGCAGGCCCGGCGTCTGAAAGCGGTACAGCAACCCCTGTTTCTGTGGGCCACGGTGGTTGGCCAGCACATTGGGGCCGCAGGGGTACTGGAGGCGGAACACGACGCTCCCGGACCCGGCGCGAAAGACGCCTATCGGGTTCTGTTGACGCAACGATGGTCGAACGCGCCTCTTGTGCTGGTAGGCCATCCGGATGGCGAACCTAGGCCCCTTCAGGAGTTCATCACGCTTGCGGCCTGGTTGATGAAAACCCAGTTTGCGGCCGGTATCCGTGCGCGTTACGGGGCCGAGGCGCCGGACGTCGATGCAGTGGAATGGGTCCAGCACCGGAACGGCCGTTGCTGGCGGTATACCGATTTGGATGTGGAAGAAGGTTGGGCCAGTGTGGGCCCCATCGAGGATATAGGCGGCATCCAGGTCTTGAAAGCTCGGCTTTCGCCGGAAACTGGGTACACGCTGGGCGAACAGAAAGTCCGGTTGCCCGCCACCTGGTTTTCGGTGTTCATGGGGGCCGGCCTCCTGCATTATATGGGCGAAACCTTCGTCAACGCCGGCCCGGACCAGGCGAAAGCCGTCTGGAACTTCTGATTCGTAACCGGCCTAATGGCCGGTTTTCTTCTGCGGAGTCGGGTGACGGTCCAAGCAGGAGTTTCCGCCAGCCGGTTTCTCCGGAAGCTCGACGAGGCCAGGATCCGGATGACCCTTACTGCGGCAAGCAGCGTCAGCCCGCCTTCCGGATCAAGCGCTCGATACCAGCCGGAGAGGCGTCGTCGTGGGCTCCCGTCTGTTCGTCGAATACCAGGCTGCAGTGGCCGCAGTACCGCAGGCGTGGATACACCCGGAGCGCCTTCCGGTACAGGTTGGTGGCGTCGGCCTTTTGCCTCGCCAGCGGTTCTCGGCTTCCAGCCACTGACGCCCACAGGAAAAGTCCTCCAATGACCGTGCCGATTCCCAGCGAGAGGACGGCCCACAGGCTGGGATGCGTCAGCGCGGAAAGGACAAAGCCGAAGAATCCTGCGGCCGAGACACCGACCACGGCGGGGCGCCAGTTCACCTCCTCGGCGGGGTCTTCCGGAGGTTGCAGATCTTCGGCCAACTGGCTGGACACGGTCCCTGACAGATCCGCCCCCATCATCCCAATTCCGATGCCGCCAGGGCCTAGTACCGGTCCGGCGCCGAAACCGGACTCGTTTACCTGGAAAGTGCCTTCCGCCTGGATGGCCAGCAGTTTCTTGCCAATGGTGCCGCATACGGGGCAATTTACCGACATGGAGCAACTCCTCAAAAAAGGCCGGCTCGAGAAATCCGGCACCAGTATAGGCATCGTGCTCCGTTCGCCGGCCCCCTGGAGCGCCCGCGTTCTGGTTACCGGGGTCGAGGCGGCTGGAATCGTTATCGGGTTTCCGCTATACTGTAAATTGAATTTACCGAACCAAAGCTGTCGGGAACCCCTGACGAGTTCAAGGCCGCTTTGCGAGAAGACGATAAACTCCAGGCGGTCAAAGTCCGCCGGGCAGGGTTTTCACTGGCCTGAATCGCGGTTTGTGCTTACTGCGGATCAGGCATGTCCCGTGCTGCCGAAACCGCCGGCGCCTCGGCCTGACGCCACGAACTCCGATACGATCCGCAACTGGGCGCGCACGATCGGCGCCAGGATGAGTTGAGCCACCCGGTCTCCGGGCTGGACGGTAATCGGTTCCGAAGAGCGGTTCCACAATGGAATCCGGATTTCGCCCTGGTAGTCGGCATCGACGATGCCCGTCAGGTTTCCGAGCACCAGCCCGCGCGATCCCAGGCCAGAACGGGGCACGATCATGGCCATCAGAAAAGGATCGCCAATGTGGATGGCGATCCCTGAACACACGAGGCAGGTGTCGTTGGGTGCCAGGATCAGGGTCTCCGCCAAGCAGGCCCGCAGGTCCATGCCGGCGGAACCGGTTGTCTGATACTGAGGCAGGCCCCACTGATGAATCCGGTCATCCAGGATCTGGACTTCCAGCAAGGGGCGCTCCAGGGAGCCGGATAATTCAGGTTTCATGCAAATCCTTCTATCACTGACGCATGGCCATGACGATGTACCGGGTCTCCCCGTCCGTAAGTTCCACCGCGCTCGAGGCGTCCCGGTAGTAAACCCGCCAACGGCCGGGAGACAGAACCTTGCCGGAGTCGAGCAGATAGTCCCGGTTCAGCAGCACCCCCAATTCCAGGGGACACGCGTCCCTGGGTTCCCCGGGGGGGCACACTTCCGGATTTCCTACGGCCGGCGTTACCGTCATCTCGGCCACGGCTTCCTCCTGAGCGGAGACCGCTCCCGGGCGGGACCGGATGGTCAGGGTGTCACCGTCGGTTGTCAGCTGCAGGCTGGGGGCGTCCGGATTCGTCAGCGGGGCCACCTGCTTCAGGCAGTCCAGGAATTCCGCGGAGTCCAGCTCCAGGGATCCGGCATCCCGGTGGGGGAGCGCCCGTTCGTAGGCCAGATATTCGCCATCGATCCGGTTGGTTTCCAGCAGCAAGCTCGGCGTCCGTAGCCGCAGGCCATGTTCGTCCAGCAGGCATTCGACCGTTTCAGCGCTGCCGGCCGCCTTGATGAGCGTGGCGAGATTCGTGACCGGCAGGATGCAGGCGTCCTCCCTGGAAATTGATCCCTGCGGCAGTTCGACTTCGACGTGGGCCAGCCGACGGCCGTCGGAAGCCGTCATCCGGTAGCCATCCGGATTCTGCAGGAGTTCGAGATAAACGCCGTTCAGGATGGCGCGCGCATCCTGTTTACCGGCCGAAACCAGGACCTGTTCCAGGTGCCTGGCCAGTTGGGCGCCGGGCAGGACGGCTACCGCCCCTGACGCGACGGAATCGGCCTTCCTGGGTTCCAGGGCGGGGTGGTTGTCCGACAAGACCGTCAGGGAGAACTTCGATTTTCCGGCGCGGAGCGCCAGCTTGCCTGGTTCCAGAGCGGCCTTGACCTCGGTACCCTTCGGAATCGGTTTCAGCACGGATACCAGCTTCTCGGCCGGAATGTGGATTGCGCAGGGCAGGGGGGTCTTCGCGTCGGCCAGGACCTGGACGTCCGGCAGCAGAGCCGATAGTCGCAGGGCACCGTTGTTGGCCGTCAGCCGGACTTCCGTGGCGGAAATGTCCAGGCGCAGGGCCATATCGCCGACGCCGCCCGGGGTCCCCGCGCAGGAGGCGACGAGGTGGACGATCGGGTAGGCGGTATCGCGCGGAAACTGAAATTGGGCCATGAGCGAGCCATTTTGAGTAAATGTAATTTATAGTATACTATCAGTTTATAGAAACGAAAAGCGGGTTGCCGCCCGCCAGCCTGGAACGGTCGGAGCCCTTGCGGTTGGCCTAGCCGGAGCCGGGCAGAGCCGTCCCTGATCGGCGACTGGGCGCTATACGTGGTAGGTCTTGTTTTTCAAAGGAGGAGTCGAATGCCGAATCTGGAGGAGATGGCCAACGGTTGGCTCGAGGCGTGCCAGAAGGAGATCACGGAGCAGGGGGATATCGATCCTACGCTGTTCCTCTTTTTCCAGGACGGAACAGTGGCTCGGCTGCGGGTTTTGGACCTGGAGCATAAGGCGCAGTTGGCGGAATCCCTGCCACGGCTGGTGGCCCGGATCAGTGCCGACCACGACGGCTCGCCCTTGGTGCTCGCAATGTTCGGCAGTACCGGCTGGAGTAGCGCCCAGCGAGAGGCGGCGCCCAGCCAGGCGGCCGACCGCCAGGAGGTTCTGGTGGTCGAAGGCGCGGTTCAGGGCCGGGCGCAACTGGTCGTCGTGCCCATCCGGCGGGCGGAGAACCAGACGCCGAGTTTTGGCGAACCTGTCCGGCAGACGGCGAACTTTCCATTCTCACGGTTTCTGCTCCCCTTATTCGTCCCGGACGGTCCCCGGCATTGACGATTTTCTGGCGGCCTCCGACCTCGGTCCGGGCCGCCTTCTTTCCGGGCACTGACCTGGACAGATCCCCAGGCCGGATTGCTGCCGTTGGCGCAAGAACATCTGCGGCCAGGGCCGGGCTTGCCGCCAAGAGCATGCTGCTCCGGACATTCTGGTCCATCCGGCGCTGCGGCGGCCTCGTTTAGGCCGCCGGCGGGAGTGGTCGCCATCCCGCACGGGACTGCCGGTCAGCCGTGGGGCCTGGTCCGGAAACCGTATTGGGCGTCGAAGCCCTTTCGCTGAACCTGTTCCCGGTCACTGAGCGCCGCCATGGGCAGCCGGGATTCGGTCATGACGTCAAAGAGGTAGCGCTCGAGCTCCTGGTAGGCGGTTTGCGGATCCAGCCGTTTGTAGAACTGGATCTCTCGCAATTCCGGGTTGAGCGTGAACACCGTTTTCCGCGTCTGATGTCGGCGTGTGTCCTCCTGCGCGGGGATCCAGCTGCTGGTGATGCCGGCCATGACCAGTTCCGGCAGATGGCGAGCGGACCCGGATGCCAGCCAGTCAGCCAATCCGGCCCGTGGCTCGGCCGTCCGCTCCGCGCGAGAGTGCCAGCCAAGCTCAAAGCCCAGTCGGGTGCCCAAGCGCAGCACGGTGTCCAGCCGGTGCAGCTTTTCCAGCAGGGAATCCAGTTGTTCCGGGGTCCAAACGACCGTGCCGTCCAAGGCGATCAAGGCCGCGGGTAGCTTCGGGGCCGTCCGGCGCCAGCGCGCGTAATTGCCGGTAAGCGTTTCCTCCAGTTGCCAGGCGGGGTAGACCTGCCCGCAGAATACGAGGATCCTGGGCACTAACCAGCCCCACTCCGGGCCTGCTTCCCGCTGATACCGTACCGCGACGGCCTTCCTGGGATGATCGGCCTGGATCCGGGCCAGTAACGCGCTCTGAGCGGCGTCCGCCGGCCGGGTGCTGCACAGGAAGATCCGATCCCGATCGGATGGATCCATCAGGCTGTCGTAGTAATCCTTGTAGCTGCTGACGATTTTCAAGGGGATAGCCTCACTTTTGGTATAGGCAAATTATAGCGCCAGGAGAACCGGCAGTCCATCCAAGGCGTCCGCCTTCGGTGGCTTCGTAGCGGCTGGGTCGTTTCCCGGTCGACATGATGCTCCGATTCCTGCTATACTTTGCATATTGGAAACAGTAAATCTGCAGCGCTTGTATTGCTCTTTGCCAGACTAGGTAGCGTCCCGCAATATTACACTGCTAACCGTCCCTATTAGGAGAACAGTACATGGCCACATCCGCATCTATTGGCATCTTCCTGGAAGCCGGTCTCTCCCCTGAAAGGGCTGAGCGGTTGGCTGAACGGTTGAAGGCCCTAGACCCCTTGGGAGCCGTACCGGTCAAAAATCGGTTTCATGAGGATCCGGAGACCGGCAAGATCCTGCTCACGCCTGAATACCTGGCGTATTACCGTAAACGCTTCGCCGAAGCCGGGCTGAACCTCGACAATTATCGGTCCAATCGTAAAGATTTCATCAAAGGTCTCCGTGCCGTCAATGCCCATGCCTGGGCGAAGCTTGAGGCTGAAACCGATCGCCGTCTCGCCCAGACGAAAGATCAGGCGATGATCGAGTCCCTGGCCGCTTTCCGGAATAAGGATTTCGCCGAAGCCAGGAGACTCCTGGAAGTGTCTCAGCGCCGGAAGGCGTTTAAGATCGCCTGACTGAAGAAAAGGCCCCGAAAGACGGGGCCTAATAATGAGCAAGCTAGTCACGAAAACCTAATTCATCCCGTAGGACTTGTACGTGGAACAGATAATAACTATCAGTTGCGGCCGCCTGTTCGAAGTAGGGGATCCCTTCCAGAATTTCTTCGCGGGACCACCCCTTGCAAAGCTCCTCAAGCATCCAGGGAGAAACATCCAGTGAGTACAGCACGGTAACCTCCAATCAAAGTGGCCTGGTACCGGAATATAGCGGCGTCTCCTGCTAGAGTAGTCCTAACGCTAAGGCGGCGGCGTTCCTACTTCGGCATCCATCCACTTCGGGAGCACGAGCAGCCTTCAGAGAGCGGTGGGCAAAACCAATGTGCGCTGGGACTTTCTTTCGCTTTTGACCAAAGGGGACGGGAATCTTTAGGGCTCCCGTGAGTCGCGCTTTGCCGGATTAGGCCACATCTCTGAAAAAAACGGTTTAGTTGGGTCGCGCTAGCACGCTGGCTAATACGACTTTTCTCGTACGGAGATCGGCTTGTGGCGGTATTGGCCAGGCTACCCGATACGCTTTGTTTCCCGTTTGTATTAGGAGTACAGATCATGGACACCATTCTTGAAATTCTATTGAAAGCCGACATCCCGCAGGAGCGGGCGGAACAGATGATCAAACAGATGGACGCTCTGGATCCCATGGCGGCGGTACCGGTCAAGGACCGGTTCCTGGAAGAGCCGAAGACGGGTAAAATCCTGCTTACGCCAGCTTACTTGGTTTATTACCGCAAACGGTTTGCCGAGGCGGGGCTGAATCTTGACAACTACAGGGCCAATCGCAAGGACTTCATCCAAGGACTACGCGCCATCAACGCCTACGCCGGGGAGAAGCTCGAGGCCGAAACCGATCTGCACCTCGCTCAAACCAAGGATCCGGCGATGCGATCGGCGGTGGAAGCGCTGCGGAATAAGGATTTCGCTGAAGCCCGGCGGTTTACCGAAATAGCCCAGCGCCGTAAGGGATTCAAGGCCGTTTGACGGGTCGAACCGTTTAGGGGCGGCGCCGGCAAATGGTCGCCAACCTTTCCTTCGCTTTCCTCCAAGGAAAGGATTTGGCCCGAGTTTTTCCTTAGTGGCTAGACGCCCAGCCGTTCGGCCAGGAATTTCCGGAGCACCAGTCGTGCCTTGTCCGCGCAGCACTCCAAGCCTTCCTGTTCCTGGATTTCCTGTTTCAGCAACCGGAAGGCCAGCGGCAGTCCATAGACCACCGCCAGCAGGTCGGCGTCCGCTGGCCGACCGTCGTCTTGGCCCAGGAGCTTCAGCAGGTCCAGGGCGATGGTCCGCATCTTGCGCTCGGCCTCCAGCACCGCCCGTGTCCGGCCACCGTCCTGGCAGGCATCCCAGAGATCCCGGTATTCCGGGTCGGCCTCGCGTTGGGCCTGGTAGCGCCGGCTCAGGGCGCCCAGCACTTCTGTCAGCGCCGAGCTGGCTGCGATGGGCTTCGAATCGGCAGGAACGGCGGTCATGACACCGCTGCCGGTTCGGCACTGTCCGCCGCCAACCGGGTCGCCCTCGAAGCGATCTCCTGCCGTTCGG